>DIYZ01000076.1:0-6584 GCA_002427845.1 Chloracidobacterium sp. UBA6041 | reverse complement strand
GAATGATTTCGGGCCGCGCACGCCATTCGAGATCCAATCTCAGGGCTATTTGCAGGGGGTTCCAGCAGGATAGCATTGCTTTGTAGATTGGCTTGGACTACCCGGAAAGACAAGGCAGGTGGGATCCTGACAACAATTGTTCGACGAACAGTCGCCGTGGCTGACACAGCATGCGGTCGGTGGCAAACCAGACGCCTGAGCTTGAGCCGTGGGCGAGACAATCGAGATGATCACCGGCAACGCTACTGCGGCGATACCCATGCGAGCGACCGCCTGGCGACGCGTCATCCCAGACAGATGAGCCGGCTTGGGCGGCGCCTCTTCCAGCAACTTGAATTTTTGTAACTGATCAAGGGCCAGCCAGACGATGTCTTCGTCAGATCGAGAGTTGATCTTCCCACCTAATGCACGTGCTATTTCGCTTACCGTGGTTTGCCCATCACAACTCTTCCAAACACGAGCCGCTGTTTGGTTAAGGCAATGTGCTTTATCTTCCCTGAGATCGTAGACGAGGGTTTCGTCCGGAAGTTCTTTGATGACTAGAGATTCCTGTCTTGCGAGGGGTAAAGCTTTTTTCATCGGGTCCTCCGGAATTTTTAGAGTGAAAATCCCGCCTAAGTCAGCAAAGGCTGGCTCGCAGGTCCCTCTTGGGTAGTTTTCGTTTTCGGAAAGATACTCATCATCACCGAAAGTGTCAATGGAACTTCCTCACTACCAACGAACTGTGCAAAACAATGTTTGGCGCGGTTGGATCATGACGATCGCGTTCCGGATTTCCTGCAGTTTTTCTTAAGGAAACTGGATCAGGGAAATCTGTTCTGCGTTTCTTTATTTCGTTTCGCAGTAAGACAATAATTTGAGATACAACTAAGGTCGCGTTGGTTCCAGTTTCGAGCGCGCGAAATTTTGTTTGTAACTGAACGGTTGTGTCCTGATTTTGCGTCTCTGCGTTTTCTCAGCGGACTCTGCGTCGCGGTGAGTGACCTTGAACCAATCATTAACCGCTGAGACGCAGCGGACACAGAGTTTGCGCAGAGAAGAACGTCAAATTAGGACAATACGGACTAATCTTGAAAACTTATCTTTGACCGGCGGGAGGCGTGCTGTTATTTTCCTTTCGCAAAAGTGAAAACAAAAATTCTTTTAGAAGCAAAACGATCCGGAGCGGCGGAACACACGCGAGTTAGACGACGAACTCGCGCTGCATCGTCTTCACTAAATTCATTCGTAGATCTGCCGCTGGCAGGTTCTTCTTCTGGTTCTCTTTCTGGTACTCCGAGGCGCGACCTTGAAAGTTCGCCGAAACCGGCGTTGAAATGGGCTGGCGGCAAACGTTGGCTGTTGCCTCACCTGCAGCCGCTCTGGCGTTTGCATTCCTCCCGGCGTTACGTTGAACCTTTTTGTGGCGGGCTCGCCGCGGCTCTGGGCCTAATGCCAAGACGCGCGCTCTTGAATGATGTCAATCCTCATCTCATTAATTTTTACACCCATTTGCAAAACGGTCTCCGGATAACGATCGCGATGAAGAATGAGCGGGAGTGTTTTTACCGGCACCGCACCCGTTTCAATGAGTTAATCAAAGACGGGGATTGGCGCAGCGCCGAGGCGGCCCAGCTTTTTTACTACCTGAATCGCACTGGCTTTAACGGACTCTGCCGATTTAATCAGAGCGGTGAATTCAATGTGCCGTTTGGCAGTCACAAGTCGATTACTTACGCCGGGAATTTCTCTCAGTTGCGGCCAGTCTTTCAAGGCTGGGTGTTTACGAGTAGCGATATTGCATCGCTGCCGGTGGAGTCGGACGATTTCATCTACGCCGATCCGCCCTACGACGTCGAATTCCGGAGTTACAGCGCCGGCGGTTTCAGCTGGGAAGATCAGGTGCGGACGGCGGAATGGCTGGCCGGGCATCGTGGCCCAGTGGTGCTATCGAACCAGGCGACCACGCGCATTGTTGAACTCTATTCGCAGCTTGGATTCAGCATTGAATACCTGGAGGGTCCGCGGCGGATTAGTTGCACAGGGGATCGCACTGCCGCTAAGGAAGTGCTGGCAACGAAGCTTTAGACAGTGATCAAGTTAGGAACTAAGAGCGGGGGCATGCCCCCTTCCTGACCTGGAGACGACTAAACTTGAACCACTCTCGGGATGCCGTATGGCTGCCAGACTTGATTTACAAAGGCGGCCGTTTTGAACGTGACATCGCAATTATTTGCGACGGGGAAGGCCGAATAGCGCGTCTTGATCATGCAAATAGGATTGGAGGCGCCTTTCGTCTCCAAAATCGCGCTCTCCTGCCGGGTCTCATCAACGCCCATTCGCATGCGTTCCAGCGTGTGATTCGCGGCCGCACTGAATACCGCACCTCAAACAGCAACGACAGCTTTTGGACCTGGCGCGAAATGATGTACAGCGCCGCTACGCGCCTTACGCCGGAAGACGTTTACGATGCCTCGCGGATGGCCTTTCTGGAAATGGCGCTGACCGGTATCACTACTGTAGGCGAGTTTCATTACCTTCATCATGACCCGGACGGAATTCCTTATACCGATCCTAATCTTCTCGCTAAAGCAGTGGTGCGTGCGGCTGCGGACGTCGGCCTGCGTATCGCACTGCTGCGAGTTGCTTACGCGCGTTCCGGATACGAGACTGAAATGAATCCCCGCCAAGCGCGCTTCGTTGAAAAAGATGCAGGCACTTATCTTACGAACCTGCAAGAGTTAATCGACGAGGTAAACAAGACTGCAAGTTCCCCTGACATGGTCTGGATTGGCGTCGCGCCACATAGCGTGCGCGCCGTGCCGCTCGACTACCTGCGCGAAGTCATTCAATTTGCGAACGAGCGGAAGCTTGCCGTGCACATGCATGTGGCAGAACAACCGGCGGAGGTTTCCGCTTGCATTCAAGAGTATGGCAGGTCGCCGGTTGCACTGCTGGAGACCGAAGGGCTACTCAGCGAGCGATTCACGGGCGTGCATTTGATTCATGTGACGCCCAAAGCAATCGGCATGCTGGCCCAGGCTGGTGCGATGGCCTGCGCATGTCCAACTACGGAGCGAAACCTTGGCGATGGCATCATGCCGGTCGATGGTTTTTTCAAGCAAGGCGTGCGCGTCTCGCTGGGTACTGACAGTCACGTAGAGATCGATCTGCTTGAAGACGCGCGCGAGTTGGAGTATCACCTCCGCTTACAGAAAATGGAGCGTGCGATTTTGGCGCCTAACGGAAGCCTGACCCCGGGGTTCCCAGCCGGGAGGCCCGGCTGGGGTGGGACGGATAGGGAGGGCTCATCGCTTTCCGATACCAATGGAGCCCTCCCTCATGGTCGGGCTTTTGCTCTTGCAGCGCGTCTCTTTGAGTGTGCAACCATTAACGGCGCCGCGAGCCTGCGAGCGCCTGGGGGAATACTTCAACCAGGACACCCGGCGGATTTCTTAACTGTCGATCTCGACGATCCCACAATAGCGGGCGCCTCGGCGGATGATCTTCTTTCCAGTATCGTCTTCTCGCTTTCAAAGACAGCCGTCAGAGATGTGGTCGTGGGCGGGAAGCGAATTGTTGAAGACGGCAGACATGCTCAGCAGGAAGAAATAGTCGAGCGCTTCAAGCGATTGCAAAGAAAACTGTGGGGCCAAATAGAGTGATTTTCAGAAGGAGCGGGGGGCATCCCCCCTTTCCAACCCCGAGCGGGTCCAACTTCGGGGATACTTTTTCAGGTTGAGTCACTCTTTGCCTGTAATTTCTGAAATCAGCAAGCTCTCAATTCTGGAAGCATCTTTGATCTCAAACAATCTCAGGGTCAGGAAGGGGGCAGGCCCCCGCTCTGACCTATAAACACAATGACCGTTACTGAAACACTTGCCCAACTTGTCGCGATAGACTCCGTCTCATCACACTCAAACTCAGAGATTGTTGACTACCTGGCATACCGATGTGAAACATTAGGCCTGCACATAAAACGCTTTCCCTACACAGATGAAAGTGGCGCCCAAAAAATTAACCTGATTGCTGTTGCGGGTACGGAGTTATCAGACCAGATGGAAGTGGAATTGGCGCTGGTTGGGCACACTGACACCGTTCCTTACGATGCCGGATGGACCGACGCTCTGAAGCTCAATGAATGGGAAGGAAAACTTTACGGGCGCGGCTCGTGTGACACAAAGGCTTTCATCGCCGCTTCGCTAACGGCACTCGACGCCGTTGACTTAAAAACCCTGGCGCATCCCTTAGCGCTTATCTTTACGGCCGATGAAGAGGTTGGCCTCGTAGGCGCAAAGCGGCTAGCTGAAGCCCGGGCCCTGCATTCGCGTTATGCAATAGTTGGCGAGCCCACTTCCCTGCGGCCGATGCGCGCCGGCAAGGGCTACTGCCTGGCGGAGGTTCTCGTGCAAGGCCGCGAAGCCCATAGCGCTTACCCGAGCATTGGATCATCGGCAATTTTTGGCGCCGCGCGTCTGATTGCGCGAATTGAAAAAATCGCGGGGCATCTGCGCAGCGAACAGCAAGCCGCGTTTGATCCTCCTTACACGACTCTGAATGTTGGACTGATTAGTGGCGGCACAGCGAAGAACGTGATCGCAGGAGCGTGTCGCTTCACGCTCGAGTGGCGCCCGATACCGGGCCAGGATCCGCAGCGCGTGCTCGATCTGCTTTCTTCGGCGATCGACGAGGAGAAAAAACTCGATCCCGATTTCGCTTGCGAAGTGGATGCAGCACGTGCGGATGAAGGCTTCGAAACCTCCACTGACTCGACCCTCGTGAAATTGCTCGAACGAATATCCGGCAATGACGCCGGTACCGTCTCTTTTGGAACAGAGGCAGCCCAGATGGCTGAACTGGGCGCCGAAGCGGTCGTGCTTGGCCCCGGCGACATACGCGTTGCGCATCGCACCGGCGAGTTTGTTCCGGTCAATGAATTGAAGCAGTGCGTCGGGATACTAACAAAAGCCATTGAAAAGCTTTGTTTGTAGCTTTGGAGTGCGGCGGCTTGACGCCGCTTTTGCTTTCCATGCCTTCGCTACTCCGCCGGATATAAAGCGCTGTCAAGCCAGCGCACTCCAAATTTGTTGCCCCAACCGTGACGGGCCTTTTTGGAAGGAACATGAGCCAAGGCAACTATCCGGCTGGGAATTCATCGAACAGCAGTCAAACTTCCACGGCAACATCCGTTAAGCGCTTTATTCAAATGAGCCCTGATTCACCGGAAAGCTATTCGATCAAGATAGAAGCAACCAGCTTCAAAAGCTATCTCGTCAATGGTGTTACCATCGAAAGAAAGCAATTAACTAATATCGACGTCATCCTGGAACTCCCTGGTGACTCAGCGACCGTGGGCATCCTCATGTTGGAGCCATCGCTGATTGACAGCACGCCCGGTACAACTATTATTGGCGCTGAACTCATGCGGCGACTTCCCATTAATTAAAAAGATCGATTAATAAAAATGAATAGCAAATTTCTACAGTTATTTCAGATTGGTTTGGTAATACTGTTTTTGGGGGCGCCGCTTACCCGCATCCGGGCACAATCTTCCGACGGACCACTGACCAGGCAGGATATCGTCGCGCTCGTTTACCAGTTGCCGAAATATCCCGAACGGCGCGACGAAATCGTCGAAGAGATTCGCACGCGCGGTATTGGTTTTCCGCTTAACGACGGAATGCGTTCCCTGGTGGCGAGCAAAAGTGGAAACGATGCGGTGCTACGGCGCACGCTGGAAGAAGCTGAACGCCGGAGAGTGAATCCGGCGGCTTCCGCACGGCCACCGGATGCGGAGGCGAATGAGCTGCTGGAGCGAACGCGCGTGGCGACGCTCGCCGCTGCCGAAGCAATGCCCGACTTTCTAGTCAAGCAACTGATAAAACGTTCGGTTGCTTATGGGACGACCAACAACTGGTTGGCCCAGGACAATCTCACCATTGCGGTTGGCTACCGCGCAAACGCGGGTGAGCAATACAAACTACTCGCCATAAATGGCCTGCCGCCTGGCCAGGAAGTTAAGGAGGGCCGCGATTACAGCAAGTATGTGGGCGGCGCAAGCTCCAGCGGTGTGGAATACATTTCGGCCCTGGCGGATGTTTTCAAGCCCGAATCAAGAACTGTTTTTAAGCTGGACGACACTGACCTGGTTCAGGGGCGCCGAACCCTGGTTTACGAATACGAAATCAAGAAGCCTTTCTCGCAACTCACCCTTGCGGCCGGCGAGGCGTCAGCGGGTGCGGGCTCGCGCGGACGGATCTGGATCGATCGGGAAAATAATCGCGTGCTGCGTTTCGAGCAGATTGCTACCGAAATACCAGGCGACTTTCCAATCACCGCCGCCAGCACTGTCATTGACTACGACTGGGTAACCATCGACGAAAAGAAGTATTTGCTGCCGGCTCAGTCTGAGATCCTGCTCACGACTGTGAATAGAAATATGACGATCCAGAGTCGCAACGTCATTCGCTTCCGTGGTTATCAGAAGTTTGGCGCGGAGTTGAAGGTGATCGATGAAATCGATGAAAAAGACTTTCCGCCAGACAAGCCCGAAAAGCCATAGCGTTCAGAGTTCCCCAATTTGGCCATGCAAGCCTAAAGCTTGA
>DIYZ01000280.1 GCA_002427845.1 Chloracidobacterium sp. UBA6041 | reverse complement strand
GAGGCGCAGGAACAAACAAATACCAAGAGCTAGACCGCTGCACGACTATGCGAACCTCTATTTCGACGCTCACAACCCAATGCTTAGTAGGTGCCGGCATCGCAATAATGAGATTTGTGTCCTTCGGATAAGTCAAAGCGTGCTCGATCTACCGAATGTAATCGTCACCGATCGCAATGCAGCCACCGATTTGGTTCGGTTCCGGCGCGTTGCTGAAGGTCTTGAACGTCTGGACTCTCAACGATTATTTGCGCGATACTGGACCCATCCGGATGATTTGTACGATCAGGATAATCACAAAGCCGAGAAGTGTGCTGAAGTTTTAGTGCCTGATTCCGTATCGGTCGAGGCGATCATGGGTGCTTACGTTGCGAATAGCGTCGCCCTCGCAAGCTTCGAAGGATTAAATACGAACTTAACGGTACAGATTCACGCGATGTTCTTTTGAGGTCAATGAAGATACTCGTCGCAGACATTCTCCAGTCAAAGGCGCAGACCTTAATCAATACTGTCAACTGCGTCGGAATAATGGGTAAGGGCATCGCTTTGGAGTTTAAGAAGCGATTTCCGGATATGTTCAAAGACTACGTGGTGCGTTGCGAGCAGCGAAAAGTGAAGCCGGGAGTCCCTTACTTATTTGTAAGATCGGGACCGCCCAACATTATAAATTTCCCAACTAAGGATCACTGGAAATCGGTATCGCGTATAGATGACATTGAACATGGTTTGCAGTATTTGGTGAAGAACTATAAGGAGTGGAACGTAACCTCGCTCGCGATTCCGCCGCTAGGTTGCGGAAATGGGCAGCTTGAGTGGCGAGCCGTCGGACCACTGATCTATCGCTACGCCAGCCAAATGGAAATACCCATTGAGCTCTATGCGCCGTACGGAACGCCACCAAGAGAGTTGACTGTCGACTTTCTTTCACAGACTTCAACGGGGTTTCTACCCTACGACAAAACGATCATTAAATCCTCGCTCAATCCCGCTTGGATCGCACTGGTTGAAATCTTACGGCGGATTGAGGAAGAGCCTTACCATTGGCCCACAGGACGAACAATCTTTCAAAAAGTTGCTTATATTGCGACCAGGGAAGGGCTTCCGACTGGGTTCATTTATGATAAGAGCAGTTACGGACCGTTTAGCAAAGACCTCAAATGGGCTGAGACCAAATTGGTAAACAGCAACCTCATTCAGGAAGAGCGAAAGGGGAAATGGTTTATTGTCAAGGTTGGTCCTAATTTCGAAAGAGTGCGAAAGGATTTTAGGTCTGCCCTGAATGAGTGGAGGGCGATCATCGAGCGGACCGCTGATCTGTTCCTGAGGATGAACACCGATCAGGCAGAAGTGGTGGCAACCGTTATCTTCGCCGCAGACGCCCTCAAGAAACAACGAAACTCTGTCCCGTCAGAGATGGAAGTCCTCGACTCGGTTTTGGAATGGAAACAGAGACGCCGTCCACCTCTCAATTCCTTAGAAGTAGCTACCGCAATCCGTAATCTTGGAATGCTGCGATGGCTTGATATCAAGCCTGACGCTAGCCTGCCGGTTGCCGACGAAGAAGAGCTGGTCGAAGCGTAAAAGATTAACGCGCGTAATCAGTGCGCTTTTGCGCGATGAGCCCTGCTTATGCCCACGAGCTCAGGAACAAAATCTAATCTAAAGATTGAATATGAATCCGAAGGTTTCCCAGCTTCGAGCGGTGTGACGAACGGATCTTCAGTACTCGAGACTTCTTGGGACGAATTGATCTGGGCGGCGGTGACTGTCGGACGTCCAAATCGGCAATACGTTTTCAAGCATGGTCAGGCTTCGGTGTATGAGGCCTTGTTTCGGTTATCGTTAGTGCGAATGGCGTTACAGCAACGTCCTGCCGGTCGCCGACTGCGTAGAACCGAAGCCGCTAAGACACTGGATCCTTCAGAGAAAGGGGCGGTGAGCTATTTTCTGGGCATGGCTATTTGTAAATTGTTTTCCGCTCGGCTGCTCGATGCCCCATGGTTATTGCACTTGGATGTATTCCGTCCAGAGTTGGACATCCATCTAACCGGACGATCACGACCCGATCTTGTTGGGCAAACAAGCGGCGGTAAGTGGGTAGCGTTCGAGTCCAAAGGGCGACTCAGTATGCCAAACAATGAAGCGAAAAATAAGGCTAAGACTCAAGCCCAACGGGTCGTAAGTATTGATGGGAAGTCGCCGTCTTACCACATCGGAGGTATAGCATTCTTCCGCAATGATGTGCTGAGGTTCTTTTGGCGAGATCCGGAGCCACCTAAAGGGTTAAAGGACATTAAATGCGCGGTCGAAGACGCCGATTGGCGCTATTACTACGAGCCTGTATTTGACTTGGTCCAATCTCGTGAGCGACCAGATCAGAATAGTTCTGGAATAGCGTTCCTGGCCGGCGATCGAGAACTTGATGTGAAACTGGCAATTCATCCAGCGATTTTCAGCCTGCTGATGGAGGGAAACTGGGGAGAGGCAAAACGAGTTGCAATCGCTCACCGCGAAGAGTTCCACAGTGAGGGATATCAGCTAGATGGAATCCGAGTCGTTGCCGGAGAAACATGGCGGCGTCCATTCGTTGAGTAGTCAATAGTGCGTAAGTCTAAGCGGCTTCCCTGATGCCTTTTGAAGTTACCGCGTAACTACTTGTCGTCGCGTGTTTCACGCATCCGTAATGCTATGGACCGATGGCGCGATTATGGCGCGATGGCGTGCTGGGACGTAGCAAGATGTAACGAACTTTGACGGCCGCGGATTCGGTAAATACTGCTACATCTGGTTTCGTCTCACCTTGTTGATGCCCTTCAAACCGACTCATAATCTGTTGGTTCGGGGTTCGAATCGCTGCGGGGGCACCAAATTATGTAGAAACATCATGAGCACAGTGGCTCAGCTAAGACCATCACTTAAGTTGACAATGCCCTGGCGATCATCCTCGACCGCGTGTTAATCGCAATCGATAACGCGTCGCCCACTCGGACCGAGAATGTGAAGCCGCGGCCGGCCGCCGCTCGTTTCGTACTCGGCGCGCTGCCCGTCGTAATTACCGCCGTGGAAAGTCAAAGTCGACGATGCCGAGGTGAAGCTATATGTGCCGCCCTTGCCGTCGCTATCCTTGTAAGTGCTGTTGCCTGTGATTGTGAACGGTGCCGCATCCACCAGATGATCCACGACAAAATACACGCAGTGGTATTGTTTGGCTGGTGGCTGAGTGGGTGTCGCTGCTGTGGCCGCACGCATCCTCTTTAGCACCTCGTCGTTTGCTTCGCCGCCGGGTACAGGCTCAGTTGGGCCAGAACCGGCAGGACGGAGTTGGGAGCGGCGATCCGTAAAGTCCACACAGCACACCCAAGTGTCCTCGTACTCGTTATAACCGAGCGGATGGACGCGATATGGGGCATAGATTCTCCCGTCGAGATGGTCGGCACTGTCATCGCGGACTTTAATGATGATTGCTTTGTACCACTTGCCATTGTCGATATACTCAACGCGTTCGCCGACCTTATACTTCAGCTGTCCGATCGCAGGAGAGGGCTCAGGCTGCTCCTTTTGGGTAGTAGCGGTTGCCGCATCATCGTTTCCTTGTTTAGACGTATCAGGTTTAGTTGGAGGTCTATTCACGGTCGTACGCATATGATCCGTCATTATGGCGGTAGACCTTGTATCGTACTTTTCCGTGCGAACGTCATAGAAATAGACCATGCAGGTACTTGCGTTAAGGCATTTATCAACCTTCGCTATGACCCATTCATCAATCCATTTCACTTCGACCACGTCCCCTGTTTTGTAATCTTGCTGTTGGGCTTTTACTAAGTGCCTGCCGAAAGGTACTGCCAGGAAGAACAACGTCAAGAGTAGTAGGAAAGTCAAAGAGCGATGATTCGTTTGTTTTAGCATTTCGGCCCTCACTGTCTATAGAAGATAAGTACTCGTACCAAATTACATTAGACCATGGTATTGTCAACTTAACTCAAGAAGAAACAAAATTAGCGACTCAGAGACGACGGAAGTGTTGCGAGCTTTCTCAAATTCTGAACGAATCTTTCCTCTAGCACAACAACGGCTATCCTTGACAACTAACTACCAGAGTAGTACCTACGACAAGATTAAGGCTAACGAGCCTGACTCGACGGACACAATCAGTTCTTTTGGCGTGGTCATCCCCATTGAAGAAGTTGTCGCGGCTAGTCTCTACCTTCCCCACATTCATGCCAAGTACTTTCCTCACAAGCCGGAATATTGCGCTGATCCATTAGCGATAGATTAGACCTCCCCAGCTTTTCTTGCCTGCACAAAAACTAAATATACTGCACAAGAAGTCACCTCAAAACCCGACTTTCTGTGCAAAGCCCAGATATTCAGATATTCAGATATTCGGCTTTGCAGAAAAACGTGTTTCCGGCTCAGTCCGCGCAGCGGACGAGTGAGAGTAGCCCAGCACTTGAGTGCTGGGATTCCCAAAGCGCAGAAACACAGCCCGTGAAACGGGCGACCGAAGAATGTTCAGGAAGTTCCGCCCAGCAACTAAATGGGGTTGCGAACCGAGGACGGAGCAACGCCCGCTTTTTGACTTGTTTGGCGGTACGAACCGAACTATGGTTTTCAGAGGGAATGTTCTTACTTATTTTGTTTCTTACTTCGAGGAGCTTTGAGGAAGGCGGTAACGCCCGACGCTGCTTTCACCAATGCTGCCGAAATAAAGCGCGCCGTTGCGCTCGACGGCGTTGGCGATTTCGGCGTAGCACTGAGGTGAGCCATCCTGGAGGTTTTCAATCACGCGGCCGTTTGCATCCAAACCCAGTACGAAGCTGTAGCGCTTCGGCGCCGGCTGAAGAAACTTTGGCAAACGCGCAACGATTTTTCTGAGGAAGGGATGTGGCAGCAATTTGTCGAGCGCCTGGTCGCGAGGAGTAACCAGCGCCAGCCAGAATTTGTCTTTCCCGTTTGAGGAAATGCCGTCAGGAAATCCCGGCAGGTTGTCGATGAAGATTTCTGATCTTCCGTACTTCGGACCACCAATCCATGTCCGACTTTGAACGACGACTACTTCAGTGGGTCCTTTGTTAAGCCAAACACGATGTACGCGATATTTCCCGGTTTCCACTACCAAAACAAAGGATTGATCCGGACTCACTGCTACACCGTTCGCAAAACAAAGATGACTTAGAATCGTCCGCGTGGCCTTCGTCTTGGGGTCATACGCAAGCAATCGTCCGTTTGGCCCGTGTTCAAGAATATCGGCCGTGAAATTTGATAGTGGAAATTTGCTGGAGGCGTCGGTGAAGTAAATGGTGCCATCGGCGGCGACATCCAGATCGTTAGTACAACCAAAAGGCACGCCATCCGCTTCGGTAGTTAAAACAGTTACGGAACCATCAGGAGCGATAGACAACAATCCCTTGATCGCGTCGGCGACAATCAGGTTGCCGCCCGGATCGAAGATCAATCCCAGCGGCCGGCCGTGTGTATTCGAAAAAACTTCCGGATAGGTTCCATTAGGCTGCAGACGCATGATGCGGCCGTCGTCGAGTCCGGCATAGATGCGGCCCTCCACATCGAGTGCGACGTCTTCCGGGCCCAAGCCGGTCCCCAACGGAAGCCGTTCAATTTTCGCAAGTAAAGAATTTGCCTGATACTGGCCGGTAAGAGGTGGCGCGGGTGGCGGCGTCCACGCCTGAGGTGAAATGGCAACGGGCCAAAGGAGCAGATAAAGAACAACTACTGCGAGTAAGCTCGCGAGAACAAGAAAAAAGCGCCGGGCTTTTGTCATTAGTTGTGTTGTCCGGAAAAAAGTTGTGAGCCTGATGCTCTCTATCTTTCGCCACGCGCTGCTTCCACCTGGCTCTCCAACTCCACTACAAGCTTGCGAATGTCCGGTTGGTCCATGGGCTCGATCAAACGCAGTGCTTCGTCGAGCACTCGTCGTTGATGCTCCGGCCAGTTTGGCAATCCAGCGACGCTTCCGAGTTTGCCGTTGTAGAGCGCCGCGCGAGGTGGTCGCACGCTTTCCACGACTTCCTTGACGACAGCCAAAGTCATAGTCGGAATGTCCGCTTGCTCAAGTGCGCGCGCAATAAGCGAGACTGATTGGTGGCATAGTCGCGATGCGGGGATTAGCAGAGCTGCTTGCACTTCGTTTCTTGCGACGCGCTCAACCAGACGAGGTACCATGGCTTCAACCAATCCGCCTGCGTCTGGAATAAAACCGCAACAACTCCAAAACACAGGATTGAGTTGACCAATAATTCCGTTGCCTTCGAATTCCAAAAGGCGGGCGAGCGGCAACAATGAGTTGGAGTCAGCCTCAACGGCTGCCGGGTCATAACCTCTAGCTGAAAAACGCAGGTCTTCCGGTTCAATCTGAGCCGGAATTTCACGAAAACTTAAATCCCCACCAGGGGCTGTAGTGTCAAACGGCGCGGTACCATCGAGGTAAGCTCCCGCGGAGGAAATCAGCGCGAGGTTAAGCATCGGCAAAGCGCGGCGGACGGGCGAAAACGGGGCATGACGGTTCTTCACGAAAGGATAGGATTCGCCGATGTCATCATTTCCGCCAGACGCATCCCTTTCCTTTTGCCAGCCGGCGTATCGTCTACGCCACTCTTCGATTTGCTCGATGATTTCCAATTCAGTTCCTTCCTACTTCAATTCAATCTGACGCTTGGCGATAACGAAGAAAGCAATCAGGCCGGCAATGATCGCAACACCGAGCGCCGCGACAGAATAGCCGTGCAGCGCCGCGAAAGCTATACGATTGGGATCACTTGCCGCGACTTGATCGATTGGCGCGTGCATGGCCGCGCGCAGTCCGCGCATCTTTGCCGCTATTACCCATTGGCCAACGGCGGTTGTAGCCGCAACGATCAGCAGCAGAACTATCTGAATAACAAAACGCGCCTGCCCATAACTCTCTTTGAGCGCCAACGCCGTAACGAGTAACAGCAAACTCACAACAAGCCCGCTCGTGTTAACGACCGAAAGCGTGCGCGTAACAATGGTGCCGGCAATTTCGCTGGCGTTGGTCAGATCAAGAGCTCTTAACACGTGGAACGCGCTCGGAGCGACAACCGCGCTAAAGAATACCGCCGCACCGAGCCACGAGGCCAGCAGCAGCATTCTAATGTTATTGAGAATAGCCAACATGGAACACGATCTAATCGAAGTCGGATAGTTCCGGCAGTAGTCTAATCCTGGGTACCGGAACGTCAGGCTGCGTCAACTCGTGCGGATCCGGAACGCTCAACAACCAGGATAGCGCAGTGTCGAGTTGCATCTGGTAGTCTTCAAGATCAAGAGACATGAAAACCTTTGTTCCCAGGCGCGCAAACTTCTCTTTGGCCCGCTGATACATCTGGCGCGCCGCACCGGGCCGGCCGATCTCCAAATGATGAAAGGCCACCGCTGACTGAATCATAGCTTGCAGGAAAAGTTTTTCCTGCGCGCCGACCTCGCCCATCCAACGTTCTTCCCAAACGTCATGCGCGGCATGAAACTCTCCGGCATTGTACAAGTCAATCCCCGCAATGTATTCGACTGGATACGCCGCGATGTGCGCATCAGTGTAAGGTGGTTGCTCATGCGTGGTTGTTTCGATCACTTCGGGATTCATCCAGCGACCCTTCTATTAAGGATCACTCCCGCGGCTTTGCCGCTTTCCGTGCGGAATGGCTGCGCCTTTCCGCGCGTTGAGTTTCTTCTCATGAGGCTGCGCCTCCGACCCGATGGTTCGAGGCGTAGCCTCCCAGCTTTCAAAAAGGAGTGGCTCTCCGGAAAGGCATAGCCATTTCCGCACGGAAGGCAGCGAAGTTGCAGCGTTTTCAATCCGGTCCGGCCTCACTTGCGCGCGTTCAAGCGCGAAGCGATCACCTTTGCCGCAGTGGCGCCCGCGCCGGTTGCGCCGCTGATCGTCGGCGCCAGCGGATTCGAAACGTCGCCAATAGCAAACACATTCGTTACGTTGGTTTCCTGTTGACTCGTCACCACCGCGTAACCTTGCGGGTCCAACGTTAACTGCTCAGAAAATATTTCGGTATTGGGTTTAACGCCTATGCGAATAGCGACGCCCCGCACCGCCATTTGAAAAGGCTGCAACGCATCTTTCCGCATTATCTCAACCGCTTCCACTTCCTCGCTCCCCATAATTCTGGTGACGATTGACTCCGGGAAAACTGTTATACAGTGCTCGCCCTGCAGTCGCGCAACAAAGCTCGGCCGCGCTCTCAACTTTTTGCTCCGGTTAACGAGCGTAACGGTCGGACAAACCTTCGCCAATAGAAGGGCATTCTCTACGGCCGCATCGCCGCCGCCAATGACGCAAACATCCTTGTCGGCAAACTGTTCATGATCTCTGCTGGACGATTCGATAATGCCGCGTCCGACAAACTCGTTTTCACCGGGAATTCCGAGTTGCCGTCTTCTTACTCCCGTCGCGACGATCAGTGCGATCGATTGCAACTCCTCGCCGGTCTTCAAGGTGACTCGCTTTGCCGTCAGGTCAACGCTCTCGATTTCGATGTTGGTCCAAAGATCGAAATCCGCATCGCTGAGCCTTTCTGAAAAACGTTCGAAAAACTCGCGGCCATTGGCTGCGCGCACTCCGGGATAGTTCTCGATCGGCCCGTGAATGGAAAAGAGTTGTCCGCCGACGGCTTCGTTTTGTTCGAGCACGAGCGTGTCGAGGCCCAGTTCATCACACCAAAGAGCTGCTGACAGACCTGCAGCTCCAGCACCAATAATTATGACGTCATGCATTGAAGAGCGTGCTCATAGCCGCTTAGCGGCGAAATGTTTATAGATACATGGAATGGATACGGACCTAGCTCCGTAGGAGCGAAATGTCCATCTGCCGCCCATAAATGGGCTCGAGGAGTTTATATCTGACAATAACTATAAACATTTTGTGCCTACGGCACTGAAGGGTCGGCAGCTAGGCACTAGCTACACCCTGGTGCTGTGACGATAAACGCGCACTGAAAATCTCTGCGACTTCATCAGGTTTCAGACTTGAAGCAATCAGCGTCCCATCAGCGCTCAGAAACTTAATGGCCGAAGTCATTTCACCGTTATCCAATTTCCAGACGCCTTCGCTCGCGCGTTCAACTTGGTTAAGGTCCGACAGGATCGCCGAAAGATCGTGACGCGCGATGCGCGGTCGGACGAGCGTTTCGGCCCAGGAGTAATAGGGGTAATCAATTCGGTAGGCCCACCCCTCATG
>DIYZ01000279.1:97046-98643 GCA_002427845.1 Chloracidobacterium sp. UBA6041 | reverse complement strand
AATGCCGGAAATCACCGCGACCGAACTTAAGCAGCGTCTGGATAATGGTGAAGACATTCAAATAATAGATGTCCGAGAGGCCAATGAAGTGGCGGTGGCGAAGCTGCCTGATTCGATTCATATCCCACTGGCTCAGGTCTTGAATCGAATGTCGGAAATCGATGCTGGGCGCGAGACGGTGGTCCATTGCAAGATGGGCGGCCGTAGCGCCAGAGCGATTGAAGCGCTCAAGCGTTCTGGTTTCACCGGAAACCTTTTGAACCTCAAGGGCGGCATAACCGCCTGGTCGAATGAAGTCGATCCCAGCGTGCCAAAGTATTAATGTTTAGAGTACATCAAGCTTCAGCTTGCGTGTATGCGAAACAACAACCTAAAGGTTGAAGCCTGAAACTTCCCTCCGGAAAATTTCGCCCACCGGCCGTCCCGCCGCGTCTAAGTCTCAGCAAGGGGGTTACCGAAGCGAGTTAAAACGGTCACCCGAAGTGCACCGCTGCGCTTCCAGGGATAGGGTTGTCTCTCCTCCATGCTTTCGGTGAACTCGTAAACTCCGGTCGCTGATCGGACCAAACAAATTATGGAGGAACCTGAAATGAAGAAAACACTCTTACGAACCTGCTTACTGTTGTCGGCGTTGCTGACGGTTTTCGGAACCGCCGGGTCAGCGCAAACAAATCAGAGAGGAATTGATCCCGGTGAGCGGAAGGAGCTGCGTGCCGACCGTAAGGAGACTAAAGCAGACAGCAAAGATATTCGCTTAGATAGGCGAGATATTCGAGGCGACGTCAAGGATCGACGCGGCGATGTGCGCGAGTATCGAGCGGACAAGCGCGAAGGCGCATCCCAACAGGAGTTGCGCGGCGACCGCAGTGAAATCCGGAGCGACTCTCACGACATTCGCGTTGACCGCCGGGATCTCGGATTAGATCGACGCGACCGGCGAGGCGACCTGCGCGATTATCATCAGGATAGAAGGCGCGCTCGGAGAGAGTAAGCGTCAATCCGTATGAGCCAAAGCTTTTGGGGGTAAGAGGGGGAGGGTGAAAGGGGAAACAGAATCATTTTCCCGTGACCCATTCCCCTTTTTCCCCTATCTCGCTGTTTGTCCTACTTTGTGATTCCGTTGAGCTTGATGAACTGGCTCATGGAGGTAATCACCATTCCCTCGATCACTTCGATGCGACAAGCGAGGCCGGGCTTATCGTTGCCCTTACCTTGCCCTTCAGTGTGATACCAGACCTGGCAATTGGTACACTCGCCGTTCCAACAAAAATCGCCGTAGGAAATCGTGTTGAGTGAGAGAAACTGGAAACAGCGAAGCAGCCGGTTTTTCTCCGGCACGTCGACTAGCCGGCCCAGCACTTCAATACCGATTAGTTTTTCGTAAGGATCCAGCAGATCATTGGGCAGATCATTTTCGACGATAGTCGTTTGCACTGGTTCGCAAGTCTGCTCGCTCATAGGCTGGCGAAGTATAGCGTTTCCGTTTCAAAAATGACACCCGATCTTTTCGGCGCTTCTCATCTTTGCCGATACATTGCTAAACTAGCTGTAAAGCAGGAGAGAGATTTTGTCCGTTTCATTCCAGGAACAGAGGTGG
>DIYZ01000279.1:90177-96824 GCA_002427845.1 Chloracidobacterium sp. UBA6041 | reverse complement strand
CCGTTCATCGATTATGACGCGCAGACGGATCGCGAGCGCCGCGTCGAGATGCTTTCATTCTCGGGCGGTGATCCGACCGTGCCGTGCATCGTGGAAGATGGTAAGTACAAGGGATCGGGCTGGGGCGATCCTCCGCGCGGTTGAACGGTCCATGACTAATAACGGCCGTGCGCCGTTAACAAAAAAGTTCGTTGTTCCGCAAACACCTGCTTTCGCAAGCTCCAGCGTTGCTCCAAAACCAACATCTATCTATCGAGGTTTAAGCTAAAGGCCTAAATATGAAAAAACTCTGGAACCCCCCAACAGCGAACCTTTCCTTGGTACTGCTAATGATCCTGACGCTTAACGGCGCGAGCCTGGCACAGTCCAATGGTGACGCGCCTAAGCCACAACCACCCATGACAGAAAAGAAAACCAAGACTACGAAAATCCATAATGACACGCTGGTCGATGACTACTTCTGGCTGCGTGAGAAATCAAACCCTGAAGTGACCGCACATCTGGAAGCCGAGAATTCCTATGCCGAAGCGCTGATGAAGCCCACCGCTGCGCTACAGGAAAAACTCTACAAAGAAATGGTTGGCCACATCAAAGAGACAGATAGAAGCGTGCCTTATCAATGGGGGAATTATTTTTATTACACGCGCACCGAGCAGGGCAAACAGTATCCGATCTACGCCCGGAAGAAGGGGAGCGTGGATGCTCTGGAAGAGATCGTGCTGGATCAGAATGAACTGGCCAAAGGTTTCAAGTTCTTCAACATCAGCGCGTTTGTGCCGAGTGATGATGGGAATCTCCTGGCTTATTCAACCGACACCACCGGGTACCGCCAGTACAAACTCCAGGTCAAAGACCTGCGAACCGGGCAGCTTTTGCCGGAGACTTTCGAGCGTGTGGGCCAGGTGGCCTGGGCCAACGACAACAAGACGATCTTCTTTACAACCGAAGACGCGGTGACGAAACGATCTGACAAGTTCTTTCGCCATGTTTTGGGAAACGAAAAGACCGATTTGATCTTTGACGAGAAGGACGAACTCTTTGACGTCGTTGCCGGGCGTTCGCGAGATAAAGTCATCATCTTTGTTGGGTCAGAAAGCAAGACTGCAACAGAGTATCGCTATCTGCCTGCCGCCACGCCCACGGCCGAATTGAAAATGATCAGTCCGCGCGAACCCGATCACGAATATGACGTCGATCACCGCGGCGATCTCTTCTACATCCGCACAAATAAGGGAGCGAAAAACTTTCGTGTGGTTACTGCGCCCGTCTCCGATCCGGCGCAGCAAAATTGGAAAGAACTAATTGCCCACCGGCCGGAAGTGAAGATTGAAGATATTAATTTGTTTGCCGATCACCTGGTGTTGTCGGAATGGGAAAAGGGTTTGCAGCAGATCGAGATTCACGATTTCAAGACAAGCAAGAACCATCACATTGCTTTTCCGGAGCCGGTCTATTCAGCCGCGTTGGCCCAGAACCGCGAATTCGCGTCGCCCGTCGTGCGCTACAACTATCAATCGCTGGTGACGCCGAGTTCGGTGTTTGATTACGACATGAATACGGGCAAAGCCACGCTGCTGAAGGAAACGGAAGTGCCGGGCGGCTTCGATAAGAGCAATTACAAGTCTGAACGACTCTTTGCTACGGCCTCGGATGGCACGAAGATTCCGCTCTCGGTGGTTTACCGCAAGGGAACAAAGCTGGACGGATCGGCGCCGCTTTTGCTTTACGGATACGGATCATACGGAATCTCAATCGCCCCGACCTTCAATTCCAACCGGCTAAGCCTGGTGGATCGCGGCGTGATCTATGTTATCGCGCACATACGCGGCGGCGGTGAGTTGGGAGAAGAGTGGCGCCAGGAAGGCAGAATGATGAAGAAGATGAATACGTTCAACGACTTCATCGCTTCTGCCGAATACCTGGTGAAGAATAAATACACATCCAGCGACAGGCTCGTGATTCAGGGCGGCAGTGCGGGCGGACTGCTGGTGGGCGCAGTCACGAACATGCGTCCCGATCTCTTCAAAGCAGTCGTTGCGCAAGTGCCCTTTGTTGATGTTCTGAATACGATGCTGGACGCTTCGTTGCCGTTGACGACGAGCGAATACATCGAATGGGGCAATCCAAATGAGAAAGCAGCGTACGATTACATCAAACAGTATTCGCCTTACGACAACGTGGGCCGCAAGAATTATCCTTCCATGCTGGTGAAGGTTTCGCTTAACGACAGCCAGGTGCCCTACTGGGAAGGCTCAAAGTTGGTGGCCAGACTTCGCGCAATGAAGACCGACAATAATCCGATACTGTTGAAGGTAAACATGGGCGCGGGCCACGGCGGCTCGTCCGGACGCTACGATTTCCTGCGGGAAGTGGCTTTCGATTACGCGTACATGCTCTGGCAGATGGGGCTTGCGGAGTAGACACCGAAAAGGAGCAGGAGGCAGGAGACAGGAGCAGGAGGCAGGAGCACGCCAGCGCGGTTGCCGCGGAGGTGGACCCGCCGGGCGCCGCTTTTCAAAACAAAATCAAGCGCGGACAAGTCAGCGCTATTCCACGCTACTCGTTGATGTTATCGAGCCCGGTAAACTTCCAACCACTTTTCCCTCGTGCAAACGTATAGATTATTACCTCGTCGCCGGCGGCAGTTTTGCACGCGATAGTGAACTCTTTTGGGCGCGCGGGATCGGTTTCCGGTTTGGCTTTGCTAAAACATTTCGGGGCATTGGTTTCGTGATAAAACACGTCGCGGTAGTGTGAGTTAACCTGAGCGGCACTTTTCACCTTCGGTATGCCGTAAGGCATCTCGATGGGAAATCTTGACATGACGGCCACGGCCGCTTTGTCGCCCGTAATGACCGCCGCCTTAAACTTTTCCCAGAAGGCTTGTGTTGAATCCTCGCCCTGAACGCGTTTCACTGGTGCCTGCGCCGAAGCACTTGCGCCCAATGCCAAAAGAACCAGCGCTAAAGCCAAACCTAGAAAAAGCGTTTTCTTCATCGTCTCTTCCTTCCATCATTCGCCAGGGTTCCGGCTGGAAGATACCGCCAGAACGGGCTTTCGGGCAATGCTTGTTCATTATCGCGGCTGACTCTTTAACTTGTTTCGGTTATGCGGCACTGGGTTGCGGTGTGGTATGCCTTGGGAGTTAAATAAGGCGAAAGCAAGAATGCCTATATCTTGTAACGCAAACTGTTGTTTGCGCGCGTGCTAAATAGCTTGCGCTCCGCCCACGCCGGGCAGTGGGCGAAAGCAAAACCTCATGGTTGGAACAACGCTAGGGAATTACAAGATTCTCGAGAAGCTCGGTGCGGGCGGACAGGGAACTGTCTATAAAGCTGTTGATTCCAAACTGGGCCGCACGGTCGTCATCAAAGTGCTGCCTGAAGAGCTGGTTGCCAAAGAAGCTAATCTCAAACGTTTCGAGCGGGAGGCGCGTTTGGCGTCCGCTTTGGACCATCCCAATATCTGCACGATTTTTGATCTAAACGTTATCAATGATATCCACTTCATTGCGATGCAGTACATCCCTGGCCGCAACGTTCGCCAGTTGGTAAACGGCAAGCCTTTGCAGCTCGAGAGCGCTCTCTCTATCGCGATTCAAGTGGCGGACGCCCTAGTCGTCGCACATGCGCAGGGAATCATTCACCGCGACATCAAGGCCGGCAATGTGATGGTAAACAGCAAGGGACAGGCTAAGGTGCTTGACTTTGGTTTAGCGAAACTGCTCAACGAAGATGTAGCGAGGACCTCCGGAATCGATCACACTGAATTGACTGAGGTAGGCGTTCCTTACGGCACGGCAACTTACGCAGCGCCGGAACAAGCACGTGGCGACCGCGTCGATTCGCGTGCGGACATTTTTTCCACCGGAGTGCTGCTTTATGAAATGCTCACCGGTAGCTGGCCCTTTCGCGGAAAAACTGCCGTCGATGTGCGTCACGCTGTACTACACGAAGAACCGATTGCAATAAATATCGCTAGGCCTGACCCCGTGCCGCCCCGCTTGCAACAAATAATCGACCGCGCGCTCAAGAAGAATCCACGAGATCGTTACCAGCAAATGGCGCAGTTTCGTGACGACCTGCGCGCAGTCGTACGCGATCTGGCTACTACTAGCGGAGCGATTATCGACGAGAGTGGTTTGCCGGTGGCCCCGCGCCATTTGCACGAGCAGGGGCCAGTGGGGCGCGCATTGCGCTGGCTAAGAAACTTAACCGGCAGCGAAAGTTCCGTCAGCTCGTCCGGACGGGCGCGCGGTTCTTCGCAACCGCGTGAGGCACATGAGACGCCGACAACTTTTGGCGACCGCGAGCGCAAGAGCGTTGCGATCATGCCTTTCAAAAATTTGGGCAACGACGCGGAAACGGCGTTCTACGAATTCTCGCTTGCCGACGCAGTGATCACTGAACTCGCGCGCGTGCGCTCGCTGGTGGTGCGGCCATCTTCTGTTATCGTGAAGTATCAGGGCCAGCAGTTTGATCCGGGCGATGTGGGCCGCGAGTTGAGCGTGGACGCAATCCTGACGGCGAGTTTCCTGCGCGCGGGCGATCATCTGCGAGTAACCGTGCAACTGTTGGACGTAAGGACCAGCGAAATTCTCTGGAGCGATCGCATCGATGCTGACGCGCGCGACATTATGGCGGTACAGGACGCGATTGTTCAGCACATCGTTGACGGCTTGCGCATTGAACTGAGCCCGGATGAAAAAACCGGGCTGGCGCGCGGATCGACCAACGATGCGGCAGCTTCGGAAGAATACCTGCGCGGGCGCCACTGCATGGGTCAGTTTGTCTACCACACTCTCTCGCGCGCAGATGTTGACTCGGCCATCGAGCACTTCAAGCGGGCAATCGAGTTGGATCCCGGATTTGGTCTCGCCCATTCAGCACTGGGCGGTTGTTATGTAAATCGCGTACTCAAAGGTCTGGGTGAAGCGGGAGACCACGAGAAAGCTGCCAGTGCTTTCAACCAGGCGCTGGCCATCGACCCAACGCTGCTGGAAGCGCGCATGCACATGGTTTTTATCTATCTGACACAGGGTAAAAAGCAGAAGGCGCGCCAGGAAGCTGAACTGCTGCGCGAGGAATATCCCAACGACGTCGGTGTGCATTTTGTGCGGGGAGTGCTGGCTCGTCTGGACGCGCAATATGAGCGGGCGCTGCGGAGCTTTGACCGCATGACCCGACTAAATCCAAATGAACGCGTGGTCACAAGTTACAATCGCGCGCGCATTTTCATGTACCAGGGTCGTCTCGAAGACGCGTTGCAGGAACTCGATCAAGGCGCGGAGCTGGAACCCGACCATCCGTTAATCCAGACGTTTCGCGGGCGGGTGCTTTATTATCGCGGCGAGGTCGATGCGGCAACGCGAATTCTCGAGCAGGTGTTGGAGCGTCATCCCAAGATGGATGGCATACGCCCCATTCTCGCCATCTGTTTGAGCGCGCAGGGCAAACATGAACAAGCCAACAAGCATTTGACGGAAAAGGTTAAGATAGCCGCAGCGTCCGACCACGATATTGCCTATTGGCTTGCTTCCGCATATCTCTTACAAGGCCGCCAGGTAGCGGCACTTGAGTGGCTCGAAAAGGCAATTAATCTCGGTAACGATAATTACTTGTGGTTTGAGTCGGACCCGAATTGGGCCGATCTACATGGTGATCCACGTTTTCAGGAGCTGATGCACAGGGTGCGAGCTTCATTCGAAGACCGCGGGGGAACGGCTGAATGAAAACTTTTGTTGTCGGAGATATTCACGGTCGCTGCGCCCAGCTACATTGTCTGCTGGACATGCTTCCGCGCGACGAATCGTCCGACACGCTCGTGTTCCTGGGCGACTTGATCGATCGCGGTCCGGACGCACCCGGTTGCGTGGACCTGGTAGTTAACCTCACGCGACAAAATCCGGAACACGTACTTTGCCTGCGTGGTAATCACGAACAGATGTTGCTGGACTTCATCGAGGGAAGCGCCAATCTCTGGATCACTCCCGTCACCGGCGGTGCGCGGACCTTTGAACAGTACGCAGGAAAAAGTCTTCGCATTACGAAAGAACAGGACCTCGACGATGCGCGGCGCGCCATCGAGAGCAGCGTGCCGGCGCAGCATTTGGAATTCTTCCACCAACTGCCCTACTTCTATGAGGATGATTTCGCGATATACGTGCACGCAGGTCTCGATCAATCAAAACATCCGCGCGATACTCAGCCGCAGGCGCTGCTGTGGATGCGCGATATGGGGTTTTACAAGAACTATCGAGGCAAGCCGTGTATCTTTGGTCACACACCCACTCCGCTGCTTCCTTTGCGAGGACGAGTGGGCCGTCACGGAATCTACATTTCTCACAGCGCGATCGGCATAGACACGGGCTACAACCTTACGTCTCCGCTAAGCTGTCTTTCGCTGCCTGACTTCGCTCTGTATCAAACGTTTGCCGACGGCCACGAAGAAACCCATCACATCACTTCGTTTATTCCTGAACCTTTGAAAGCAATGCAGAAGAAGGCGGGCTTGGCGGACAAGTCGCCTTCCGCACTTAACTGATTATCGCTTACGGCGATTCACTGATTATCACTTTACGGCGATTCAGCCGTTTGGACTTCTCTAATTGATGCCTCGCTCTCATCTGCGGCGGCTTGAACGCCGAA
>DIYZ01000279.1:82477-89894 GCA_002427845.1 Chloracidobacterium sp. UBA6041 | reverse complement strand
GAACCCTGAAAGGGTTCGACAACACCCGACCCAAGATCATGCTCACAGTGAGATAGCGTGTGCTCTATTCAACCCTTTCAGGGTAAGAACGTGTGTGGCGATGGGATTGATGTCGGCGCTCCTTACCCGGCGTGTTACGCCGGGAGACCTCCAATTCCTTTTGAACCCTGAAAGGGTTCGACAGCGCCATCGAGCCACAATCGTGCTTGCGGTGTGTAGCGTGTGGTCTATTCAACCCTTTCAGGGTAGTAACCTGTGTGGCGATGGGATTGATGTTGGCGGTCCTAACCCGGCGTGTTACGCCGGGCTAAGTTATTTAACGCCTTCGGCGTGGCGTGGTTTGATTGAGTCCGTAGAGCGTCTGATTCGTAATTAGAAGGTCATCGATTCAAGCAATTGCTGGTCAGTATTACCTGGCATCTGAGTTACAAGGTGCTAGCCAATTCCCGCACGGCTGCGCCGCCCGATGTGCGGTGGCGGCTCTGCCTCACCGAATTAGTTTGTGATTTGATTTTGGGGCTACGCCCCTATGCTGGGCGCAGCCCCGGGATTAATCTGAGATCCGCGCGGGAAGGTCAGAGACTGACTTTGACCTTCCGAAAACGCGCGGGATTGTGTCGGGCTACGCCCGCTTTCGGGGCGCAGCCCCAAGATCAAGAAGCGTTCGTGCCGGTGGGGCGGAGCCGCCACCGCACATCAGACGGCGAAGCCGTTGCGCAGTCATGCTATTCAAAAGCGCTGAAGCCAGCGCCTTCATCGGATCAATGCCCCGCGCCCGCATATTTCTTTTCGCCCGCTTCGATGCGAAACGGAAGACGGTTTTGCTGCGGTGGCAGGGGGCAAGTGGCATAGTTCGTAAAGGCACACGGCGGGCTATAGGCTTTGTTGAAATCAATCACGAGTTTTCCGGAGGCATCGGGCGGCGACACGTAAATGTAACGGCCGGCGCCGTATGTCTCGCTGCCCGTAGTACCGTCGGCAATCATTACAAAAAGATCGGTTTCGCCTTTTTCAAGTATGGGGTCGATCCGGTACGTCTTGCTGTCAACTGTAAATGCGATAGCGCCGGGCGAACTCTCGTTTTCAGTCATGGCGAGCACGTTGGTGATGGGAATCGCCTTCGACGGTTGATATGGCTCGAAGCGCGCTTCGATGCGCCACTTCGGATCAATCGGATAATACTCGAGGCCTTTGAACTCGCGGCTCGTCCGGCTTTCCGTGTCCTTAACTCTGACACCAGTGCGGTCGCCGCGTTTCACGATATTGATCAGGAGCGAACCGAGTTTCAGAATCGTTGGCCCCGCGTCGTCGGTATCGTCTTTAAGTTCGAGTTCGGTAACGGCCTTGCCATCTGACGTGATCTCAACGCCCGGACGCGCTACCAGGCGAACGCTTCCTTTCTCGAGCCACAGGGATCCAGCCAGAGGCGGGGCTTTGTCCTTCGGTAGCGCGACGGCGCTTGTCTGGTCGCTGCCAAATTTGTTCTCGCCTTCTTTCAGCCAAAAAAGGCCGACCAGCGTAAGCCAACCATCCTCCTTAGTCAGACTGGCCAAACGACTGCTCTGCCACTTCTCGATTTCCTGCTTGTGGGCGGCGGCGTCGAATGCAGTTGCCGGCGCTGTCGACGTTGTTGACTGGCGGCAAGCCGCATTGAAAGTCAACGTTAAGAAGACCGCAGTAATTAGAAGGGGTACAAAATCTTGTTTCATTGAGACAACCGATCCTGGATCTAATAATCGTTACGCTCTGCGCTCCACGATGGAATCGGCGATGGCGCGCAACAATTCCGTCGACCGCGGTAAGGTGTCCAGTGACGCGCACGCAGATTGGTGAGCGCTTGGCAGCTGTTGGCGCGTCGCTTCGATTCCGTAAAGCGCCGGGTAAGTTGCCTTTTTCGATCGTTGGTCCTTGCCTGGAGTTTTGCCAATCGCTTCGGCTGTGGCTGTTACGTCGAGAAGATCGTCGGTGATTTGAAAAAGCAATCCCAGTTGAGCGGCGTAGTCGGTGACTGCGGCCAGCTCCGTTTCCGATGCACCGGCGATGATTGCTCCGCAGCGCGCCGCGGCAATGATCAAAGCGCCAGTCTTTAGTCGGTGAATGTTCTCCAACTCCTGCGCGCCCACCTCTCGTGACTCCGCTTCAAGATCGCCTGCCTGGCCCGCCACCATTCCGTGGGGCGTGCCTGAAGCGCGCGCAATTTCACGAATGAGATGCACGCGCGTTACAGCAGACAGCTTCTCGTCTTCGGATAAGGTTTTGAAAGCGATCGTTTGCAGCGCATCGCCCGCGAGAATTGCGGTCGCTTCGCCGAAGCGAATATGGCAGGTCGCCCGCCCGCGTCGTAGCTCGTCGTTATCCATCGACGGCAGATCGTCGTGAATCAACGAATAAGTGTGGACCATCTCCAGGGCGCACGCCGTCGCGAGCAAGTGCTCCTGCGCCGCTCCAAAAGTTTTCCCCACAGCCAGGACAAGCAGTGGGCGAAATCGTTTGCCTCCGGCGAACATACTCCAGCGGATCGCCGCGTGAACTTTTGCGGGAGACACTGATTCCGCGGGCAGGAGCCGATCAAGCTCTGCATCAACCAGGCTGCGAGTTTCGCTGACGAATGACTGCAAATTCGAATCGTTAGCAGTGGCGGGGGTCTCAGAAAACGTTTTCATCGCTCTCGGTACCGCCCTCCTCACCCATCCCGGTCGCATTCTCGAAAGCGCTTACCACCGGGCGTCCCTGGTTGTCGCGAAGCAAGACTTCAATGCGACGCTCGGCCTGACTAAGACGTTCCTGACACTGACGAGAAAGGCTTATGCCTTGTTCGAATAGTTCCAAACTCTTCTCGAGAGGTAAGTCGCCTCGCTCGAGCTCCTGGACAATTTTCTCCAGGGCCTCGAGCGATGCTTCAAAGCTCCTGGCTTCTTCCTTATTGTTCTTCATCGCCATTTTTCAACATCAATCCGTTTGGAGGGCGGACTTGTCCGCCCCCACAGGTTGAAAGGCCGGGACAAGTCCCGCCTCTAAACAATCCGCGCACGGCTCACATTTCTTCAACATCTTCCACGCGGGCGCCGAATCTCCCTTTCGCTAATCGCACCCTGATTGAATCGCCGACAGAAATGGATTTTGCATCACGCAAAAGCCTGCCATCGTCACGCTGCGCGATTGCATAACCACGTTGGAGCACAGCCAGGGGCGAGAGCGCGTCAAGCGAGGCGGCCGCCAATCCGAGGCGCTTTTCGGCTTCTTCCATCTGCTTTGCAAGCGCCGCATTGCAGTCACTATACGCCGAATCGAAGCGAACGCGCGCTTCTGCGAGCCGCGCGCGGAGTTGGGCCGGAGCTAAGCTTCGGCCTAACGGGTCGGCCCGTGTATGAGCTGTTCGTAGTGCCTGGGCCATCAAAATGTGCAGACGATGCTGCGCCGCGCTCGTTGACGCGCCGGCGTCTCGCAACTTCCCGCGAACTTCGCCGAAGGCGTGTGACAACGCTTGTTGTTGCACGCGCGTTCGCGCGGTAACGATCTTATAGCGCATCAGTCGCGAAAGATTTTGTCCCATTTGCGCGAGCGTGGCACAAATTTGATCTTCGCGAGCGGCAACAAGCTCGGCTGCGGCCGATGGTGTGGCCGCTCTCTTATCAGCAACGAAATCGGCAATGGTGAAATCAGTTTCATGTCCCACTGCCGAGATCACGGGAATCGCTGAGGCGCGGATTGCGCGCGCCACTTCCTCTTCGTTGAACGCCCACAAGTCTTCCGTAGAGCCACCACCACGGCCCACAATCAGCACGTCCACGAAATCTTTGCTGCGTTCGTCACGCCGGGCGCGTTCATGATGTTCGTTGATAAGTTTGATAGCGCGCGCGATGTCGCTGCCGGCGCCTTCACCCTGTACACGGGCCGGGGAAAACAGCACATGAACAGTTCTGGTGCGACGCGCGATAACGTTGAGAATGTCTCTAATGGCCGCTCCCGTCGGTGACGTCACAACTCCCACCCTCCCGGGAAACACCGGCAACGGCCGCTTGAGCTCGCGGGCAAAAAGACCTTCGGCCTGTAGTCGATCTCGGAGCTGTTCAAAGGCAACTTGCAACGCGCCTGCGCCAACCGGATCAAGCGCTTCAACAATCAATTCATATTCGCCGCGCGCTTCATAAACGGTGAGGCGGCCACGCGCCCTCACGTGCAGTCCGTCTGTCGGCCGAAACCGTATGCGACTGTTTGCTGAGCGGAAACATTTCGCGCGCAGTTGCGCGCCTTCATCCTTGATCGTGAAATACCAGTGGCCGGACGAGTGGGCCTTGAAGTTTGAGATCTCGCCTTCCACCCAAATACTGGCGAAGCGCGCTTCGATCGCTTTGCGAATTGATCCGGTCAGCTCGCTGACCGTTAATGGCCGGCGCTCGGTCTCGTCAAAAAGGGATGCGAAAAGTGGTTGCGACATGGCAGGGCTGAAGGATGAAGGATGAAGGATGAAAAGTAAACCCGTGGTCAGCCTGACGCTGCGATTTCAGTTACAAGCCATAATGTGGATATGAAAGAAGCAAGTTTGACGCAGCAAATCGATAGTCAATAACCTCACGGGGTCGCAACATTCACCACCGGACTCAACCGCACCGAAGCTCCCTCGCGATTGGCCCGCACGCGCACTCTGGGACTGGTCGAAGGACGTGAGTTTGAAGCGTAAGTGATTGTGTACGCTGTGCGTAGTTGTACGACCACATCGTCATAGGCGCGTTGCAGCTCTTCAAGACGCCGAATCGGATAATAGACACCACCAGAAGCGGCGGCGAGTTTTTGACCTTCTTCATGCGCGCGCGTGGTGAGCGTCAGATAGCGAGTGCGCAACGGATCGATTGTCACTTCGGGTCTGGGAACGCTTGATTCCGGTATTAACCCCGAGGGAACGTACAACGGATAAATCAAGGCGCCGGATTCGATGATGGCCTCCAGAATGGCGGGAAACGGCACGAAGGATTTGTTGTCGTCGCCATCGGAAAGAATTACGACAGCGGTTCTTTCCCCGCGCAGTTGTTTCAATGTGTCCGCAAGTACATAGCCGAGCGCGTCGTAAAGAGCGGTCGCGCCACCGGCGTCAATTTCATCGAGTTTTTTGGAAAGCAACCGGCGATCGGTGCTGAAATCTGAAATCACCTGAATGTCGTCGTGAAAACTGATGATGGCAATGCGATCCTGCGGACTCGCTGTTCTGAGAAAGTCGCGAGCCGCTTTGCGAATAAAGTCGATTCGCTCTTCAACGCTGCCGGAGACATCCAGGAGCAGTACAAGATTGAAAGGCTCGTTAGTCGGGACAACCTTCGTCACCTGGCGCTCGACGCCATTTTCATAGACTGTAAAATCTGATTCCTTCATGCCGCCAATCGCGCGCCCGTTGCGATCGGTGACGCTGGCATTGAAGCGCAGCAACTGTGGCGACAGCACGCTTACAAACTTACCAGGTGGCGCCCGCCTGACGAGGGTCGGTTCCTTCTCCGGAGGCGTCAGCGTCTTCGCGAAATCACCAAACATCTTCGGCGACACTCTGCGGATGGCGTCAATCAATTGGCTGTCACCGCTGCGCACGATGGCGCGTGCCGCTTCAGTAAGCGGTCGTTCGTGCAGATCGCTCGGCACCATGCTGGGATCAACGTTGAGCAGAACAACGCCGCGCTGGGTCAGGAAGTCGAGTTGCACAGTGTCTTCTCGCTTGGATTTCTTCTCGCCCAGCTTTCCGGAAATAGTAAACATGCCGCCCGCTTTTTCTTTCACCTTCGGCAGCTCAACGTCACTTAGATAGCGCGGTCTACTTGCTCGCCAAATAAAATTAAACTTCACAGCGTCCAGCGGCACATCGGCGTGAATCGTGCCCGTGTTTGTGGTGACCTCAGCCGATTCAACATTCCCGACGATATCAACAGCGCCTGCTTCACTTTCGATTTTTACTTTGGAGCGTGAGGGAATGCGGACGATAAGATCGATGCGGTCTTTGTCGCGACGATCGCGCACTTCGATGTCCACTGCACCGCCCTTGGCCACGGCGTGAACGTCGGTCGGATCAACTAACGCGCCGGTTGAGCTGGCCTCAATAGTGACCTTCTTCTGCTGTTCGTCAGTTGCGATCACGCTCACGCGCCCGTTGCGACTCTTGACCGAAAGAGAAACCTTCTCGCCCGTTTCCATTTCTCGCCGGTAGCTTTGCGCAGTACTTTGCGCGGCAACAGAATCGCAGGCCGCAAGCAACAATAGCAGCCCGGTTATGACTACGAACTTTGTGTACTGGGAATTGCTGCGGCTAGGGAACGCCGCGGGGGATTTCCGGTAAAACATGCGTCTGATCTTGCCCGAGCTAAACGCCGTCGGTCAAGCGCCTCCGAGGAAGGCATAAAGCCGCGGATTAACGCGGATGACTCTGATCAGAATTTGTTTAGTTCTGACTCGCGTCGTCCGCGTTAATCCGCGGCCTCTTAATTTTCCCGGGCAATCAATTACGACCTCCCTCACGGTCGGGCTACTGCACGCTCAAGTAATTCCGACCGTCCAAGTATGGTTGATAATCGAGGTCAATCCGCTATCATATTGCACCCCAAGCGGCGGCCCGGCTTGACGACCCCGCAAGCTGAACCAGTTAAGCGATAACGAATAGTTTAGGCGTATATGGTACGGGCGCCAGGGTGAAGCAGTGTTAGAAGCTCAGACAGCACAGATAGGCGAAGAGAAATTCTTCATCCATAACCTCGTCAAGCGCGATCCGCGCGCGGGGCTTGCCGAAGATGTGCGTCGCGGTCTCTCTTCGAAGCCCAAACGATTTCTACCTAAGTATTTTTATGACCAACTAGGCTCCCAACTCTTTGAGGCTATCTGTCTCCTGCCGGAGTATTACCTGACGCGCGCTGAAAACGAGATTCTCGAACGTTATGCTGATGAGATTGTCGCTTCGGTAGGAGGCAATACGACCCTCGTTGAAATGGGGAGTGGCAGTGCTTCGAAAACGCGGCTACTGATTGAAGCACTGCTAAGAAAACAGGACGGGCTCCTTTTCATTCCGGTTGATATATCCGCTTCGGCGCTCGACAGTAGCTCGCGCATTCTCCTGCAGTCGTATCCGCAATTGAAAATCGAAGCTTATGCCGCCGACTATTTTGCGGGTCTGGCGGAATTGGGGAAGACTCCGCGAGCCCGTACACTCGCTCTGTTTCTTGGTTCGAATATCAGCAACTTCGATCTTGAAGAGGCCCTGAAGTTTCTGCGCGCGTTACGTCAGGTATTGCGCGAAGGAGACGCTCTACTGCTGGGTGCCGATTTAAAGAAAGAGAAGAGCGTTCTCGAGGCTGCCTACAACGATGCACTCGGGGTGACCGCGGCCTTCAACTTGAACGTGCTTGCACGCATCAATCGCGAACTCGCCGGCAACTTCGATTTAAGG
>DIYZ01000279.1:75675-82201 GCA_002427845.1 Chloracidobacterium sp. UBA6041 | reverse complement strand
AGCAAACCGTAACGATCAGCGAACTCGAGATGAAGGTTCAATTCGCTGCGGGTGAACAGATTCATACTGAGAATTCTTACAAGTATGATCTGGATGACATTACCAGGTTGGCTTCGGCTACGGGCTTCACGCGAGCGCGCACGTGGCTGGACCAGCGTGAGCAGTTCAGCAGCAATCTCTTGTTGGCAGTTTGATAGATTGGCTTTGATCTGAGTCCCTTCGGGACGAAATGTTTATAGCTTAAGTCATTATTGAATTTTTTTGAGCCCATTTATGGACGACAGAACAACATTAAGCTCCTAACGGAGCGACTTCTTTTTGAGCAACCAGGTCTATAAACATTTGGCCGCTACGCGGCATGCTTGAGACTTTACATAGTGTCCGCGCAACTAAACAATCCGCTAGTCGAGTTTCGCGATGTAAGTTTTTCTCATCCTGGTGGTGCCTCTCCAGTCATTTCACATTTGAGTTTTGCGGTGCTTCAGGGCGAAACGCTTGTCTTGCTGGGCGAGTCGGGTTGCGGCAAGACGACCACACTCAAACTGATCAACCGACTGTTGCTGCCCACCTCGGGACAGGTAAGAGTCGAGGGCAAGTCGACTGTGGATTGGGATCCCATTCGCCTGCGACGCCGCACGGGTTACGTCATTCAGGAAGGAGGATTGTTCCCTCACTTCACTGTCGAGAGCAACGTTGGTCTTGTTCCCGCGTTGGAGGGTTGGGATGAAACACGGATCAAGAAGCGGGTGCACGAACTGCTTTCGCTCGTTGGCCTCGAGCCAAATGATTTTGCCCAGCGATATCCCGGCGAATTATCGGGCGGCCAACGCCAACGCGTCGGCGTGGCGCGCGCGCTTGCTGCCGAGCCGCCCTTGCTCTTGTTGGATGAACCGTTCGCCGCCCTCGATCCGCTGACGCGCGCGAGTCTGCAACGACAGTTTGCTGATCTCACCAGACGACTTAACAAGACCGCAGTTTTCGTAACTCATGATGTGCGGGAAGCGTTGCTGCTCGGCTCGCGCATTGGACTCATGCAGAAAGGCCAGCTTGTGTTGCTGGAGACGCCGGAACAGTTTCTAAAATCGACAAATCAACAGGCACTGGCTTACCTGGATACACTACGTCTGACAAACGTCTCCAAACGTGGAAAGGAGGGAGCAGAATGAGCTTCTGGAACTTCCTCCAGCAAAACTGGCCGGAGTTGCTGACGCTTTTGCGCCAGCATCTGTGGCTCGTTTTAATTTCCACTTTCATTGCTGTCGCCATCGGAATTCCCACGGGAATACTCTTAACTCGAAAAAAATCTCTGCGTGGTCCGATTCTGGGCATCGCAAATGTGATGCAGACGATTCCGAGTCTCGCGCTTTTTGGTTTTCTTATCCCGCTTCCCTTTATCGGTGGCATCGGCGCGCGCACGGCAATCGTGGCCCTCGTTCTCTACTCGCTGTTGCCAATCATTCGAAATACCGTGACCGGAATTCTGGGTGTGGACGCAAACGTGCGCGAGGCGGCTGTGGCTATGGGAATGACGGGCCGCCAGATTCTTTGGCAGGTTGAGCTGCCGCTGGCGATGAGCGTGATAGTGACTGGCGTCAGGGTGGCGATGGTGATTGCTATCGGCGTCGCTACGATCGCCGCGGCGGTAGGAGCGGGCGGTCTTGGCGTCTACATCTTCCGCGGACTGCGTCAGTATGATAACCATCTTTTGCTTGCGGGCGCCGTGCCCGCCGCTTTGCTGGCCCTGGCGGCGGATTTCTCACTTGAGTTACTGGAACGGCATTTCTCAGTTACTCGCCGCAGAAAAGCGCATGCGACGTCGTGGCTGAGAAAAACCGTGCTCGCTGCGATTGCTCTTATCGTTGTTGTAACAATCTATGCAGGTTGGCGCGGTTCGCGATCCCAAACCACCCCGGCGCAAACTGCTCGCCTAGTTGTTGGCTCAAAGGATTTCACAGAGTCTACGCTCCTCGGCGAGATTGTGGCGCAGATGCTGGACACACGCGGCGTGGCAGTTGAGCGCAACTTCGAGTTGGGCGGAAATCTTCCGCACGATGCTCTGCTCGCCGGCAGGATCGATCTTTATCCGGAATATACCGGCACGTCTTACACGGCGATACTCAAACATGCGCCGATAACTGATCCGCGCGCCGTCTATGATCAAGTCAAAACAGAGTACGCGGAAAAATTCAACGTGGCGGTGAGCGAGCCGCTGGGTTTTGAAAACACTTTTGCGATCCTGGTGCGCGGCGCTGACGCCAGACGACTTAAGTTGAAAACGATTTCAGACGCGGTGCCCTATGCGCACAGTTGGCGTGCCGGGTTTGGCCAGGATTTCATGTCGCGCGCTGATGGCTACCCGGGGTTTGCCAAAGCTTACGGTTTGAAGTTTGCAGAGCAGCCCCGCGAGATGGACCTTTCGCTTACTTACATCGCGCTGGCTTCAGGAAAAGTTGAGCTGATCGCCGGCAATTCTACTGAAGGTAGAATAGCGGCGTTGGATCTTGTGCAACTCGAAGACGATCGCCATTATTTTCCACCTTATGAAGCTGTATATCTCGTGCGGAGAGATTCTTTGTCGCGCGTCCCCGTGCTCGCCGAGGTGTTGGGAAAACTGGCTCACTCGATCTCGACGGAAGAGATGCGGCAGTTAAACTATGAAGTCGATGCGAATAAACGTAGCCAGGCGGAAGTCGTGCGCGACTGGATCGAGCGCAAAGGATTCCGAGCTCAGTAGTCCTTTTTACGTCAGACTGGCATGATTGTTATTTCCCGGAAAGGTTAATCGAAATGCGTTATGCACTTTTGCTTCTAGTGGTCGTTATTGTTGTTTGCCCTTTCGCGCAGACAATTCCATCTGCTCAAACTCAATCGCCTACGCCAAAGCCCGAGACTGTTTATTTGCTTAAGCCGGCGCACATCTTTGATGGCCAATCGGCGGAGTTGCATGATGGCTGGTTGGTGCTGGTGCGCGGCGAAAAGATTGAAGCGGTGGGACCGGCGAGCGAACTCAGGGCCCCGACGGACGCGAAGGTAATCGATTTACCGGGAACGACTTTGATGCCCGGACTCATCGATGCGCATTCGCACGTCTTACTCCATCCGTACAGCGAAACCGTTTGGAACGATCAGGTGGCACGCGAAGCCTTGAGCCTGCGCGTGGCGCGCGCGACTAATCATTTGCGCAACACGTTGATGGCCGGTTTCACAACGATTCGCGACCTCGGCACCGAGGGCGCAGGTTATGCTGATGTTGGACTGAAGCAGGCAGTGCAACAAGGAATCATTCCCGGCCCGCGGATGGTCGTGGCTACCCGGGCAATTGTGGCGACTGGTAGCTATGGTCCGAAAGGTTACGCGTCGGAGTGGACCGTGCCTCAAGGGGCCGAGGAAGCCGACGGCGTCGACGGCCTGACGCGGGTGGTGCGGGAACAAATCGGCAAGGGTGCTGACTGGATTAAGGTCTATGCTGATTATCGGTGGGGCGCAGGCGGAACTGCACACGCCACGTTTACGCTGGATGAGCTAAAGCTGGCGGTTGATGTCGCAAAGAGCGCCGGCATCCCAGTCGCGGCGCATGCAACGAGCACGGAAGGGGCGCGGCGCGCCGTTCTCGCCGGCGTCGAAACGATTGAGCATGGCGACGGAGGCACGCCGGAATTGTTTCGGCTGATGAAAGAACACGGCACCGCGCTGTGCCCAACGTTATCGGTCGCCGGCGCGAACGCTGAGCGCAAGAAGCTTGTCTTCAAACAGGCGCTCGAGGCGGGCGTGACCATCGCCAGCGGCAGCGACGTCGGCGTGTTCCCACACGGTGACAACGCGCGCGAAATCGAAGCCATGGTGAGCTGGGGCATGCCGATTATCGATGCGCTTCGTTCGGCAACTTCCATCGATGCGCGCGTGTTGCACATGGAAGATAAGATTGGGCAGGTCAAGGCTGGACTCTTCGCCGATCTAATTGCTGTTGCAGGCGATCCGACGCGCGACATCTCGGCTCTGCGGCGAGTGCATTTCGTAATGAAAGGCGGCGAGGTTTACCGAAACGATAAGTGAGTCTGGAAAAAGTCTGGAGTCTGCAGTCTTGAGTCTCCAGTCTCGGAAAATTCTGTCTGGAGTCTCTTATCCTGAGAAACCGGACTCCAGACTCCAGACTTTTTCAGCAAGGAGACGCAAAAATGACAATACTCGATCTCATAGTTCTGTTACTGATCGCCGGTCTATGCGGGGCCCTGGGCCAGGCAATCAGTGGCTTTTCACGTGGCGGCTGTTTCGTCTCGATCGCGCTGGGTTTTGTGGGAGCCGTACTGGGAATGTGGCTGGCTCGCAAGCTGGGATTGCCGGAACTGTTCCCGATTCAAATTGGAACTACAACCTTTCCCATTGTCTGGTCCATCATTGGCGCGGCATTGTTCGTAGCGATAATTTCTTTGCTGACCAGGCGAAGAGTTTAGCACTTCGCACTGGACACACCTCCAGCCCCCGCCGTCACCTAGGACGGCGATTTATGATCTTCTGCGGCCTGGTCGATAACCTGCGGAATGAGGTTCGTCGAAACGCGCGGCTGCGTTCATTCAGGCATCGGAGCGTGCGGCTTTTTAATCACAAGATATTGTGACGCGCCACATCGATACGTTGTCTGCCCCGCTGTCATACGTCATGTTGCCACGCTCATCAGCAATCGTAATTTTCCTTATTATTGTGTCGCCTTTATGCAACACCGGGATTGCCGCGCTCCGGAGGATAGATGGAATCATCATATTCGATGATCACTGAACCGCCTTTGATGATGATGTCACCGCCGTCTGCCATGTGAGTTACCTCCTTTGGGGATGAATGAGGTTAATTGTGTTCTTGGTCGAGGATTTTTCTTGAGTTCATTCGAAAGCTTACCGAAAAATCTCGTCCTGAAGTTTCCACAAGACGACTCCCCAGCCATCTTTGAAAAAGATGCTGCCCGGATTTCTTACAAACTTCTATAGCGGCAAGCCCTTGCGTGTCGGTCGTAATTAATCCAGTGGGCGCCCGATCTGGAATCCGCTACTTCGTAAACACGGAGATCTTAAATGCCAATCCCTCGGGATGGTCACCGCTGTCATAGAGGATCGTTTCATTGTCGATAACCGTTATTTGCCGGATCTTCTTGCCGCTGGCCTGGTGCTTCCTGGGATGACCAGGTTCCTTTGGATAGACGGTCTCGTCATAGTCTAAATCAACAGAACCGCCTTTGATGATGATGTCTCCGCCGTCTGCCACTGCCATGTGAGTTTCTCCTTTGGGCTGGGTTGGGATTAGGGTTTGCCAGCGATGAATTCGCTGAGTTGTTTGCGAGAGAATTGCACGTCGGGACGATTAAGGTAGAAATTGTAATTGTCTGCACCCCATTTCTGTTGCAGGCCGGAGAGCAGATCTTGCGCGCGCGTCGCGTATTCCTGGGCCTTTTGCGTGTCGCCGGCGCTACGGCTCGCCCGCGCGGCAACCAGCCACGCAAGCCATTCGGAATCTTGTTTGCCGGCCTGCGCAAAAACTTCCTGCGACTCCAGTGAATTCTTCAGCGCGCCCTGTGTATCGCCGTTTTGGGCCATCACCTCGCCGAGCGCGAGGAGCGCCTCAGATACGAGGAAAGGATCGCCTGACTGTCTGGCCAACTCCACTGCCTCCTGACACTTGATGAGACCTTGTCGTGGGGCGCCGGAAAAAGCCAGGACCGTGCCAATCGTGAAGGTCGCCGCGATAACCGCGCTTTTGACCTGACTGCCGGCGAGATCGAGCGCTTTCTGGGCGTTTGCTTGCGCTTCTGGAAACCGACGTTCACTCAACGCCAAGCGGGCCATGGCTACGTAATATAAGGATGATAAGTGCTTGGCGGCGTCGGGACGCTCCGCAATTGCTGACGCCTCGCTCAACGCCGCGCGAGCTTCAGCATAGCGGCCCATTCGCCACAACGCGTTCGCGCGGTCCGTCAAACTCAAACCCAAATTCTTTTTGTTGCCCAACGATTTCGCGAGCTTGTAACTCTCTTCAAAGTGGCTGATCGATTCCGGATATCTGCCCTCTCTGATAAAGAGAAGGCCGACGTCTTCGTGGGCCAGGCAAGCGGTGGAGTCGTCACCTAGAAACTGGCTCAGTTTTATCGCCTCGTTGAAGCTTTGCTCCGCAACTTGATTATCGCCTTTCTGCACTTTGGCTCGCGCCAGCAAATGCAGCGCCTGCATCATCTCTTTGCGATAGCCACCCTGTTGATAAAAAGGGAGCGCTTGATTTACGTAAGAGACTGCCTGGTCGGGAGTATTCTGTCGTTCTGCGAGACTTCCCAACACTAACCATGCCCGCGCTGAATTTCGCGGGTCCTTCTGCCTTTGTGAAAGGTCAAGTGATTGTTTGAAATATTTTTCGGCTTCATCATAATTGCCGCTGGCGACATATGTATTACCAATATCGACGAGCCCGCGTTTGGTAAGATTATCGATGCCTTTGGCTTGCGCCAAATCAAGGGCCTCCTGCATATGCTGCCGTCCCTCTGCTACAT
>DIYZ01000279.1:62537-75567 GCA_002427845.1 Chloracidobacterium sp. UBA6041 | reverse complement strand
GTGTTGGCGAGCCTCGGCAGCTTTGCCCATTTGATTCAAAAGATAACCCCGCTGGTAGGCCACTTCGGCCTGTCCTTCGTAGTTCGCATCGGCTTGATAGAGGGTCTCAGCTTTGTCGAATGCGGCGTACGCACCCGGCTGGTCTGTCTGCCGTCCATAAAGAATTGCGACGCGCAGGAAGGCAGTGGCGTACTGCGGCGCTCGGTTCGTGGCCTCTACATAACTTTCGATCGCCTTCTTGATCTGGTCGTCCTTTTCATACGCGCGACCCAGGTCAACATATACCCGCGGATCGCTGGGCGACTGTCTAACTAATTCGCTGTAGGCCTTGATCGCGGCCGGATACTCCCGGGTTATGGTTGCATGAATCGCCTCAAGGTATAGCGCGTCAAGGCGAGGTAACTGCGACGGCGACTCACCGAGAGGCTGCGCTTTCAGCATCTCGTCCTTGGCCTTATCGGCATAATCGAGCTCATTCCAGGCTTCAGCGAGGCGGGCATGCGCCAGCACAAACTTGGGGTCGCTGGCGATTGATTGCTCCAGCGCTTTCGTCGCCTGTAAAAATGCACCGTTGCGAAGGGCGTCGGTTCCTTTGTCATACCACTCGCGCGCCAGCGGCGTAGGCTTATACGCAGCGGGTTTCCACCAGCGCGTCAGCCCCCAGATCGCTAACGCCACGGCCAGTATGGCCACGACAAAAGTACCGAGGGATGGACCAGGCCGCCGAAAAGTGTCGGTTATGGTCGTCAAGGCGCTGGCCGAGTGAGTGCTCGGATTGGACAAAGCTGCGGTGGATCGACCCTTGCGGTAGCCGTCGCGATCGAGGGTTGGAAGCAACTGATGCAAGTCCTCGATTAACTCGTCGGCTGTTTGGTAACGCGTCTCGACTTTTTTCTCGATGGCCTTCATCGTGATGCGATCAAGCTCGCGCGGAATCCGTTCGTTGAGCTTTGAAGGCACGAGGGGAGTGACATGAATTACCTGCGCGCCGATCTCGATCACACTGGCGCCCGAAAACGCCGCCTGCCCGGTGATGCATTCATAAAGAACAACACCCAGCGCAAATAAATCACTGCGTCCGTCGACTTTCTTTCCGGTAGCTTGTTCCGGTGACAGATACAGCGGTGTGCCGACGATGACGTCGCTGCGTGTTCGCGTAGAAGGCAACGTGACCTGATTCGGATCTCCACCTAAGCTGTGCTGTTCCTGTAACTGTTTGACCAGGCCAAAGTCGAGCACCTTAACCTGGCCACGGTCGGTAATGATCACGTTCGAAGGTTTTACGTCACGGTGTACTACTCCCTGACGATGCGCCTCGCCGAGCGCTTCCGCGATATGGGACACGATCCGCACCGCCTCAGGCAGCGGCAGCGAACCCTCCTGGAGTTTGTCGTTTAAAGGCTGCCCCTTGATTAGTTCCATGACGATGTAGGGCTGGCCTGCGGAGGTTTCACCATACTCGAAGACGGTCGCGATATTTGGGTGAGACAAAGCTGAAACAGCGCGGGCCTCGCGCAGAAACCTGGCGCGATATTCGCGCGTGGTGCTGGAGAGAAACTTCATCGCTACCCGCCGGCCCAGAGTGGTGTCTTCAGCGAGGTAGACCACGCCCATCCCGCCCTCGCCTAGTTGCTCAAGGATCCGATAATGGGAGATGGTTACACCGATCATGTTCTGAGTTTCCAGCAAAGCAAGACAGGAAGAATTGTGAAAAACAAGCGAAGTCCAAGGGAATTTAGGCTTCGACAAGGCGCGGCATTCGGTGAGCGCATTCTGCTCTAAAGGCTGGGATAATTCAAGAAGAACCTCGGGGAGACGTTAAGGAAGAGTGGCACTGCGGACCTGCTGTTCCTGGCGCTCACGGAATTCGTCCAGCCGCGCGCGCAATTGCGGGCGGCTATTGGCAAGAATGGCAATCGCAAAGAGCGCCGAGTTGATCGCGCCGGGTTTTCCAATGGCTAACGTCCCCACCGGAATGCCGGCAGGCATTTGCACTGTCGCCAGCAAAGAATCCATGCCGTTAAGAGCATCGCTTTTCATCGGCACGCCAAGCACCGGCAGAGTAGTATGCGCAGCGAGCACGCCCGCGAGGTGCGCCGCGCCTCCGGCTGCGGCAATGATGACTTCCAACCCACGCGCCCGCGCGCCCGATGCATACTCCGTTGCCAGTTGAGGTGTACGATGCGCTGACATGACACGGCATTCATGCTGCACGCCAAACTCCGTCAACATGTCGTCGGCATGACGCATCGTCTCCCAGTCAGACTTACTGCCCATGATGACTGCTACGAGCGGAGTTGTTGCGGTAGTTTCAGAACTCATATCAGGGTTCGCCTCGCAAAATTTGTTGTTGCCCTTATTCGATTAGCGGCTGCCACGGGCGAAAGCTATTCTGTGTTGGGCTTTGTCTCTTCCTTAAACTCATCGCTCTCCGCATTTTGTACGCCGGGCACCCCGGCCTCGCCGAGTATCAAGATCTCCGCTTCCGACTTGTCCTCGTCACGCAGTTTCTCGGTCGGTCCCTGATCGTCGTTTGTGGTTTCGTCGTGCGCTCTTTTCTGTCCTTCATGCTTGTCCATCTTATTCCCCTTTCATTAACGACATCTGCGTCGCAAATCATTCTCCCTGATCGAGCGAATATCCCCGCTCCCCGTCGAAGTTGTAAAGATTTTCTGTCTTGATGAAATCGAAACCCGCATCGGCGAATCGTTTGAGCAACGAGATTATCTGCGGATGCGAAACACCGTTGCCATCGGTGTCCGACAGAAATCGACACCGCCAGTGATCGGAGCAGAACGTTTCCGCATGACCGCCCGGCCATACTTTTACGCCGCGATTGCTCATCATTGTGAGTTTGGTGCCATCGCCGCTGAGCTGGCTTATGGAACCACCAAGATCGTTGGCAGTCCCGCGTGTCCAATCGAGAAACACGTCAACGCCTACGAGCTCTTTTTTCGCGCGCGCCTGAGGCGGCCGAGCAGCTTGCGCGACCGGCGCCGTCTCTGCGGTCGACTTGTATTTTACAGTCTTGAGCGTTTGCGGCATCTGGCCTAGTCGCTGCACTACGGCCTCGGCAAATTCTTTGGTTCCTACTTTCTGTTTGCTTTTGCCTTCTTCGTAAATGTCGTAAGTATGTATTCCGTCTTCAATCGTCCGCAGCCAGGCGTTGTGCACGCGTTCGGCCACGTCCGTTTCGCCGATATGAACGAGCATCATTACTGTGCCCAGGAGTAAACCGGAAGGGTTCGCCAAATTTTGCCTCGCGCGGCGCGGCGCCGACCCGTGAATGGCTTCAAACATCGCCATGTTTTCACCAATATTTGCCGAGCCCGCCAGTCCAACTGAACCGGCAATTTGCGCGGCCACGTCGGAGAGCACGTCGCCGTAAAGGTTCGGCATGACGATCACATCAAACGCTTCCGGCGTGTCGGCAAGCTTGGCGGCGCCAATGTCGACGATCCAATGCTCGTTTTGGATATCTGAATATTCCGCGGCAATCTCGTCAAAGACTTTGTGAAACAGGCCGTCGGTCAGCTTCATGATGTTGTCTTTGGTGAAGCAGGTGACCTGCTTGCGATTGTTTCGCCGCGCGTATTCGAAGGCGTAGCGGACAATCTTTTCCGAACCCGGACGCGAGATGAGCTTAAGGCATTGCATCACTTGCTCGGTCTGCCGGTGCTCGATGCCTGCATATAAATCCTCTTCGTTCTCGCGAACGATTACCACATTCATTACCGGATGTTTGGTTTCCACAAAAGGGTGATACGAAACGCAGGGACGAACATTGGCATACAGGCCCAGCGTCTTCCGAATAGTGACGTTCAGGCTTTTGTAACCACCGCCCTGTGGCGTGGTGATAGGCGCTTTCAGAAAAACTTTTGTGCGACGCAAAGACTCCCAGGCGCTCGGCTCGATGCCCGAACTGTTCCCGGCCAGATAAACCTTTTCACCAATGTCTATAGTTTCAATCTCGAGGTTGGCGCCGGCTTCCTTGAGAATATGAAGCGTCGCCGCCATGATTTCCGGCCCGATGCCGTCGCCGTGAGCGACAGTGATGGGAACAGGTTTAGACATATTAGGACTCAGACCTTTCGCGAATTGAATCAAATTGAGTGGGAAGCAATATATTCCAACGAGCGCGGCACAAGCAATCACGCAGGACAAAGAGCAGTCAGTTGTCCGTAGTCAGTAGTCCGTGGTTCATGGTCGGTTTAGTTGGTTTATTGCTAACAGAAACACGTTTTCCAGAACCAACAACTGACCACGGACCACTGGCCACTGACCACTGACCACTGATTGGAACTTGAACTCCAAACCGGGCCTGAGGCATACTTAGCGCCGTTAATGTTTCCCTGCTCTCGCGCAACAATGGTGACTGCGCCTGTCCGTGTCCGTGTCCGTGACCGTGAAGCGACCCGCGTTCGGCTGAGGAGAGAGTGAGGCAGTTGTCAACCTGTTGGAAGCCGCTCTCGAAGTTTAAGAGCACCGGGTGCGTCGCGTTCGTCGGAAGAGGTCAAGTAGCTCCCCGCTTGAGTCTGCGATATTTTTGGCCCGTGCTTCATTCGATCAAAGAATAGGAAATATAGAAATGGGTACGAAACTTTATGTGGGAAACCTCTCGTTCCGCACGACGAGCGAGGAGCTGCGCGAGGCATTCGCGGCGGTAGGTACAGTGGAATCAGCTTCCGTGATCGAGGATCGCGATACCGGACGCTCACGCGGCTTTGCATTTGTAGAAATGGCAACTGCGGAAGAGGCGGCTGCGGCGATTGAGCAGTTTAACGGCAAAGACTTTGGCGGCCGGAATCTGACGGTCAACGAAGCCAAGCCTCGGGAAGAGCGTGGCGGCGGCCGTGGTGGTTATGGCGGCGGCCGCGGCGGTGGTTATGGCGGCGGCGGCGGACGCGATCGCGGTAGCGATCGTGGTGACCGCGAGCCACGCTGGTGAAAGAACAGTGATGAGTGATGAGTAATGAGTGAGGAGCAAGCGGATGCTATCCGGCTTACTATCACTTTCAACTCATCACTCATTACTCATTACTCATCACTATTTCCGCGCGGCGGGCGTTATTACGAGTCTGAGTCGCTCGTTGCCGCGCATCAATTCAACTTCATATTCCTGCCCGGCCTTCATTTCTCCGAGTGCATACGTGTAATCGTAGACGTTGCGCACGTCGCGGCCAGCCAGCTTCACGATCTTGTCTCCCGCTTTGATCCCAGCCTTTGCCGCGGGTGAATCGTCGCGCACGCCGTCGAGCAGCAGTCCATCATTTGAATCCGCATAGTTGGGTATCGTCCCAAGGTAAACGCGAAAGCCCATGGACCGTCCTATTGATTCGCTTTTCGCAACTGTGTAGACCGGACGTTTGTCGTTGCTATCGATGTCATGAACTAAACGCGCGACGAAGTTGAGTATGCGCGCCTCGTCGTCATAGTTGATCTTGTCGGCGGTGTCCGAGGGTTTGTGATAATCCTCGTGCGTTCCCGTCCACACGAAAAGAACTGGAACCTGTTTCGCATAGAACGACGAATGATCGCTCGGTCCGAAACCATCTTCATTGAGTGTGAGATTAAAAGACCGAACATTATCCATGGTAACGATCGGTCTGCCATTTATTCCAACTACCATCGGGACGTTCATGCCACCGGATTGAGCGTTTGTTACGTGAGGTGCTTCGCTGGAAGACTCGCGCGTTGGAGTTACTTTCATCCCGAAATAAGAATTTGCGGTGTCTACCATCTGCCGCCAGCCCTGCGCCGTGCCAACGCCACCGACGATCAGTTTGTTGTCCCTCATGCGCCCAATCATGTCCATATTGATCATTGCCACTGTGTTTGCGAGCGGCACGATTGGATGGTTGACGTAATAGTTGGAGCCAAGCAAACCTTCTTCTTCGCCGCTGAAAGCGATGAACACAATTGTTCGTCGCGCCCTCGGCTGTTGCGAAGTGAAGATGCGCGCGAGTTCGAGAACACCGGCAACTCCGGAGGCGTTGTCGTCCGCGCCATGATGAATTTCGCCTTCGCGCGGCGCCAAACTTCCTTCACCGCCGAGACCCAGATGATCGTAGTGCGCGCCGATGACGATCGTTTCTTTCTTGAGAGTTGGATCGGAACCGTCCAGGATACCGACGACGTTGTAGGCGGAAACTTCGTGCCGGACAATATCGGTTGACAGCGTAATTGAGGCTGTCCGAGCAACGTCGTAACTTTTAATATCGATCTCCTCGGTACCGCCAACACTCTTCTTCCATTTCCCGGGTGGATGAAGTTTCACTTCCTTTTCGAGTTCTACCAGAGTCCCAGGGCCAGCCAAACGAAACAATTTCGCCGCCAACTGGCGCGAGATTAAAACTACGGGCAACCCGGCTCCGCCGACGCTATTGTCATAACGCAGTCTTGAAAAACGATCTTCTTTGAAATTATCTTCACGCGCGATTATGAGCAGAGCTTTCGCTCCCGCATCGCGCGCTGCAATAGCTTTCCAGTGCGCGTCCTCATAACGAGCAAATTGACCGTGGGGATTGTCTCCGTCAGGCGTGCCGGAGAACGCGATGGCTATCTTCCCGGAGAGAGCTGTACCTCCGTAATCATTGTGGTTTAGTTCGGCAGCCGTGATGCCGTAGCCGACGAAAACTGCAGACGTGTTTTCAATTCGTCCATTGGATGAAAGGCCAAGCGGTATCCAGTCCTCTCCAACACGCAGCTCTTTTGGAGGAACATTGTCCGCGATTGAAAGCGACATCTCATTGGCTTTTCCCAGTTCGACGCCGGCAACATAGGGAAACTGTTGGAGGTAGCGTCCGGGAGAATCGGCTTCAAAGTGGGACATGCCGGGCGTGTCGTAGCCAATGCTGCGTCGCAGACCGTAGCGCGAAAACTCACGCGCAATGTATTCCGCAGCGAGATTAGCGCCGGGGCTGCCCGTTCGGCGTCCCTCCAACTTGTCGGAAGCCAGATATTCGATGTGCGCGCGCAGACGCTCAACGCTGGGAACGTTTGGCTGTTGAGCAAGCGCGACGCTGAGCGCCAGGATGATGATGAGCGAAAGATTGAAAAACCTGCGATGCATGAGAACCTCTTTGATTCGTTATGTCGCCCCTTCAGGGCTTAACTGGCTTTATAGGATTCGTTAACCCAGGGCGTTGCCCTGGGCTATTCTATTGCGCCTTTTCAGGGCTCACGCCTTGCGGCTTTGCCGCCGCACAGTGCGGAAAGGCTCGGCCTTTCCGTTATGAATTATCCATATCTTTTCGGTGAGGCTGCGCCTCGCCGCTGCGGGCAAGACGCCCGCGCTCCCGGCTCATTCAACCCAATCCGCGATAAACACATTCGTGTCGCCGCGAATTTTTGCATTGCGGTTTGAAGCGAAAACGAGTTTCCTACCGTCGGGCGAGAACATTGGGAAGCCGTCGAACGTTTCGTTGTAGGTGATGCGTTCCTGGCCGGTGCCGTCGACGTTGATCATGTAAAGATCGAAGTTGCGGCCCTTTGGATCGTCCATGTTGGAAGCGAAGATTACACGCTTGCCGTCAGGAAAGAAGTAAGGACCGAAGTTGGCTTTGCCATTGTGCGTAACTTGCCGCTTGTGTGACCCGTCGGCATTCATCACCCATATTTCCAAAGTCGTTGGCCGAATAAGGTTTTGTTTGAGTAAACCCAGATAGTCCGATTTCTCTTTTTCAGTTTGCGGATGGTAGGCGCGATAGACAATCTGCTTGCCGTCATAAGACCAGAACGGGCCGCCATCGTAGCCCAGCTCGTTTGTCAGGCGACGCACATGCTTGCCGTCGGCGTCCATCGTGTAAACGTCCAGGTCACCGTCGCGCATTGAAGTGAACACAAGCTTGCCATCTTTTGAAATCGTCGTCTCAGCGTCGTAACCGGGTGCATTAGTCAACTGTTTCAGATCGGAACCGTCCGGCCGGGCAGTGAAAATGTCGAAGGTCGGATAAACAGCCCAAACGTAGCCCTTGGAAAAGTCTGGTCGCGGCGGACATTCCTTTGCTCCGAGATGCGTTGACGAGTAGAGCACACGGCGGCCATTCGGAAAAAAATAAGCACAAGTGGTGCGGCCCGATCCGGTCGAGATCAGCCGCACATTCCCGCCGTCCGTGTTCATGGTGTAAATCTGGTCACAGTCATGCCCGTCGCGTGTTGATTGAAAGATTAGCTGTTTGCCGTCGGCCGAAAAGTAAGCTTCAGCATTCTCGCCGCCAAAAGTTAGTTGCTCTATGTTTTTGAGATGCTTTTCTTCAGGCAAGCGCAGGGAATCAGCCGGCGATTGAGAACTCGAGGTCGCACGGTGTGGTCCGAGCACGGTGAGGAGAACGGTAAGCGTTAGTAATCCAAAGATTAGGTTCAAGGTTTGCATTTGCCAGCAACTGAAACCGCAAAAGTATGCAAAGTTTGCGCTAAGAGGCGCAAAGAAAAACCAACTACCCGAACCCTGCAAATTACTTTGCGATCCTGCGGTTAGCTTGAGTTCTCCCCAGAGGAACTAAGAAGCAAGGGTCAGCGCTTCCGCAACCAGGCGTGCCTGCTCCGCCTGATGAATCGTGTAAGACCCGGTGGCCGGACTGGCCGAGGCACTCCGGCCCACATAAACCGGACGTTCGCAGCGCGGCAAGAGGTTCTCGAGTCGCTGCTCGATAAAGGTCCAGCCGCCCATGTTCTTTGGTTCTTCCTGCGTCCAAACGAGCTGCCTGGCTTGCGGGTAACGTTCGAGCACTTCGCGCAGCCGCATCAGTGGGAATGGATAAAACTGTTCCACTCTTACGATCGCGACCCGTTCTTCAGAAGACTTCTTTCGTGCTTCTATCAGATCGTAATAAATCTTGCCGCTGCAAAGAACGACCCGCTTCACAGCTTCCGCCTTCTTAATGTCGCGATCGTCGATGATCGGTTGAAAACCGCCGCTGGTAAGATCGTCAAGCGCCGACGCGGCCGCAGGCAAGCGCAACAGACTCTTCGGCGTAATCACGATGAGCGGTCGTTCCATGCCTGGTCTCACCTGACGTCGGAGCAGATGAAAATACTGGCCGGGCGTGGTGGGATAACAAACTTGCAAATTGTTCTCGGCGCACAGTTGTAGAAAACGCTCCAAGCGCGCGCTCGAATGTTCCGGTCCCTGGCCTTCGTAACCGTGCGGCAGCAGCATTGTCAGCCGCGACGTTTGTTTCCACTTGTCTTCAGACGCCGCGATATATTGATCGATGATTGTCTGCGCGCCGTTAACGAAGTCGCCAAACTGCGCTTCCCACATTACCAGGGCATCGCGCGCGACAACTGTGTAGCCATATTCGAAACCGAGCACGCCCTCTTCCGAAAGTGAACTGTCGAAAACGTCGAAACGTGCTTGCGGCGCCGACTCGGAACGTAATTCGGAGAGTGGCGCCCACGATTTACCAGTTTGCGTATCGTATAAAACCGCGTGACGCTGACTAAAAGTTCCGCGGCCGGAATCTTGTCCGCTGAGACGGACGCGGCTGCCTTCAAGGACGAGAGTGCCAAAGGCCATTGCTTCCGCGAAGGCCCAGTCGATTGGCGCCTCGCCCGAACCCATCTTTGCGCGGCGCGCCAGTTGGCCCACCATCTTGGGATTTACATTGAAGCCTTCGGGAACCAGGGCAATCTTCCCGGCAATGCGCTTGATTGTCGCTGCGTCCACCGGCGTCTCAACGACGGTTGAGCCATCGAGTTCTTCGATGGGAGTAATATCAGGTGTCGTGTCCTTTTTGGAAACTTCCTTAGCTCGCGCGAGCGTCTCTTCATACCGTCGCACGCGCTCCGCTATCAGTTCGTCCAACTCCGTCTCGGTGATAATTCCTTCCTTGATCAGCCGCCGCGAGTAAATTGTCCTGACGCCCGGGTGCGCCTTCACGCGTGCATACATCAATGGCTGCGTGTAACTCGGCTCGTCAGTTTCATTGTGGCCGAGTTTGCGAAAACCTACGACGTCGAGCACCACGTCCTTATTAAACTCCTGGCGGTAGTCCATGGCGATTTGAACCACGCGATAAGCCGCCTCAGGATCGTCGCTGTTGATGTGGAAGATTGGCAACTGAGTCATCCGCGCAACATCGGTCGAGTAGATCGTTGAGCGGCCCGCTTCCGGCGAAGTTGTGAAGCCAATCTGGTTGTTGATGATGATGTGAATTGTTCCACCCGTACGATAGCCGTGAAGACTCGCGAGATTCAGCGTTTCCATCACCACGCCCTGGCCCGCGAACGCCGCATCTCCATGCAGCAGCACGGGCAGGACGCGATCAATCGCTTCTTCACGAGGCATACGCAGGCGATCTCTCCAGTCGTCCTGTTTGGCGCGCACCATTCCTTCGACTACGGGATCGACCGCTTCGAGATGGCTGGGATTGGGCGACAGTGTCAACTTAACTTTTTTGCCGTTTGCCGTTTCGCGTTCGCCGACGGCGCCCTGATGATATTTCACATCGCCTTCGTCAGCGGGAAACGACGGATGGACCGAGCCTTCAAATGACGCGAAGATGCGTTCACAGAAACTGCCAATGACATTGGCCAGCACGTTGAGGCGGCCACGATGGGCCATTCCCAGCGTGATGTCTTCAACGCCCCGAGCCGCGGCTCCTTCGATTAGCCGATCGAGCAACGGGATGATCGTTTCACAACCTTCGAGCGAGAATCGTTTCTGACCGAGATATTTTGTGTGCAGAAAACGCTCAAACTGTTCTGCCGAGATCAGTTTCCACAAAAGCTGTTTCTTGATCTCAACGGGGATGGGCTCAGGTTGTACAAACTCGCGCCTTATTGCTTCGCGAATCCAAAGCTTCTCTTCCTTGCTCTGAATGTGGCGATACTCGATTCCGACCTTGCCGCAGTAAGCGCGTTGCAGAATGTCGAGAATTTCGCGCAGTGGGGCAATTTCGGTACCTGCCAGCCCGCCCGTGATGAACTCGCGATCGAGGTCCCAAATGGTCAGCCCATACGTTTCAATATCCAACTCCGGGTGATAAAGAACCGGCATCGCATGTAACGGATCGATATCTGCGATTAAGTGGCCGCGCACGCGATAGGCATTGATCAACTCCATCACACTGGCTTCTTTAATAGTTTGCTCGCGTGTCTGATCTCCGGGCAGAAACGACGGATTGCGATCGACGTTCCAGCGCAAGGGTACATGGGCGACGCCCAGGTCAGCGAAGACGTCATCGTAGAATCTGAACTTGCCAAGGATGAGTTCGTGCACTCGCGCGAGAAACGCGCCCGATTCCGCGCCCTGAATGATGCGGTGATCGTAGGTGCTGCTAATGGTGATGGCTTTACTAATGCCTAACTGCGACAGCGCTTCGGGGGCCATTGCCTGATACTCAGCCGGGTATTCGATAGCGCCGGTGGCGATGATTACTGACTGGCCGGCCATCAAGCGCGGCGTAGACGACACGGTGCCGATCGTTCCCGGATTGGTTAGTGAGATTGTTGTCCCCTGGAAGTCGGCGATCTGAAGTTTGCCTTCACGAGCGCGCTTGACGACATCGTCGTAAGCGTCGAGAAACTGCGAGAAGCGAAGCTTGTTGGCGTCCTTTATATTCGGAACCAACAGCGTGCGCGTGCCGTCCTTCTTCGTAATATCGATGGCCACGCCCAGATTGATATTGGGACGACGCAGACGCGCCGGACTTCCGTCCACCACATCGTAGCCGTCATTGAGTTGCGGAAACTGATCCAGCGCCCGCAGCAGCGCCCACGCGATCAAATGCGTATAGGAAGCTTTGCCGCGATCGCTTTCCTGTAAATGTTTATTGATGATGCGCCGGTTTTCATCGAGTAACTTGACGGGAATGCGCCGCTGCGAAGTCGCCGTCGGAACCGAAAGGCTTGCCTCCATGTTCTCGACGATCTTGAGGGCTGCTCCGCGGATAGGATTTACTTCGACCGACGGTTCAGTTGTTTCTGGCGCTAACTTCTTCTTCGGTTCCACCGCTGCTGCCCGCGCTGTGCTTGCGCCGGCTACTGCTTTATGTCCATCACCGGGAACCGCTGATATCGTACCGCCGCCGTCCGCTTGCGGCAGGATAACGCCCCCGCTCGCTGCCGGAGCCTCCGCCAACGCGTTGCTCGATTCACCCAGCAGCTCGGCAAAGTAGGCACGCCACGATTCGTCAACCAGTTCGGGATTACTGCGAAAACGACTCAGCAGTCCTTCGACGTAAGTGGCATTAGCGCCAAAATTTTCGGCGATGACTTCTGATAAATCGTTCCTGGCCATCTGACTCAAACTCTTCCACCTCTGCTAACGGCGAAATGCGAAAAGGCTAACCCTCTGCGGTGTGCTTTTAAGAATAGACTATCATCTTCGCCAGCCGTTTGCATCCGGCACTCTGGCGACGGCTGATTGCTCCGGTACCAGCAAAAACTTCTCGAATTAACGGCTAGCCAATGTTATCGTAAGCCCAAATCTAGCCACCTAAGAAAGTTGAAAAAGGTCCACTTTGACAGAGGAAAAGCCTGAGCCACGCTCAGTTATTAAGACGACACTTGTATTTCTCATGTTGTTTGCAGTGTTGGGCGCTGTCGTCTTGTTTGGTTATTTCTCCACCTTCGAACGCCCGTTGACAACCATCATTCTAATTCGTCACGGAGAGAAGAACGTTGAGCCGGGGAATCCTGATCCGGACCTAAGTCCGGTCGGGCAGGCCCGCGCCCAGGAGTTGGTCCGCATGTTTGGAGATGCCGGCATCGCCGGGATTTACGTTACCCAATACAAACGAACGCAGCAAACCGTAAAGCCCCTCGCTGAAAAAATCGGTATCTCTCCTACTCAAGTGGATGCGAAGAATACCGCGGAAGTGATTCGACAGATTCGCTCACAACACAATGGCGACGTAGTTTTCGTTTGCGGCCACAATAATACTGTCCCCGAAATCATCGCGGCGCTCGGTGGCCCACAGCTGCCGATCATTCCTGAAACCGAGTTTGACAATCTTTACATCGTTACAGTTTATCGAGTGGGCCGCGCAAAACTGCTGAAACTAAAGTATGGCAACCCGATGCC
>DIYZ01000279.1:0-62234 GCA_002427845.1 Chloracidobacterium sp. UBA6041 | reverse complement strand
GCAGGAGCAGGAGCGGAAGCACGAGCAGGTCAGTACCGCCTGCGGTAGCGGGCGGGTTTGAGAAGCAGGGAGCAGTAGGCCGACCGTCAGCGAGCGCGTAGTTTCAGGAGAAGCGGACCCAAATGAAACCCCCCGCAGCTAAAAAAAAGCGAGTCAGAGAATCAGCCGGATCTCAAACCAAAAGCTTGAACCGGCGCGCGTTTGTAAAGCTTGTGCCGGCACTGGGCGCCGCAGTAGTCGTTACTCCTCAACTAAACATCACCTCCGCGCTGTCGCAGAGTCCTTCGCCCACTCCGCCGGTGAGTCCCACGCCCATGCCCTCGCCTTCACCTTCGCTGACTCCTTTGCGCGTGACAAAAGATATGCTGCGGCAGGCCGAGAAGCTCATGGGAATCGAACTCACCGACGCGCAGGAAGCGATGGCCCTGCCCAACGCGAACACCAACCTGGAACGATACGAAGCCCTCAGGAAGATCGACATTCCGCTGGACACCGAGCCTGCCACTCTGTTTCATCCGGCGTTGCCCGGCAGGAAGTTCAACGTCAGGCCCGCCAGATTCAAATTAAGCAAGGTTGAAACGCCTCAGTTTGGTTCGCTTGAAGATTTGGCGTTTGCCACAGTGCCGCAGCTAGCCGAGTTGGTTCGCACACGCAAAGTTTCGCCCGTGGAGCTGACGAAGATGTATCTCGCGCGGTTGAAGAAGTATGGACCAAAGCTGAATTGCGTGGTGACGCTTACGGAAGATCTGGCGTTGACACAAGCTGCGGAAGCCGAGCGCGAAATCAAAGCCGGGAAGTATCGCGGCCCACTTCACGGCATCGCCTGGGGCGCTAAAGATCTTTTCGCGACGAAGGGAATTCGCACCACCTGGGGAGCTGAACCCTATCGCGACCAGGTGATCGACTACGACGCGACAGTCGTCGAGCGTTTGCGTGCTGCTGGCGCCGTGTTGGTTGCAAAACTTTCGATGGGGGCACTGGCGCAGGGTGGCCGCTGGTTTGCCGGCATGACCCGAAATCCCTGGCAAGTTGAGGAAGACAAGATCGGCTCGAGTGGATCCTCAGCCGGGCCTGCTTCCGCCACCGCGGCTGGCCTGGTTGGTTTTTCAGTCGGCACGGAAACGCTTGGCTCAATCATTTCGCCATCGTCGCGGTGTGGTGTTGTGGGCCTGCGGCCGACGTATGGCCGCGTTAGTCGCTATGGTGCGATGGGTTTGAGTTGGACCATGGATAAGATCGGACCGATCTGCCGTGGAGTTGAAGACTGTGCCGCAGCTCTAAATGCGATGTCTGGTCCGGACCAGCGCGATCTCACGGTGGGCGACGTCCCGTTTAGCTGGGAGCCGGCACGACCGCTCGGCAGCATGAGAATTGGGTACTTGAAAACTGAGTTTGACCAGCAGCAGGATCCGGAGCGAAAAGCGATCTACCAGCAAGCGCTCGACGACTTGAAGTCGGCCGGCGCAAACCTGGAGCCAATCGAAATGCCGAAGTTTTCCGTCGCGGCGTTGCGCATCATTCTGGTCGCGGAGGCGGCGACTGCCTTCGACGACATCACTCGCGATGGGCGAGTCAATCAACTTTCCGGACAGGAGCCAGGCGATTGGCCCAACACGTTTCGCAGTTCACGTTTCATTCCGGCGGTTGAATACATACGCGCGCAACGTGCCCGCACGCTCCTGATGCGCGAGATGGATGCGTTGATGTCAAAATGGGATGTGTTTGTTTCGCCCGCGCCCGGAAGTCTTAGTTTGCTGATCACAAATCTCACCGGTCATCCGGCCGTCGCCGTCCCCTGCGGCTTTCCCAAAGGCCTGCCGCAATCAATCATGTTTACCGGCGGACTTTACAACGAAGGTGCGCCGCTGCGAGTGGCGCTTGCTTACGAGCGCGCGACCCAATGGCACACGATGCATCCGAAGATGGATTGGGCATGAAAGCGATTTGAGTTGCGGCCCGGCAAGCGCAAACAGACTGCGGGCTGGCCCGAAACGTCGTGGAAGATTCTGCTACTGAGCATAATGAAAACCGGAGCCTGTGCGGCTTAACAAACGAGGGATATCCAGGACCAACGCAACCGTCCCATCTTGTAATTCTGTTGCCCCCGCCACGCCATACCAGCGGCCGGCGTGACGGCCAAGATTGCGAACCAGTACTTCCTGCGTCCCTTCGACGGCATCAACGATGAGGCCGACCCGCTTTGTGCCGCTGCCGCTCGCATCTGCTTCCTCATCTGGAAACTGGCAAGTGACAACGTAGGATTGCCTGCTCGAACCTTCATCCTCGCCCTGGGGTTCTTCATGCTCCCCAAGTAATGCGCGTAACGAGACGAGGGGCAACTGATCGGCACTCGATTCATTCGTCTCTGACTTCTGATCCTCATGCGGTTGCGGTGGATTGAAGGCGACACGATTTTCGAGATCGTTACCCGCGGCGAGCGGCTCAATAACAACGGTCTGACTAGAGGGAATGCAATAGCGATTTTTTGCCGACACAACCACCGTCGCCCGGAGCAGTCCGAAGGTCACCGGTAAGCGGATTTCGAAAGAAGTTCCCACGCCGGGTTTGCTGGAAACGCGCAACTCGCCGCCAACCTGCTCGACCGCAGTTTCCACTACGTCAAGCCCAACACCCCGTCCCGATACCTCGGACGCTGCGGCAAAAGTTGTAAAACCCGGACGGAAAATAAGGCGCAGGCTGCGCTCCAAATCAAGGCCGGCACCCTGGACAATCCCGAGTCTAGCCGCTGCTGCTGAAATCAGATTTGCGTCAATGCCACGGCCATCATCCGTCACTCTCACCCGTGATTGGCTTCCTTCGTTCATAGCTTCGATCCGAATAGTGCCCCGCTTCTTCTTACCCGCCTTAATGCGCTCTGCCGCGCTTTCAATGCCGTGATCCACGGCGTTGCGGACCAGATGAATAAGTGGATCGACGATCGCTTCTGCGAGCAGTTTGTCGATTTGGAGATCAATGCCGGCAATCTCGAAGTCGATTTCCCTGGCAGCGGAACGCGCTGCCGCTCGTCCGGCGCGCGTGGCACGTTGCAATGTCGGACCTAATGAAACCATCCGCAGGTTGATGAGTTCATCTTCGACGCCCAAAAAAGAACTTCTGATCTGCGCGTATAAATTTTGCAGTTCTGCACGCCCGGTTGTTGTTATTTCTTTTTGCGACAGCGCGAGGTCCAGCGCCTTTGCGGTCGTGCGAAAGAGTTCGTGCGTTGAGGAGATGAGGCCATCGAGTTTATCGAGGTCTGTGTGCACGAAATTCGACAGGGACGAAGCTGAAACGAAAGCAGGCACTGGCCCAGGGCGCCCTTGCAGGTCGGCATGCTGCGTGCTCCCGCCATTTGAAACTTTGTTGAAGGCCACATCCGGGAAGCCGTTAACACTTGTCTGTAATTCTTGAGTGCTCGCCTTACTTGCGTAAAGAACGCGAAAGCTGACTCTGTCAGCATGGTCCTTAGCGACAGTCGGTGAGGTCGAAATCACTTCGCCGTGTTCCATCAGCTTCTGCTTCAGTCGAGAGAACTCTTCATCAAAATTAGCGATAGCGAAGTTTGTGGTCACAATGAAAACGGGGATGTTTTCCTCGACTATACTGTTCAGGTGCTGTTTTTCGGATCCACTTAGTGCTTGCCAGATTTCAAAAGGAACCGGCGCGACAAGCGCTTCTGCAGTGCGGCTCGGCTCTTTGTTTTCGCCCGCTGCGGCCGCCTTAAGCCGATCAAAAAGTGCCCGGCGCGATGGCTCGACGATTCCCGCAGCAGCCAGACTCAAACTTTCGGCGACAGCATCAGCGGCACAGTCACACGTGTCCAACACGTTATCGCTAACCGCAACGCGACCGGCACGAATAGCATCCAGTACGTTCTCGAATTCATGGGCGATATGATTCACCGCTGCGAGGCCACACGATGAAGCGAGGCCTTTAACGCTGTGGACGCGGCGGAATATTCGATCGACTGACTGACGCCGAGGCCGGCCGTCGACGCGGGTGTCGCGCAAGTCGGCGAGATCGCCGAAGATTTGCTCGACAAGCTCTTCGATCTCCACCAGAAATTCGCGCTGAGTTTGGTCCACGAAAGAATAGTAAATGGTAAATGGTGAATAGTGAATAAGAAAGAATAAAGATTAGTTGCCAGTTTTAATTTCAGACTGGACTTTATTCTTGGGGCAGGCAACCGTTTAAACAGTTTCGGAGGTTGCCATAGATACTCTCTCATCTGGCTCAAGGCAGGTGCTAATGACAGGGACTTTAAACTTCCAGTGACGCGACCGCTAGGCAGAGGATGCTGACTGTTCGTCGTCCGGAGGTTGCTCGGATTCAGACTCCGCTTCAAGCTCCTGGGAGTCCATGTGTTCCTGTGGCTGCTCTTCGTCGAGGTCGCGTTTTATCGCGTCGAGAATACCGTTAATAAACTGCGTTGCTTCGTACGTCGAAAAGCGCCGGGCGATCTCGAGGGCTTCGTTGATGGCGACAGTGCGAGGAGTGGGTTCGTAGAGGAATTCGTAAACTGCCAGCCGGAGAATGTTTCGATCGACGATCGCCATACGGGGAATGCGCCAGTGTTCCGCGCGCGAACGTATGCGCTCGTCGAGGGCCTCCAGGTGCGCAAGCGTTCCCGCCGCGAGGCGCGTCGCGAATTCACGCGCCGCTTCCTCCGTGTCGGAGTCGCCAAGCTCTGCCCAGTAGGTATTCAGGACCTCAGCGGGGACAGTGTCGGCAACATCAGCCGCAAAGAGCATTTGCAAGGCGCACTCGCGCGCCTTACGTCGCGAACCCATAATGCTTCAAGGATGAACTATGAACTATGAACGATGAAGAAAGCTTTCTGTTCATCGTTCCGCGTTCATCGTTCACCGTTCTCCAAAAGCTTCCTTGTAAAGATTTACTAACTCAACCGCCGTCGTAGCGGCCTCAAAACCCTTGTTTCCCAACTTGACCCCCGCGCGTTCGATTGCCTGGTCAAAATTGTCTGCGGTAATGACTCCGAAAACTACCGGTATCCCGGTTTGCAAACCCGCCCGCGCGATGCCGCCGGCAACTTCATTTGCAATGTACTCGAAGTGTGGAGTTTGGCCGCGAATAATTGTACCGACGCAGATGACTGCGTCAAAGTTACCGGAGCCGGCCAGCTTCAGCGCCAACAGCGGAATCTCGAAAGCGCCGGGAACTTTGTAGACCGCAACTTCTTTCTCTTCGGCTCCTAAACGTTCAAGCGCATCGAGCGCACCCTCAACCAGTCGAGCGCTAATGAAGTCGTTCCAGCGACTGGCGACAATCGCAAAACGAAATCCCTGAGCGTTGAGATGTCCTTCGTGAATTGCAGGCTGCAAGAACTAAGTGGCTCCGTTTCCCGCCCTTTAGAAGGCATTTCGCAGTATAGGTGATGCCTTTGAGGGCAGCAAGTTGGGGTTTATTGAAGTTCAGAGTTCAACCTTTAGGTTGCCGCTCGGCGAAAGACGCAAGCTAAAGCTTGTACTCTAAACTTGTTCTAAATTCCTTTGAAAACAGGTGGGCGTTTTTCCAGAAACGCGCGCGTGCCTTCTTTCACATCGCCAGTGGCAAACAGACTAGCGAAAAGTTTTGTTTCCAAAGCAAGCCCTTCTGCGATGGGTAACGCTAAACCTCGCGTTACTGCCTCGAGGCAAGCGCGAAGGGCCAGAGGGGCGAGACTCGCAATTTCTTTTGCCAACGCTTCTGCTTCCGCTAACACATCGCGGGAAGTGATGCGATTGATCAAGCCCACTCGCAAAGCTTCTTCAGCGTTAACGCTTCTTGCTGTGAGCATCATCTCGAGTGCTCGTCCCTCGCCGATCTCGCGAGCCAGCCGCTGCGTGCCGCCGTAACCCGGAATAATTCCGAGCTTTGTTTCAGGCAAACTGAATGAGGCGTTTGGCGCCGCGATTCGAATATGGCAGGCAAGCGCCAGTTCGCAGCCGCCACCCGCCGCGATTCCATTGATCGCCGCGATCACCGGTACACCGCAATTTTCGATTTCATTGCAAAGTGTCTGGCCGCGTTCAGCCACCTCGCGCGCGCCAGCTTTATCAAGCCCGGTCAGTTCGGTGATGTCCGTGCCGGCACAGAAGGCCTTTTCGCCGGCGCCTGTCAGGATCACGGCGCGCAACTCCGACTGGCGCTCGAAGCCTTTAAACAGATCGGTCAACGCCAGAATCATCTCACGCGAAAGCGCATTGAACTTTTCCGGCCGGTTGAGGCGAATGATCGCGACTTGCTGGTGTCGCTCGAAAAGGATGGAAGACATGCGTTACTAGTTTCGAGTTCCGAGTTTCCGAGTTCCGGGTTGAATGTGGTCGTGCGTCGATCCCCTGGGAGGCAACTCGAAACTCGAAACCCGAAACTCGAAACTGCTATACCAACTTCATCGGCGTCGGATTTTTTGGATCTTTCGTGTAGTCGTAAAACCCGCGGCCGGATTTCCGTCCATACAAACCTGCTAATACCATACGCTTCAATAATGGCGGGGGCGCAAATCGCTTCTCGCGAAACTCGTTGAACATGATTTCGGCAATGTAGTAGGTCGTGTCCAGGCCAACGAAGTCGCCTAAGGTAAACGGACCCATCGGATAACCCAGACCGAGCTTCATCGACGTATCTATATCCACAATCGAACCGACACCTTCTTCCAGCGCTCGAATGGCATCGAGCATATAAGGCACGAGCAGGCGATTGACGATGAACCCGGTCTTGTCGCCGGCCCGCACCGGCACCTTCCCCAGTTGCTTGCCAAACTCAATTGCCCGTTCGTAGATGGCGTCGTCGGTCAATATCGTTTTCACAACTTCGACCAGCTTCATGATCGGTACGGGATTGAAAAAGTGCAGACCAATGAAGCGCTGTTGTCGGCTGGGTGATGTTGCCGTCATCATCTCCGTAATCGAGATCGACGAAGTATTAGACGCGAAGATCGTTTCCGGCTTACATATGCGGTCAAGCTCTGCATACGTCTTTCTTTTCTCTTCAATGTTCTCAATAATCGCTTCGATCACGATGTCGCAATCGGCAAGGTCTGCAAAAGATGTGGTGCCGGACAAGCGATCGCGAATGGCCTTCTGTTGCTCCGCAGTGATGGTGCCCTTCTCGGCAAACCTGGAAAGCGACTTTTCAATTCCCGCAAATCCTTTTTGCAGCAACTCATCGGAAACTTCTCGCACGATAGTTTCAAATCCCGCGCTCGCCGCAGTTTGAGCTATACCCGAACCCATCAGTCCGCAGCCCAATACACCCACTCTCTTAATTTCCATCTCTTTCTCCTCTTAGTTCTCAGACTCAGATTACTTTGGCGGCGATTCTGACCCGGCCAGTTTGGTTAGACTGCTATATTTTCTACCGCTGGTTTTCAGCCAGGCATTATAGTCCCTGCTCCAGGCAACGAAACTGGTTGTTAGATCGCGTCCCGGTTGCGGATTTTTTATGTCAGGCGTGCCGGAATTCTGTGCAGCTTTCATTTCCCTGGCCTTGATCAGCAGTGCCTGCAACCTGTTTTTCAGCTCGTCGGCCGTTGCATCGAGTTGCGGCGCTGCCTGGAGATCTTTAACAGCACGCTCTGCGCTGGCTACATCGCCATCATTCACGACCAGGTAAAACGCTTCCTGAGCATCATTCATTGCTTTCGCGTAGGAAACAAACTTGTCGTTTTTTGGGTTTACAGATTGAACCGGCTGCACGGCCACCAATGGTGGCGGCAAAGGATCTCCGTAATGCTGCCCGGTCTTTATGAAACTGATAGCGACGAGAGCGATTGCGGCAATTTGCAGTACCTGCCACAGCGTCGTGATACCTGATTTTTCACCTGGTCTCTGATAGCCAACGGCGACGGCCAGAATTCCACCCGAGATCATACCCCCGAGGTGTGCTGCGTTATCGATAAAGCCGCGGCCCACGTATCCGATGAATAGATTGAGCATTATCATCGGTAACAAGCCCGTGCCAAACGCGCGTTTGAAGCCTTCGGGTAGCTCGTGGCGAAACTTAATGCCGAAGACAAACAGCACTCCAACCAGCCCGAAGAGCGCACCCGATGCCCCCGCGGACGGCACGTCAGCAGTCTTAAAGAGGAAACGTCCCATTGAACCGACAGAGAGCCCGGGCCTGACAGTCAGATAACTGGCAAGGACGCCGGCCACGCCGGTCAGCACCCAGAAGACAATGAATTTTGCCGAGCCGTAAAGCTTTTCAACATATGGACCAACAATCCACAAACTGTACATGTTAACGAGCACGTGCAGCAGATTCACGTGCACAAACATCGGCGTGACAAATCGCCACCACTGATGCTGTTGATTGATTAGGAAGTTCACTTTCGCGCCAAAGGCCACCAGCACAGGTTCGGGAAACCCCCATAGCGACCCGCCAGTTGTTCCGCTCGCCTCCCACATCAACAGGAAGACAAAAAAGTTCGCCATCAGCAGAATGATCGTGAATTTATAAGGCCGGCTTAAGACCGCCCGCGCAAATCGCATCGTCTCGCCGTCGGCAGCCACGCGAGGTTGACCCGGGTCCGTAGCGGGACCGGTAACCGACGCGCCGCAAACGGCGCATTGCGGTTGCCCCCCGCCGATGATCGCGCCGCAACTGCGACACATCGAAGGGCGGCCGGCATTGGAATTTTTGCCGGCTTCGTTTGGCGGGTTATTACGCAAGTGTCTTTACGCTAACAAGCGTGATGCTTCGGATCGAAAGCATCACGCCCCAGAGTTTGGAAAAATGAAATGTTAATGCAAAAGGATTTTAAGCTGAAGTTTCCGAACGAAGTAATCCGTTCCACGAATATCGTCTAGTTGCCCATTGTTTCCAGCAGGCTCACCAGATCGTCAGCGTGTTCTTCTTCCATCGCCAGAATGCCCTCCAGCATGCGGCGCGTAGTCGGATCGTCGTTGGCGACATAGTTGATCATCTCGCGATAGCTGTCGATCGCAATGCGTTCGGCAACTAAATCTTCTTTGATCATGTCTAAGAGCGTTTCACCCTCCACATATTCCGCGTGGCTGCGCGTTGTCAGGCCATCGGGATTGAAGTTGGGCTCGCCACCCAATTGCACGATACGTTGAGCAATCTGATCCGCGTGTCCCTGCTCCTCATTGGCGTGTTGTAAAAACTCCGCGGCGACGCTTTCAGCGTTGATGCCGGTAGCCATGAAATAATGCCGCTTGTAACGCAACACGCAGACTATTTCAGTCGCCAGTGCTTCGTTCAATATTTTGACGACTGTGTCGCGGTCAGCCCGGTACCCTTCGGTTACGGCGCCTTTTTCAATGTGTTGGCGGGCGCGCTCGCGTAAAGTTTTGATGTCGGTAAGAAATGGTTTATCAGGCACAGGTTTTACTCCTGGTTGGTCAGCCACGGCTTTACTCCTGGTGATTAAATTAGGGGAAGCTTGATGTTACTCGCCTCGTGCATGGGGAGCAAGTCAACCCGTGACTTAAAGTCATGCCCGTTCGTCTTCGCTTGTCCTCGCGACAGATTTTGCGGCTTGGCCGCTCTCCGTGCGGAAAGCCTACGGCTTTCCGTCCGCTCTTAATTTCTCGAGGCTACGCCTCAGCTCTGGAGGCGCAGCCTCATTATAAAATTTAGGCGCTTACCGGAAAGGCTTAGCCTTTCCGCACGGAAGGCGGCAAAGCCGCTTTTTAATCAGCGGTGAGTTTTCCCTGAATACTCATTTCTTTTGCCGCGCTCGCATCGTTTGTAACTTCCACGAGTACGCGCCACACAAATGTCTTTATGCGGCAGGTGCCGGTGTTGTCTTCGCGGCAATAGAAGAGCGTGAGCTGCACGCGAAGTTCAGCCGCGCCAGGTTCAAAGGCGTGGAAGGGAATTCGTAAAGGAAACTGGAGACTCTTCGACGTCTGGCTTACGCTCGTGTCGCGTCCGATCACTCCGATTATGGAAGCCGAGATCAGGCCGAGTCGCTGCTCGCCAGTTTCCACTGAAACTCGATAACGTTGTGGCGCTGCGGGATTAAGGTGATAACCCGGTGGCAGCTCAATATTGACAACCAGCTCTCCGTTGCTGTGTCCGCGAAGATGCTGCGTAGCAATTTTGATCTCTTGCGCGTTTGGCGCCCCCTCATCATTTGGCAATTGGACCAATACCGTGGGCGGCTCAAGTCCTTTGACTCGCAACGTAGAAGTCTCTTTAGTTTTCAAATCCACCACTCGAATGGCATGGTTGTTCGTGTCGGCGATGTAAAGCTTGCCGTTTGCAATACTCAAACCCGCAGGTTCGTAGAAAGACGCCGGGACGCCGTCGGATTGTCCCGGCTTGCCGACGCCGAGGAATGTTTTGACTGACCGCGTTTTGGGATCGAGTTCTTTGATCTTGTGATTGTAAGTATCGGCGATCAGTATTTTGTCGCCGGCAGAAAACACACCAAGAGGATGTTGTAAACGGACGTCATCACCGGCGCCGTCAACATCGCCAAACTCAAACAAGTCGCCACCCACCAGTGTTTCGACTTGACCGCTGGCTATATCGATCTGACGGATAATATTCGACTCGCTGTCCGCGATATAGAGTCGTTTACCGTCAGAAGCAATGCCCGAAGGCTGCGCGAACCCGGCTTGGAGCAGCGGCCCGTCCTGTCGCGCTTCCCGACCAGAGCCGGCGAAAGTCGAGACCTCGTGCTTGTCGAGATCCAGCTGCCAAATCTGATGCGTGCCGGCCATGGTGATGTAAAGCTGCCGTCCGACGAGTTGCACATCCCAGGGCGAACTCAAGTCGATGGTTCGTGCCGGGCCGTGTTGGAAATAGTCGCGCGATTGCCGGCCGGTCCCCGCCACTGTCTCGACTGTCTTCGACTTTAAATCAACGCGGCGAATCAAGTGATTCTCCGTATCCGCCACGTACAAACTGTCGCCGTCGAGCGCCAGGCCTTGCGGTCGATAAAAACTGGTCTTGTCGAAGGCGCCATCCGCCGCTCCGCGCGTCCCCGTTCCTATTATGTCGACCAGCGTGCCGTCCAGTTTCGTTATGACGATGCGATTGTGATTTGAGTCAGCGATATACAGACGATCGCTCCTGGCGTCGGCCAGAAGCTTGCCGGGAAAGGCGAGTGGCATGTCCCCCACCTTGGCGCGTTCCAGCGTTAGCTTCAGCGGTTCTTCGTTGAGTTCGCCGCGCTTGCGAAATTCATCAACAGCCCTGGCTACGACTTGATCGATGAGCTCGTAGTTGCCTTCGCCTGAAACTCCGCCGATTACATACCCGGCGGGGTCGATCAAAACCTGCGTGGGCCAGGCGCGCACGCCATAGCTTTGCCAAACCGTAAATTCCGCATCGTTGTAAACCGGATGCTCCAATTCATATCGCAAAATGATGCGCCTGATGTTTTCGGTGTCCTTTTCATTTTCAAACTTGGCAGAGTGAACACCGATAACCACGAGCTGGTTTGGATACTTCGCTTCGAGCCGTTTTAGGTCTGGAATGATATGAATGCAGTTGATGCAGCCATAGGTCCAGAAATCCAGCAGCACCACTTTTCCTTTGAGCGCCTGAAGCGAAAGCGGCTTATCGGTGTTAAGCCAGCCACGACCGCCGGTTAGTTCCGGCGCACGCACGCGAACCTTCTCCTGAGCAGACATAATAGAACCCTTCATGTAAGTCGAGTTAGATGAATAGGAAAGAAATAAAACGGTCGCGAGCGCAACCATGCAAACAGTTCTGACCAGTCGACTAATGTGGTTGTTGCTTTTCAAGACAGTGGGTATACGAAGATAGTTGTGTTTCGGTCGTCACATTTTTTGTGTCCGGTTTCCCAGGCGACGGTCGCCAGTTCTAAGCGTGCGTATGTGGCGTTGAGTTATCAATCGTACCCGCTAAAATCTGGTCCAGGCAATCGACGACGCGGCGTAAATGGGGAATGGTTATCGAGCCACCGACAACAAGGGCAACATTGAAGGCGTCGAGAAACTCGGGCCTGGTCACGCCGGCCGTGACACACTGTTTGACGTGATAGGTAATGCAATCATCGCAGCGCAGCACGATAGAAGCCACTAAGCCCAACAATTCCTTCGTGCGTTTGTCGAGGGCGCCATCTTCGTAGGCTTGCGTGTCGAGCGCGAAGAACCGCTTGATTCCGAGATGATTGCTGCCGAGCAGTTTTTCGTTCATGTCCGCCCGGTAACGGTCGAATTCATCCATCTAAAGAAGCCTTTCCGCCGCGCCGCTGCTCACCGGCTATCTATCCTGCGGCGCGGATTAACGACAATGGTTTTGGGGAGTTACTTGCAAAGCTATTCTATCTGCGCAAACAGGAAGTCGCCAGAGACTGGGGCGATGGTAAACACGAGCAACGCCGTTTTCTTAGCCGGCGCATTGTTGAGTACACTAGAATGCGCCTGGAGCGGTCCTATTAACACATGAACAAAAGTCTACACGATTCCGATGAGCCAAGCTGTGGAGGGAAAATTCGCAAGCTGCAACTCCTTCGCGCGGGTTCTGTTCAGTTCGCCATTCTTGCGGATGAGATCGCCGCTATCGTCGATTGGCGCGAGCCGACTCCCTTGCCACACGCGCCGAAATCTGTACTTGGTGTGGCGAGCGTTCAGGCCCGAATGTTGACAGTCTTTGATCTCGCGACGCTGCTCGGCGAATCTTCATCAAGCGATGAACCGTTCCAACACATCGTCGCGCTGCGCGGTGATGAGCAACTGGCGCTGGCGGTGGAAAATTTGGGCGAACTCATCGAGATCGCGGACGACGAATTCGCCGCAACGCGAGAAAGGGCGGGAACACTTGTCTCAGGCGTTCTGAATCATGGAGGCGGTGAGATAAACATTCTCAACGTGAAGGAACTCTTCCCAACCGCAATTCAGGGGCGCGAGCGGCGCCGGCGTCGTTTCCAGACCTCATAAACTCGCCACCTGCATCACCGCGCATGCCAACCGATTCCACAACATTTCTCCCAAGCGCATGCGATACCCGGGTGGAACAATGCTTTCTCTGTTCTCGACTGAATGTGAATTTCGCGCCTGAATGTTAGAATCGAAATCGCACGACAATCAGAGAATTCCAGATGGCGCGGTCAATGCCGTTGCCCTGCTGAATCACTCTTCACTCGTCCTTATTCGCTGAGTTTATGCACGAACAGGCTTTTTCAATCCTTGAATATCATGAGCTCCTGGGGCTGATCCGGCGCGGCGCCCAGACGCCCATGGGTAAGGCGCGCGCGGCTGCGCTCCGGCCGCTAAGGAATAATGCCGACTTGCAGGGGAAGCTTGCGGCGCTGGCGGAGTGTGTCAATTTACGAAAACGAGGATCTGCCTGGACGTTCAGTGAGCTTAGTGATCCGTCAGAAAAAATTGCATTGCTGCAAGTGGAAGGCGCGACCCTGGAGTCGACTGCAATTCTCGAAATCAGATCACTCTGTGAACAGGCGATGTCGGCGCGCGCAGCAATTCTCGCCGAGCGCGAAGCTTCGCCAGTGTTGTGGAACTTAATCGGAAGTTTGCCGCCCGAATTGAATCGACTAAGTGCCCGTATCGCCAACAAGATCTTGCCAACTGGCGAAATAGACGATCGCGCAAGTCCCGAGCTGGCGAAAATACGCCATGAGATTGCCTCCCTGCGTTCGCGCATCACCCGCGCGCTCGAAAGTGTGATGCGCAAGTCGGGAGAGGCCATCCAGGATGAACTGGTCACGATTCGCAACGACCGTTTCGTAATCCCGGTTAAATCCGATCACCGGGCACGCGTCAACGGTGTGGCGCACGGTTACTCTTCATCCGGAGCTACGGCTTTCGTTGAGCCTCTCGAAACAATTGAAGCGAATAACGAGCTGCAAGCGCTTCACGAATCAGAAGCGCGCGAAATTTTCAAAATCCTGTTTGGCTTAACTGAAGAATTGCGCGGGCAGTTGCCGAGTATTGAATTGGCCGCTCAAGCAGTCGCCGAGCTGGACTTGATAAACGCCAAGGCGGTCTTTCATCAAAAATTCAATTGCGTGATTCCGGAAACTGGAACCACCCGTCTCGAATTAATCGAAGCGCGTCACCCGCTGCTCGAAGAAAACCTTCGCGGCTCCGGCGGCGCGGTTGTGCCCGTAAGTTTCTCGCTTGATGAAAACCACGACGCCATTGTGATCTCGGGTGCGAATGCCGGCGGCAAGACCGTAGTGCTCAAAACAGCAGGACTACTTTCATTGATGGGACTTTCCGGCTTGTCGGTTCCCGCACGCGAAGCCCGGATTCCACATTATGCTTCGGTGCTCGCCGACATCGGCGACCATCAATCGCTCGCGGCGAATCTTTCGACCTTCACTTCGCACGTCGCAAACATCTCGCGCATGATTGAATTGTGTGAACCACCCGCGCTGGTACTGCTTGATGAGGTCGGCACCGGCACTGATCCTGAAGAAGGCTCGGCACTGGGCGTAGCTGTGGTCGATCACTTTCGTAAAGTTTGCGGCGCGCATGTCATGGCCACCACGCATTACAGCGGTCTGAAGATGTACGCCGCGAATGAAGAAGGCGTGCTTAACGCGAGCGTGGAGTTTGATGAAAAGACTTTGCAGCCAACTTACCGGCTTCTTATCGGTGTAGCGGGCGCGTCTTCGGGTCTTGAGATCGCGAGGAGGTTTGGCATGCCAGGCCTGGTAATAGACGTCGCGTTGGAGTCAGTAAAAGATTCGACGCGGCAAGCTTCGGAATATTTGCGCCGAATTAAACGCGAAGCGGAAGAGGCTAAAAGTTTGCGCCAGACGCTTGAGGAGGAGCGTGCGGCCGTGGCCGAGAAATTTGCTTCGCTCGATAAGCAAGCTGAACGGCGGGAACGCGAACGGCAGGCCTTGTTTCAAAAATCCCTGGACATCACGATCCATGAATTTGAAAAGCGATCACGCGAGCTTGTAGCCACGATCCAGGATCGTTCGGAACGTTTGAAGGTCGAACGTGAATCGCAACGCCGCGTTGCGGAGCTGAAACGTGAAGCACAACGCGCCACGAGTGAAGGGCGCAAGCGGGAACCGTCGGCGAGTGCCGTCCCGAGCACCAGTGGGCGCGGCGTGCGGGTGATGCGTGATGGACAGTTCGTTCAAAAAGATAGTAGTGATGCGAATCTGGCGGCTAACGAGGCCGAGGATGTGCGCTATGTCTCCGGTGCAGCACGCGAAATTGTTGTGGGTGATAAAGTGAAGCTTCGCTCGTTTGGCTCAATAGGAATTGTTGATAGTTTGAAAGGCGATGAAGCTGAAGTGCGCGTTAAGTCTCTGCGCTTCAGGGAAAAGCTTGATAACCTCGAACTGGTCGAACTGGCAGATCCTGCGAAATCCAAAACCGAAAAGTTCGCCAGTCTGCGTCAATCACGGGGCACCGAAATCCATCTGAAAGCTACAGAGGGAAACGGCCGAACTGAGCTGAACGTGATCGGGCAAACGACTGATCAAGCGGTTGACGCGGTAGACAAGTTTCTTGACGAGGCGTCGCTCGGGAGTCGGAGCCAGGTGCGAATCGTGCATGGCCACGGCACCGGGGCGTTGCGCCGCGCAATCGCTGAGATGTTGCAGGATCATCCGCACGTTGCGCGCTTCGCTGCCGCGCCGCAGGATCAGGGTGGCTCTGGGGCCACCCTCGTAGAATTGCGGCAGTAGGCGAGATTCCAAATGCGCTATCCACAAACATTCATCGACGACCTCAAGCGCCAGGCTGACATCGTGCGCGTCGTACAGGACTACGTCCAGCTAAAAAAGAAGGGCGCGAATTGGATGGCGTGCTGTCCCTTTCACAAGGAGAAGACGCCGTCGTTTTCCGTCAGTCCGGCAAAGGAGATCTTCTACTGCTTTGGTTGCCACAAGGGCGGATCGGTCTTCAACTTTGTAATGGAGATGGAGCGCGTATCTTTTCCTGAAGCCATCAAGCTGGTGGCGGAAAAGTCGGGCGTGCCTTTACCGAAGTTGATCGACGACAGTCGCTTCGAAGCGAAACGTCATGAAGCTGACGAAGTTATTGAGCTTAACAAGTGGGCGCTGGAATGGTGGGAGCAGCAGCTCGAGTCGAGCGGGGAAGCTCGCGTCGCTCGTGATTATTTGCTTCAACGCGAGATTACAGAAGAAACACGCAAGACCTTTCGACTCGGCTACGCGCCTGATAGTTGGGACGCGCTTTCTATCCATCTCAGACAGAAGGGCGCGAGTCAGGAACAAATTGAACGGAGTGGGCTCGTCGTCAAAAAAGAAGAAGGCGGTTCTTACGATCGTTTCCGCGGCCGGCTAATTTTTCCGGTGTTAGATATTCAGCGAAAGCCGATCGCCTTTGGCGGGCGCACGCTGCGGAATGAAGACGCCAAATATATTAACTCGCCGGAAACAGCAGCTTATGTTAAGGGGCGAAATCTGTTTGGTCTTCATCTGACCCGTGATGAAATTCGACGCGACGGGTTCGCCATTCTGGTAGAGGGTTTTCTGGATCTTATAGTGCCGTATCAATTCGGAATTCGGAACGTCGTGGCGAGTTTAGGAACCGCCCTGACGCCTGAACAGGCCGGATTATTAGGGCGATTTGCCCGCAAAGTCGTGGTCAATTATGATGGCGATAACGCGGGTGTGCAGGCAGCAAAAAAGGCGATTGAAATACTTCTCGCGGAAGATATCGAAGTTAAAATCCTGGTGCTGCCGGATAACTCTGATCCGGATGAGTTCATCAGGAAGTCCGGCGCTAGTGAATACGGACGGCAACGTGGCGAGGCACAACCCCACATACAATTTGTGATCGATCAGGCTGTGCGGAATCGCAAGCTCAGCAATCCGGCCGATAAAGAGGCAGCGATTGATGAGGTGCTGCCGTACATTCGCGCGGTCCGCAGTCGCATTCAGAAGCGCGAGTATTTCGATATTGCGATGGACTCTCTGCGAATAGGCGACGCGACGTTACGGCGAGAATTATGGCAATCAATTAGAGTGGGTGCCGCTGATGGCTCGCGCGTCGCGCAACCTGTCAGTATGCGGATGGTTAAGCCGACAGTAGCGGAACAGCGTCTGCTGGAGTTGTTGCTGGCCGATGCCGAGTTACGCCACGGTGTTTTGCCAAAACTAGAACCCGGCGATTACGACGACCTGGCAACCGCGCCTATTTTCCGCGCTTTGATCGATGGTGAGCGTGAAGGCGCCACGATTAACTTCGACTTCCTGAGCCAGAGAACGGAAGGGAACCCAGTTTCTGATCTTTTGCCCAGTCTGCTAATGATCGAGTTTGATGAAAGCGAAGAAGGGCAATTCAGCGCGCGGCAGTTAGCTGCCGAACGGTGCCTCGACGCGTTACGATTGATGAAAGTCGATCGCCTCATCAGCGACTTAACCTCGGAAATCGCCGCCGCAGAGCGAAATGGCGAAGTGGAGCGTCGCGATCAACTCTCCACTGAGCACCTTGAGCTTGCAAGGCTTAGAAGCGCTTTGTTGCCAAAAGCGGAAGCAATGCAAACCGGACCTTCATAGTCGGTCTCACCTTAGGGGTTACCGACAGGGGCATCGTTCTCCGGAAGTTCCTAATGCGGTCGCTGCCAAAACTGGATTTTCTCACCAGCGCACAGTTCGGATCTGAAGTACGGAGCAGAGAGTAGTGACTATTGAGGACAAAGATCGTGACGATGTAATGGAGCGCCTGCTGGAGTTGGGTGGCGACAAGAAATATCTCACGTTCGACGATTTGAATCGCGAGCTACCTGACAATGTCGTTTCTCCTGACGACATTGAAGACGTCCTGCAAAAACTCGAAGGTTCAAACATCCCCGTTGCTGACTCGGACGAAAGATTGCTGGAACAGGCGGCCGTGGTTGTGGTTGATGACGAGGAAGGCAGCGAGGAGGAGGTGGAACTCGACCTCTCTGCCGGCGCCCTCGAGAAAACCAACGATCCGGTTCGGCTTTATCTGCGCGAGATGGGAGTCGTTCCCTTGCTAACGCGCGAAGGCGAAGTGGCTATTGCAAAGCGAATCGAACGTGGACAACTCAAAACTCAAAAGGCAATTGCCCGATCACCAATTGCAGTCAAGGAACTCATAAGAATTGGCGATGAGCTTGAGGCGGGCACTGCGAACATTCGCGAGATCGTTATCTTTGCCGAACAGGCTGAACTAACCGGCGATGAAGATAAAGACAAGGCTGAGGAGTATCGTGCCTGGACCGTCGAAGGAATTCAAAACATTCGCAAGGTTTTCAAGCAAGCACTGAAAGAATGGGAGAAACTTCGGGACGAGCAGAAAGCGACGCGCGGCAAAAAGAGCAAAAAGCTCACGCGGCTGCGCCGGAAAGTTGCGCGGCTGCGGCTGGAGATTGCCCAGGAGATTGGCCGGCTAAACGTTACCGAGCGCGCACGCCAACGTTTGATCAACTCAATACGGTCCGTGCAAAAAGAAGTGCGCGAGGCTGAGCGCGAGATAGACAGTTTTACTGAAAAGCTCAACCGGAAACGGATCAAAGTCGACGATCAAAAGGAATATAAGCGGCGGGTTTCGGCTGCCCGTAAACGGCTACAGCAGGTTGACGTTGACCACAATATTAGTCCTGTTGAAATCAAGCGCGCGCTGCAGGCAATTGTCATAGGTGAACAACAGACGGGGCAGGCGAAGCGTGAACTTGTCGAAGCAAATTTGCGCCTGGTGGTATCGATCGCCAAGAAGTACACAAATCGAGGTCTTCAGTTTCTGGATCTGATTCAGGAAGGCAACATTGGTTTGATGAAAGCGGTCGACAAGTTTGAATGGCGGCGCGGTTACAAGTTTTCCACCTACGCCACCTGGTGGATTCGGCAGGCAATTACGCGGGCGATTGCCGATCAAGCTCGCACTATTCGCATTCCCGTGCACATGATTGAAACCATCAACAAGCTAATTCGCACGTCGCGTGCGCTCGTGCAGGAGCTGGGCCGGGAACCGACGAGCGAAGAGATTGCCAGGAAAATGGACATTCCTGTGTCGAAAGTTCGCAAGGTTCTGAAGATCGCGCAGGAACCCATCTCGCTGGAGACGCCGATTGGTGAAGAAGAAGATTCGCATCTTGGCGACTTTATCGAAGACAAGTCTATACTAAACCCGGCGGACGCGGTGGTTGCTTCTAATCTGCGCGAAATCACCGACGAGGTTTTGGCCACGCTAACGCCGCGTGAAGAGAAAGTCATCAAGATGCGCTTTGGTCTCGGGAACACCGGGTCAGAGCACACGCTGGAGGAAGTTGGCCAGCACTTCGCAGTCACTCGCGAGCGTATCCGTCAAATCGAGGCAAAAGCGCTGCGCAAATTACGTCACCCTTCTCGCTCGCGCAAGCTCAAAGCATTTCTGGACAATACACAGCGATAGCTTGGTTCAAGGTAGTTATGGGGCGCAGAGACTTGTCGGTTCGGCGTCCCATTTTTCTTGCGCAAGACCTAATTACTTAAACGCCAGGAAAGATGAACTCTTGGCGGTATGATCGAAATCATATTGGTAGGTGTAACCGGAAAACTCAATCGGGCGTACAAACTGGACCGTCACTTCAACGCGATTCTCGCGTTGCGTCGGCGCAATCACTGCATCGGGTGGAACACCATATTCTGGGGCAGCTTTTGTCAGTTGATCTTTTACCCATGACGCGGGATATCCCTGAGTTGCTGCCACATCGACGTCGTGTTGCATCAAATCTTTGAAGAGATATGCTTGATAGGCGACCGGAATGTAGAGATATCCGGCGTAAGCAACACTGGCAATAATCGCGACAACAACTAAAAATTTGAGGCGTGCGCTTCCGCGCTCACTCGGTTTTGTTACCGGGCTCATCGGCACTTCTTGACGTAGCGGACTAAATTTCATCGCAAGGAGTTGCGCACTGATTGCTTCAACAGATTTTGGCCAATCTCTTTTCCATCTACGATCGTCGGTTGCCCGATCCCTTCGAGCAAGACCCATTGGATGTATCCTCTTGCTCGCTTCTTGTCCCGTGCAATTGCATTAAGTATCGCAGTCTCGTCCAAGTCTTTGGCTGATGGAAGTGGCCCACAAAGGCTCACTCCGTGGCGAAGCAATTCTAACTCTGATTCGTCCAACAAACCCATGTTTTTCGACAGCTCTCCCGCTACCAATATTCCGTGGCCCACAGCTTCGCCGTGCCGAAACCGCCGGTAGCTGGTGACTGCTTCCAGTGCGTGACCGATGGTGTGACCAAAGTTTAAAATCCGGCGTGAACGGCGATCGCGACGCGCGACATTCTCACGTTCGTCCGCTGCCACAATTGAAGCTTTGAAAGCACAGTGCGCGGCAACGAGTTTTTCCATTTTGGAGGAAATCAGAACGTTTCTGGAATCGATTTTGCCCAGCAACGCAGTTGTTTGGTTGAATAACTCCATACTTCCTACAGCTCCTTGTTTGATTGTTTCGCACCATCCGGCAACAAGCTCGCGCGGCGGCAACGTAGTCAGCGTTTCGATGTCTACGATGACTGCGTCCGGTTGATGAAAACATCCAACTAGATTCTTTCCTGTCGGCAGATTCACACCCGTTTTGCCGCCCACCGATGAATCGATTTGCGCGAGCAGTGTCGTAGGAACTTGGATAAAGGGAATGCCCCGCAGATAAGTAGCCGCGACGAAACCTGCCAGGTCACCAACGACTCCTCCACCCATAGCGATCAGTGCATCACCTCGTTCGATACCGTTTTTACTAAGAAAATTCAAAGCTTCTTCAGCCGTCTGAATCGACTTGTAACGTTCACCATCACGCATTAACCAATGCGGCGTAGCGAAACCGCTGGACTGAAGACTTCTTAAAAGAACCGGCCCATAAAGAGAGAAAACTTTCCTGTTTGAGATGACAGCAATGCGCTGTGACGGCGAGCCGAAACGTTCACGCGCGGCTTTTCCGGCACCGGACAGAATTCCGCGGCCAATTGCGATCTTGTATTCGTGTTGTCGCGTTTTTGTTCGAACTTGTAGGCGCGGCAATGTCCAAACTTCCTCTCACAGAATCTCAGGGTTGCAAGCACAGAATTTACTGGTTGAGTGTAATGCAGTTCCAGCAAGCGTGCACTCTAGCGAGAGGCATGAGCTTAATGCGGGCACGTTAAGCATGGAGCGGTTGGATAGTAAGTTCGAGTTGAAGAGTCTTGCGGAAAAAGCGAATGGGCGCGACAAACGTGGGAGTGCGTCGCGCCCATTCATATTCGTGGTCACTGTCCTCACCCCAGCAACCACTTGAGACGGAGGATTCACCAACCGTCTCTCTTGCCCCACAATATACATCGCAACGCTTATGCCGCGCAAGAGACTTTTAGGAGGAGAAAACTGGGGTGGAAATAACCCATAATTCTTGACAGAAGTCCGGTTGCGGGTACAAGCAGTCCGCCCACCAGCGCGCGTGACCAGTGTAATATTTGCAGATCTTGCGCGTAAAATATCCTCGCTGAATTAACCTAAACTATCCCAGCGTTTTTCTTATCAAGCTTGCAAGTTTGTTTGCATGTTCTTCAATCTCGGCCTGGCTTTCACCTTCGATCATCACGCGCGCTAGCGGTTCAGTGCCGGAATAGCGTAGCAGCAATCTTCCCCGGGAGCCGAGTTGACCTTCGACGTCCTTGGCGGCGCTTTGGATCGAGGGTATTTCGGCGAATGGCTGCTTCACCTTGACCTGGACGTTCACTAAAATCTGCGGCAAAGTCTGAAAACCTCGACACAGTTTTTCGAGAGGTTCGCCTTCTTCCGTAATGGCCCGCAGTAGGCCGAGCGTAGTGATCATCCCATCTCCAGCAAGGCTCAACTTTGGGAAGATAATATGTCCCGATTGTTCCCCTCCGAGACTGGCGCCCAGACGCAATAGCTCGTCCAATACATATTTATCGCCAACGTCCGTCCGCACTAGATCTATTCCCAGCGACTTCAAGGCGATCTCCAAACCAATATTGCTCATCACCGTCGCCACAACTGTCTCGTGCTCCAATTGACGGCGAGCGTGCATATACTTAGCAAGAACCCAGAGCGTAGCATCACCGTTTGTTAATCGACCCTTCGAGTCAACAAACAACGCGCGATCGGCATCGCCATCGAAGGCGACGCCGAGAGCCGCATTTTGCTTGAGCACTTCACGCTGAAGCTCTTCAGTATGAAGTGAACCGCAATCGAGATTTATGTTGCGACCATCAGGACTGTTGTTAATTGTGGTGACATCGGCACCCAGTTGTTCAAACAATTCCGGCGCGAGACTTGATGCAGCGCCGTTCGCACAATCAAGGACAAGACTGATCCCGCGTAGCGACATGCCCTGGCCGATTTCGCTCGCCAGAAACTTTAAGTAACGTGCTTTGAGCTCGACTGCGTCTTCATTGCTGTTACTGGTGACTTCGTTAGCAGTCGTTGGGTTTGGAGTTATGCTTCGTTTGAACTGATATGCGGAAAAAACATCGCTTTCTATTAGTCGTTCAGTCTCTTCGTCGAGCTTCCGTCCGGAAGGGGCGAAGATCTTTATACCGTTGTCCTGGTAAGCATTGTGAGACGCGCTTATCACGACTCCTGCGTCGGCAGGCAGCGTACGAGCCAGGAAAGCAACGCCGGGAGTCGTTATCACGCCGGCTGATTTCGAGTCAGCGCCGGCCGTCGCTGCACCCAGCACCAACGCCTGCTCCAGCCAATCGCCCGACTCGCGCGTGTCTCTACCGATTAAGATTAGTGGAGTGCGTTCCAATTTCTCCTTAAGATGTGTTGCAAGCGAGGCTCCTACAATCTCAATAGTTAACGCATCCAGCGGAAACTTTCCCGCTTCACCGCGCATGCCATCCGTGCCGAAAAGTTTCTTCATCGAAAATTGGACGACCCCAAGTGTCGCAGCTTTACTGATGATGAGCGGGTAAGAGCACCATGATGCTGGCTATGTAGGATGATCCTTCGGGCGTGTCCAATCCGATATGGATCTCGTTGCGTTTCTTCTCCGCGATCTCCACGTAAACGTCCACAGTAGGGTCGAGGATATCGATCTTTGGATCAGGAATATTAATTGCAACTTGAGAGAGGCTGAAGCTTTCTCTTTTGCCATCCAACCAAACGGTCTCGGTCATCGCTTTATGTAACGAACCCAGGCGATCAGAGGGACCCCGCAACCTAACCTTACTCGGATTTGCTCTGACGGCTACCACCTCATAATCGTCGGGCAATTTACCTTCAAACTTAACCTCGACATCGACTTGTGTTTCGATGTTCGGCTCAAGGCGTATGGGAATGGTGGCCGGCTGGAAACTTTGGATTTTCACTCCGTCCGGCAGCGCCATTTTCACCCGGTCAAGCGACAACCTAATGACTCTTTCTCCCGCTTTCTGATCGCTAACATCGACGGTGGCCACTAAGCCGCGTCCCAGTTGATCAAGTTTCCCGGGGCTTCCGGTGAGTGTCACTTCCACAGTGCTGGGAACCTCGTTACTTATTTCCAGTCCTTCATGCTTCAGAAAATTGAGTTGAACACCCGAAACACGCATCGTCACTGGTTGATTTTGACCGGTGACTGCCAGCCAGAGGACGACTGTTATGGAAAGCGCGAGAAGTTTTAGGCTCCAATCCTCAAGAAATATTTTGCGCAACCATCGCTCAAAGCGAGTTGGCGAACGAGGTATCGGCGTCGCGGCGGTATCTTCTATGTCTTGAAAGGGCATCTTTAGATTTCAGATCCAGATCTCAAACCTCAGACTTCAGATTTCAGATCGAAAATCCCAGGTTAGTTCAGACCGAGGCGACTTCTTCAGTTTCAACCTCTGGTTCGCCTTTTTCAATCTGTTTCGTTTTTTCCCGCTTAGGCGAGACTTCAAGAGCAGCGGAGATTGCGGCCCGAAGTTTGGGCGCGTCCAGGCCTCGTCTTATTTCACCGCGCTGAACTATCGAGATTAAGCCGGACTCCTCCGAAACCACCACCGCCACAGCGTCAGTATCTTCTGTCACGCCTAATGCTGCACGGTGCCTTGTGCCCAGGTCTCGCGAGAGGCGGGGATTCAAGGTTAACGGGAGAAAGCATGATGCCGCGGCGACGCGATGACGACGAACTACAACGGCGCCGTCATGAAGCGGAGACTCGGTATTGAAGATACTAATCAAAAGATCGTAACTGAGGTCGGCATCCAATTTCACGCCGCCATCAATTATGTTTTTGAGCCCGATGTTGCGCTCGATGACGATTAGCGCGCCTGTTTTGGTGGACGATAAGGTCGTGGCAGCGAGGATTATTTCGTCATACACACCTTCGCCAAACTGGCCGAGGTGCTTTTGCGTGAAAGGCAAACGAAATCGATTGCCGAATGTAATCAGCGCCTGCCGGATTTCGTTTTGGAAGAGAACGATTATGGCGACGCCAATGTAGAGCAGGGCGCCGCGCAGGATAAATGCCAGGGTTGCCAGGTCTTGTTTGACGGCGAGCCAGTACAGAAGGGCAAAGGCCCCGATCGCAGCGGCCATGGGAGCGGCCCGAGTTCCCCGAACAAGTTTCAAAACTGCATACACAAGCAAGAAGACAAGAATGACATCCGCGACGTTACGCGGCTCACTAAGCCTTCCCAGGTACTCCGTGTATGGCAGTAGTAACAGCATCTGTTAGTTTGAAATTTCGGAGTTGCGAATTGCGATTCAGAGGCAGCAATTTAGTTTCACCAAACCGTAATCGAAAAATCCTTACCACCTACGCAACATGCTCCGACACACACTCCTCTTCGGGGCTATCGCTCTGGCGAGCCGTCTCCAAAAAAATCATTTCAACTTTTGGCTCCGCTCGTTTAATCAGCTCTTCTACCTCTTCGACTGTCTTAACGATATCGGCAGTCAGAAGATCATCGCGAAGATTTATGTGCGCGTTAATTAAAATCTGTTTCGGCGCCAGGTGCATTGTCAAAAGCTCGACCACCTTTACTACATTCGGATGACTTTGGATGGCCAGCGCGATAGCGCGCACGCTCTTTGGATTCGCAGCTTCGCCGAGTAACAAGCCGCGCGAACTGCGGGCCAAAATAAAAGCTACAATCGCCAGCACTACGCCGATGAGTATTGAAGCGACGCCATCCCAATACGCTCCACCATTTGGCCCAGTGTGATGCTCGGTGAGAAAGAGTCCCCCGGCGGCAATAACCAGACCAAGCAGCGCGGCAGAATCTTCAAAGATCACCGTCTTCGCTGTTGGATCCTTCGACTCGCGAAGATAATCAAGGAACGTTAGACCTTCATGCCGTGCTTCTTTTTTCTCCTGATAGATCGCCAGGGCGATTGAAGCGCCTTCAAGAACAAACGAGATGCCAAGAACCAAATAGGCCCAATTCAGGTTTTCCGGAGTGTGCGGATGACCTAGTTTTACTACGCCTTCGTAGATTGCATAGGTCGATCCAACTCCGAAAATAAAGATCGCGGCTATGAAAGACCAGAAGAAGCGCTCTTTGCCGTAGCCGAAAGGATGTTTCTTTGAAGCCGGGCGCTTGAAGAAACTCAATCCGAGAAGCAGAAAGACCTGATTGGTCGTGTCTGCAACCGAGTGCAGGGCTTCGGCCATCATGCCGGAAGACCCCGTAACAAAAGCCGCCCCAAGCTTAAGAACTGCGATTAGAGCATTGGCAAAGAGCGCGCCCAATACTGCAAGCATCAGCGATTTCCTTCGGCTACGAAATGATAGCTCCGCGTGGATTATCGCGAAAAATTAGAACTGTGGCAATGGCGTTTCGGTTGCGAAGTGGTTAAGTTTAAGGTTCAGTGAAGAAGTTTTGGGGTCCTAAAAAGTAGGAGGAACTGTGGCGCGAGAATTCAGAACTACGAAGGAGTGAGCTACCGTTTTTATCTCCTGCGGATCTTTCCGCGCTGCAGAAACCCGACCAGTTCGCCACGAGTATTTAGCACCGCCACCGAACCAACGCCGTTTCCCTTCATCAACTCCTGTGCTGAATCGAGGGTTGTGGCTGTTTCAACAAAGAATCCTGCCACGATTGGGCGCATCACGGTTTGTACGCGCGTGTCGGCCCAACGTTCGGGCGGAAGTGATTTCAAATCTTCGAGCGTGAGTATCCCGTGCAGCCGCCCGTTTATCGCGACGGGAAAACTCGTTTGGCGATGAAGGGGAAGGACATCGTCCACAAATCTGCGAACGACAAGCTCTGGTTCAATTGCGATCGGCGCTGACATCGCTTCGCCTACTGTCACCAGCCTTGCGCCTTGCGAGCCTTTCACAACTTTCGCGGCAGTATCGAGCAAGAACAGTCCTACTAAGATCGACCAGCCACCCATGAAGTAAGGCTGCGATGGTCTCCAGTTTGGTGCAATCATTATGTAGATTCCAAACAGGATAAGCGTACCGGCGATCAGAACGCCGCAGATACCTGCCAGGCGCGTCGCCTCCTTAATATTTCCACTGCGGCGCCAAAGAATGGCGCGCAGTACTCGACCGCCATCGAGTGGATAACCAGGGAAGAGATTGAAGAGAGCGAGCAGTAGATTTCCCGAGGCGATCAAGAAGAAGACAACGACAGTCGCAACATGATCTCCGAGCGCCGCAATTTTTGCGCCACCAAAAGCGAGCAATGCAAACAGGAAACTGGCCGCAGGACCAGCAAACGCTATGCGCAGTTCGGCCCGTGGATTCTGTGGTTCGGTTCGCAGTCGGGCTAAGCCGCCAAAGGGATGAAGAACGATCTCTTCGATTTCAATCCCCTCCGCTCTGGCCATCAACGCGTGTGAGAGTTCGTGGCCAAAGACCGATAGGAAAAGTCCGGCAGTTGTAATTAGTCCGAGGAACCAGGCGGTGGCAGGCGCGACGGGCGGCAGGCTCACATTACCAACTTGAATAACGTGGCGTTGCAGATTGCTCTCAATGAGCCAGATACTTAGCGCAACTACAGCAAACCAGCGATAGTCAATGCGAACCGGAATGCCATACACACGCGCAATCGTCAGCCGGCGTTGGAATACCTCCGTAAAGCGCATGACTATCTCAAAAAGAATGGTGAATAAAACGCGGGGACGTAGGCGTCATTCCCGGTTCTATTCACCATAAATATAACTTCGTAAGTTTTTTGTTCTTTCGCCTCAAATCAAAATGCGCCGCTTGCGCGCTGCCAATCGACTTCCCAAAGAATAACCGGCTGCTCACGATTCTTGACGGTGATTGGATCGCGCGAGTGAAGTTTGTAACGGCTGCGGGCGGCCTTGGCGGTAGCGTCGCTCAAAAGAATCTCGCCACCTCTCGCGTTCGATTCCAGCCGCGAAGCCGTGTTTACCGTATCTCCGATAGCAGTGTATTCCGAACGCCGTTCGGAGCCGATATAGCCCACAGTCACTTCACCCGTATGCAGACCGATACCCACGCCAATTTCCAACAGACCTTCTTCCCGCAGTTCAATGTTGATGCCGAGAATGCGACGCTGCATCGCCACCGCTGCGTTTAGAGCGTTGGATGCATCTTCAGGGGTCGCAGTCGGTGCTCCAAACAAGGCCATCAAGCCATCGCCGAGATACTTATCCAGAGTTCCCCCATGGGCAAAAATAATGTCGGTCATAGCGGAGAAGTATCTATTGAGCAAGCCAACAATCTTCTCCGGCGGCGCGTGTTCAGAAATGCGCGTAAAGCCGCGAATGTCGGCGAAGAGCACGGTGATTGTCTGATTAACGCCGCCAAGCTTAAACGACTCGGGGTTCTCGAGCATTTGCTTCACTACGTATTCGGGAAGGAACCGGCTGTAGTTCGCGCGAGCCACTTCCTCCCGGGCTAGGCGCTCGTGCGCCCGAGCATTTTCCACGGCAATTGCCGTTTGCGCGGCGACTGCGCTGATTAATTCCAGATCATCTGGTTTGAAAGCGGCAAAAGGATCCAGCCGGTCCGCGTAGATTGCTCCATGAACTCTCGACTCGCCGACGAGTGGAGCACAAATGGTCGAACGAACCCCTTGAGACACGATCGAATCGACGCCGGCAAATTGTTCGTCTGAAGCCGCGTCCTGCGAAAGCAAAGCCACTCGATCCTTCATCACTTTCCGCGTGATGGTGCGGCCAATCGTTAGCTTGCGAGCGTGATTGTTGAGACTTTCATCGCGGGCCCGCATGGCGATGGGATTCAGCTTCACGTCTTCCGGATTTTCAGTGCCGTTTCCTTCGGCCAGCAGGGCCACCACTCGATCAGCAGGAGTCGATCGAAAAATAATGTCAGTTGCCTTGGCAAAGATCGCGTCGAGATCAAAAACCGAGCCTAAAGTCTTGCTCATCTCATAGAGCGCCGTGAGGATGTTTGCTTTTCGTTGCAACGCTTCGAGCACTTTGTCCCGCGCCGGACTAGCCTGCGATGTTGTTACTCCTGTTACACCTTCACCGGGCTTCGTATGCAGGACCGTCGACATAACGTCGTTGGCCGAGATTAGCAGTTGCGTGTGGCCGAGGGGCTTGTCATCGTAACGGACGTCGGTGGTGCGTTCTTCGGCGGGTTGTTCAAAGCGTAGCGTGCTCGCGCCGATAGTCACGCGATCGCCATTCTTTAATTGATACTCCGAATGCGGTCCGCCGTTAACAAAGACTTTGTTGGCGCTGCGGCGGAGCTGTCCATTGATCATCGCGCCGTCAACCAGAGTGAACGAGCCATCGTCGGAAGATTTGATATGTGCGTGATAGCGAGAAGCGCGCGGGTCATCGAGGACGACGGTGTTGTCAGGCGCGCGTCCTATGGTGCACATGCCCTGAGGAAGAAAGTTGTACTGCCATTGCCGGCCACTTGCGTCGGTAATTTTAAGGAATGCCATAGCGGATCAGAGTCGGAATTAAACGAGGGTCGTAGCCCTGCGAAAGTAACAAACCAACCGGTGTCGTAGGAGACCATTGCAAACTAATCTCCGGCGATCCTAGCAGTATGATTTAGCTCTGACAACTTAATACGTTTAGACCGAGACAATAGCCATTGGATTGAGTACCATCTACGCCTCCTCGCAACCTGGAAAAGAGAGGTTTCTATTTATGAATAGCCTCCCTCGCTACGCATTCATTTTGGTCCTGGGGCTCGGCTGCGCGGGTACCCTCGCCACAGCGAACTCCCAAACAAAACCCCCTGGGAAGCCACCGGGAGCAAGTATTTCAGGCCGAGTGACTGTTAATGGCAAAGGCAAGGGCGGTATCGCCGTCGGTCTTCGAACTTCGGATTATTCGTTCTCGCAGAGTGCGGTATACAAAACCACAACAGATCCCGGCGGCAACTACAGGATCACGGATGCGCCGCCAGGAAATTATCAAGTGGCGCCTATGGCGCCCTCGTTTGTCGTTTCTGATCCGGACTCGTCGGTACCCCGAGGCGGCAAGTCATTAGTGCTGGCCGAGGGCGAAAACGTCGAAGGCATAAACTTTTCGCTCGTGCGAGGCGGAGTGATTACGGGAAAAGTTACCAGCGCGGATGGTCGGCCCGTTGTGGAGGAACGGATTACCGCAATGTTTGCGGACCCACTAAACCCGGGTCGTCCTTCGATTACGCCAGGCTCTTCTACTCAGACAGATGATCGTGGGATTTATCGACTCTACGGCCTCGCACCCGGGCGCTACAAAATCTATGTCGGACAATCCGATGAGGGTTCTTACGTCATCGTTAATCGAGGTCGACCCGCTTACGAGCGAGTCTTCTATCCTGGCGTGACGAATTCGAACGAAGCCAAAATTATCGAGCTCGAAGAAGGTGGCGAGGCAACGAATATTGACATCACGGTAGGCGAAAGCATCCCCGGATTTGCAGCGAGCGGATTGATTGTCGATGGTGAGACGGACCGGCCGCTCACGGATATCCGATTTGGACTTCAGAGCATCGTCAGCGAACGCAACTCTCCCATGATAGGCATAGTTTCAGTCTCAAACAGCCGGGGCGAGTTTCGGTTTGAAAATATCACTCCGGGAAAATACGCGATTCTTATTTATCCACAACCTAACAGCGATGGTCGTAGCGACCCTGTGCCCTTTGAAGTAGTTGATCAGGATGTGACCGGATTAGTGGTCAGAACTTCAAAGGGGGCAAGTGTTTCTGGCATTGTTGTACTCGAAGGAACTTCGAACAAAACCGCCATTGCAAAGTTGTCTCAGTTTCGCCTTCAGGCCTTCGTACGCAGCGAGGGCAATAATGGTTCAGGACAGTTTTCTACTATTGGCCCGGACGGAAGCTTTCGTCTGGGGGGTCTGCAGGCAGGTTTGGCGAACTTTTCGCTTGGGGCTATAGACCGTAGCCAGCTAACCGGATTTTCAATCTCGCGGGTCGAGCGTGACGACGTGGTTCAGGCTCGCGGACTGGAAATCAGAGCGGCGGAGCAGATTTCGGGAGTGAAGATTGTTGTGAGCTACGGGAATAGTGTCGTTCGCGGGGTAGTGAAATTCGAGAATGGGCCGCCGCCGCCGAACGCACGCGTCACCGCTCGGCTTGTGAAGCCAGGGGATTCGTGGCCGTCAAATTTGCGGCCCGAGGAGGTCGACGCGCGTGGTCATTTTGTCCTTGAAGGTATAGCCGCCGGGTCTTACGAATTGCAGGTCAGCGCTTTCATACCGGGATCGCGCACGAAGCAACCTTCCGTCAGCCAACCAATCACCGTGATTGAAGGGGGCGTAACTGAGGTTGAGGTGGTCATTGATCTGAAGCCAGCGCCCGGACCATCTCCCAACCCGTGAACCCGCGCAGATTTTCGGTGTTAAGTTTATTAAGGACTGATGAACTCTACCGAGAAAAAACTCACCGCCTCGTGGTTGCTGCTACTCATCTTGATTGTAGCGTCCTCAGTTAACGTAAACGCCCAATCACCAAGAGACGAAACTCAAACTCCAGCCACTGCCGGGACGATAACCGGACGTGTAGTTACTGAAAGCGGTCAACCACTTCCGTATGCCACGGTCTACCTGCGAGGCTCTATGCCGCTATTTCAACCTCGTATCACTGCCACCGACAGCGAGGGAAACTTTCAGGCCGCCGGTCTTGAACCCTTGCTCTATGGTGTTTCGGCGATGGTGCCTGCCTATGTCTCGCCTCCGCGCGATCCGGACACTCCACCGACCTATTATCGGATTGGCGACTCGGTCACGCTCACTCTAGTGAAGGGCGGCGTGATTTCGGGCACAGTCGTGTCAACTTCTGGTGAACCCGTGGTGCAGGTTTCGGTTCAGGCCGTGCTTGTTCGGGATGCAAATGGCCAGCGGCCGAAATACGGGTTCTATCAATCACAGAAATTGACTGATGATCGCGGCATCTACAGAATTTACGGTTTGTTGCCGGGTACCTATGTGGTCTCAGCAGGTGGTCGCGGTTCATTAAGCTTTGCGGCTAACCCCTATGCAAACGACTCGCCAACCTACGCGCCATCTTCTACGCGTGACACGGCTGCGGAAATCACGGTACGAGCAGGCGAGGAAGCCAACGGTGTGAACATTCGCTATCGGGGCGAGCCGGGCCACGTCATCAGCGGCGTTGCGAATGGACCAACGGATCCCAATTCTTATTCACAGTTCAGTCTTAACTTGACGCAAATTTCAAACGGTGTACCGATGTCGAGTATCTATGGGTTTCAAGCTCCCAATGGCAAGGGTTTTTCGTTCTACGGCCTGGCGGATGGAGATTACGATCTGGTTGCTCAATCTTCCGTAGGCCTTGGGGAGATGACCGCATCTGAGCCCCGACGTATTTCGGTTAAAGGCGCCGACGTCACCGGCATTGAGCTAACGATCAAGCCGCTGGGCGCGATCGGTGGGCATCTGGCTTTAGCAGCATCGGACGCAGTTGAGTGCAAGAATAAGCGTCAGCCGCTGCTATCTGAAACGCTGATTGCCGCGCGCCGAAGCGAAAAGGGTTTGCCGAAAGATGGGCCGCGCTTCCCCACACTGTTCGGCGCACAGGGAACACCGAACAAGTCCGGAGATTTTCTGATCCGCAATCTCGCCCCAGGCCAATATGATTTGAACGTACAGTTCTTCGCGAAGTACTGGTATCTCAAATCAATCACGCGAGAAGGCTCCGTGACCCCATCGGTCGCTGGAAGAGTTGCACCTGCGGCCAGGCAAACTGACGCTGCGCGAAACGGAATGCCTTTGAAGTTTGGCGAGCGCATCACCGGTTTGACGGTTACGCTGGCGGGAGGCGCGGCTTCGTTTCGAGGAACTGTCGGAATAGCGCCAGGTGAAAATGTTCCGCCAAGTCTGTACGTACACCTGGTGCCGGCTGAAAAAGAGAACGTTGAGGATGTGTTGCGGCTCTTTGCCGGCGAGGTTAATTCGGACGGAACATTTGCGCTCAACAATTTGCCACCCGGCCGCTACTGGGCGGTCGCTCGCGTTGCTGCCGACAATGAAACACAGTCTGTTGCAAAACTGCGCTCGCCAGATGAAGTGGAAACGCGTGCTCAAATACGCCGCGCTGCCGAAGCCGCTAAAACAGAAATCGAATTCAAGCCGTGCCAGAACGTGAGTGATTATCGCCTTCCCTTTAAGCCGGCGCCGGCGAAATGAGTAGTAGCCGGCCCGTGGCATGTTTGAGGCAACGTTGCTTGATCTGGCGAACATCCGCGTCCCAACTGAGTAACAGCAACGCAGTTCAAAGCAACGTAGGTGTCGTGATTAATGCGCGATCGCGCTCAATAAACCACTTGCGGCTGACGAAGATCATGACGGTTTTCCGTCGTTGAACTGTCAATTGCAAATACCAGTAATTATTGAAAGTCAAGGCCAAAAACTCACGATGTTTGTTACCGTTTTCACTTGCTTTGGGTGTTCCCTGAAACGCTTGACGCTGGCAAGACCAGTTGCTAGACTTCAATCACTTACCAATTAGGGCCCGGCGCTTTACTGCGTCGCTCGGATTTCCCCAGACCCGCGCGTGCGGCGGAGTCTGATTTTTCAAATCGATGGAGGTGCTGCGGTGGGCTTCAAAGTCGGCCAGAAAGTCGTTTATCCAAATCACGGTATTGGGACCATCGAGCAGATCGAACAGAAGCAAATAGGCGCTAACTTACTCCCTTTCTACACGCTTCGCCTTGCTGCCAATAACTCGCTGGTGCTTGTCCCCGTTTCAAATGCTACAGAAGTCGGTCTTCGATCACCCATCTCTTCGGGCGAATGCGAAATGCTTTTCAAAGTGTTAGCGGATGATTTCTCATTTCCGGCTAACGATTGGAAGGATCGATTCAAGGAATTTTCCGAGAAGATGCGCACCGGAGACATCTTTGAGGCTGCGGACGTGCTAAAGCACTTGACCTATCTAAGTCACCTCAAGCCCCTTTCATTTCGTGAACAGCGGATGCTTGAACGAGCGCGCTATCTCGTGATTTCCGAGTTGGCCGCTGTTTGCCGGCAGCCTGAGTGTAATATCGAGCCGCGTGTAGAACATGCTCTTACTCGCGCGTGTGTGAAGCATGATCGTCGGCCTGCCCGGGCTCGCGCCGCCGGTGCAGTAGCGGGCCACTGACCAGCGGTCCAGAGCAGTCTGCTCATCGAAATAAACTCTAAAAATCGCGGCCTCTCGTCGGTTTTTGCTGCGGCCCCCGTGAGCCACCGGCAGGCGTGTGTTCTTAGCGCGTCAGTCTCACATGCTATAATGCCAACCTGAATCAGCTTCCACCTTTACCAATGGACGAACCCGGCAGTAATCCCGCCAAGACTTTTCAGCAGAAACCCGCGTCAAGCGGGTTGCTCCTATGATGACACTCCTAAAGTTGCTTGGGGTCGCGATTCTGGTTGCGACGAATGGTTTTTTCGTGGCGACGGAGTTTGCCTTGGTCTCAGTGCGTCGCGCTCGACTGGAAGCTCGGGCAGCCGCGGGAAGCAGTAACGCAAGATCTGCGCTTCGCCTCCTGGATAATCCCACGATCTTCATCTCGGCAGTACAATTGGGAATTACACTTGCTTCGCTCGCCCTGGGCTGGATCGGTGAACCGACCATAGCGTATTTGCTGGAGCCCCTTGCGAGAAGTATTGCTTCGGAAGGACGTGCCGGCTACGTTACCCACATCCTGGCGATCGTCGTGGCGTTCGCGGCAATCACGTTTCTACATATCGTCCTGGGTGAGTTAATGCCCAAGATGCTTGCGCTTGAACGTGCTGAAAGGGTTGCGCTTTTCTGTTCGCGGCCGCTGGAAATATTTGCCAAGACTTTTAGCGCACCGTTGTGGATCTTCAACACAGTGGGCTCGACGCTCGGACGTTTCATTGGCCTAAAATCAACGCTCGATCATGCTTCAGTTTACACAGAAACAGAACTACGGCAGTTGATCGACGTCGCGCGCGAAAGCGGCTACCTGCGTGCCGAGGAAAGGCGCTTGATCCACCGCGTTTTTGAGTTTTCTGACACGTTAGTGCGCGAGGCAATGGTGCCGCGTACCGAGATGGCCGCAATTCCGGCCGATAGCTCTCTTGAACAGATCACGAAGGCATTCGAAGAGTTTCGCTGCTCACGTCTGCCCGTTTATCGCGAATCACTCGATGACGTAATTGGGTTCATACATAGCAGGGATGTTATGCCTTATCTCCTCCACCCGGAGAAGTTTCGGCTTGACGATGTACTGCAGCCCTCTTTGTACGTAGTAGACACGGCGCGCCTCGAGGATGTGTTGCGCCAAATGCAGAAGGCAAAAGCGCATTTCGGTTTTGTCGTGGATGAACATGGCGGACTCGAAGGCATCATTACGCTTGAGGATTTGTTGGAAGAAATCGTGGGCGACATCTCCGACGAACACGATGAAGAAGTGAATGAACAAATCGTCTCCGCCGGCGATAATAAGTACCTAATTGCGGGTGGCACAGCTGTCCGTGATCTGAATCGCAGACTCAAACTTTCCCTGCCCGAGTCCGAGAGCTATACGACGATTGCCGGCTTCCTGATGACTGAAGCGGGCCACATTCTTAAGCCCGGCGATAAGGTCAACTACAATGGACTTCTCTTTGAGGTCGACCGTGTAGAACGCCGGCGCGCCATAAGTGTACGGCTTGAACTGCCGCAGGCTGCAAACACAGCCAGCTCTGAAACGCATAGCGGTAGCGCCCGTGCCGCCGGTTAATTCGAGCTCCAGTTTTCCTTCGCACACTTCGATTCCAACAGTGGCGATGATAAAGTTGCCTCGTTTGCGATACAGCAGTTCCACCCAAATGCGATGTGCTAGCAGGAGCCCAACGAGATGAGCTGGATTGAGGATATTCACGCCCGGGAAATTCTGGATTCACGCGGTAACCCCACCATCGAAGCGGAAGTGACTTTAGTTGGCGGTGAAGTCGGTCGTGCCGCAGTGCCGTCAGGAGCATCGACCGGCGAGCACGAGGCTGTCGAACTGCGCGATGGCGACAGGAAACGTTATGCGGGCAAAGGCGTTTTGAAAGCGGTTCGAAACGTAAACGAGATCATCGCAAAACAAATTGTCGGTTTTGATTCGCTTGATCAAGCGGAGATCGATAGCGCACTGATCAGCCTCGATGGCACACCGACAAAGTCGAAGCTTGGCGCAAACGCGCTGCTCGCAGTCTCACTTGCCAGTGCTCGCGCCGCGGCGAGTTACCTGGAGATTCCGCTCTACAAGTATCTTGGCGGCCCGAATGCGCGTACGCTGCCAGTTCCAATGATGAATATCATCAACGGCGGAGCGCATGCCGATAATAATGTCGACTTCCAGGAGTTTATGATTGTGCCGGTGGGCGCCGAAAGTTTCAGCGAGAGCCTGCGCGTTGGCGCGGAAATCTTTCATACCCTAAAGGCCGTGCTCAAGAAGAAGGGCTATGCGACAAGCGTTGGAGACGAAGGCGGTTTTGCTCCGAATCTTCGTTCCAACGAAGAGGCAATCGAAACAATACTAGAAGCCATCGCGCAAGCCGGTTACTCTGCCGGCAAAGACTGCGGGCTCGCGCTCGACCCGGCCGCCAGCGAGTTTTATGAAGGCAAGTCGTATACATTCAAGAAAACTGACAAACGAAAATTATCGAGCGATCAGATGGTTGCGTTTTGGAAGGGCTGGGTTGAGAAGTATCCGATCATCTCAATTGAAGACGGGATGGCCGAGAATGATTGGACCGGCTGGAAAACTTTGACCGACGAGCTCGGCCAGCGCGTGCAACTGGTGGGCGACGACCTATTCGTTACCAACACCGATTTCTTACGGAAGGGAATTGAGCGCGGGATCGCAAACTCTATTCTGATCAAGGTGAATCAGATTGGCACTCTTACTGAGACTTTGGACTGCATTGAACTCGCCAAAACACATGGGCGTACCGCGGTCATTTCACATCGCTCCGGCGAGACCGAAGATCCGTTCATAGCCGATCTTGCGGTTGCCACCAACGCCGGCCAAATCAAGACCGGCTCGCTCTCTCGCAGCGACCGGATTTCCAAGTACAATCAACTTCTGCGCATTGAGGAAGACTTGCGGGAAGCTGCGCGTTACCCGGGACGGTCGGCCTTCCGTCAACTCCCTGCCGCAATTTCACGTCCGACCAGAAAAGTGCGCGCCGCAAAAAGCTGAAGGAGTAAAAAGGGATAGATGTCGGAAGCCGGGGCGCATCAGTGGCAGCGGGGCGAATACACAATCAGCACCGATAACGAGCGCCTGGACGTTAACCTGATCCAGCACTTCATCGCCACTGAGTCTTATTGGGGGCAGGGCCGCAGACTGGAAACTGTCGAACGCGCGCTCGCGAATTCGTTAAGCTTCGGAATCTATAAAAACAACCAGCAGGTCGGGTTCGCGCGCGTCGTGACGGACTACTGCACGTTCGCATGGTTAGCCGACGTATTCGTCGTAGATAAGTATCGCGGCCTTGGGCTGTCGAAATTATTGTTGGAAGTAATCATGGCCCATCCCGCGCTCAGTAGCATGCGCCGTTGGGTGCTGGCCACGCGAGACGCGCACGGCTTATACCGGCAGTTTGGTTTCGCCGAAATGCGACAACCCGAACGATGGATGGAACGGTTTGATGAGAATGCCTAAGGCATCGCGAAAATCAGGAGGATCGGTTGACTAACACGCGTGGTCCGCTGGCGCTGATCATAATCGACGGGTGGGGTTATTCTCCCAAGCGCGAAGGAAATGCGATTGCGCTAGCCGCCACACCCTATTACGACGAGCTTTGTGACAACTACCCGCAAACCTTGCTTGAGGCTTCCGGTACACGCGTGGGTTTACCTGCCGGAGTTATGGGCAATTCTGAAGTGGGGCATTTGAATATAGGAGCGGGACGCGTCATTCGCATGGACGTTTCGCGCGTTGATTACGATATCTCCACCGGTGCGTTCTTCCGCAATGAAGTTTTAGTTGCAGCCATGGATGGGGTTAAGAATCGAGGGAAAGCGCTCCACTTGATGGGACTTCTATCTGATGGCCAGGTGCATTCATCGCAGGAACATCTCTACGCACTTCTTCAGCTCGCCAAACAACGTGGCGTCGAGCGCGTGTTCATCCACTGCTTTCTTGATGGCCGCGACACGCCTCCTTCGTCCGGTGTCCATTACATTGTCGCCCTCCAGAAGAAGATCGAGGAAATTGGTTGTGGGCAGGTCGCTTCAATGATCGGGCGCTACTACGCCATGGATCGCGACAAACGCTGGGAAAGGACGCAACGCGCGTACGATTTGTTGGTGAATGCCAGGGGTGAACGCAGTACTGACCCGGTTGACGCTATCAAACGTTCATACGAGCGAGGCGTTACTGACGAATTTGTCGAACCAATCGTAATGGTCGGCGCTGGTGGCGAGCCAATCGCAACTATTCAGAAGGAAGATGCGGTTATTTTTTTCAACTTCCGGCCGGATCGTGCGCGGCAGCTTACGAGGGCCCTGGCGATCGCAGGCTTTGAGGAGTTTGACGTATCTGGTCGCCCCCAAATCGATTTTGTTTGCTTTACCGTATACGACAGAACTTTTCCGTTGGCCGTTGCGTTTTCTCCACACGACCACAAGAACGTTCTGGCGGAAGTGTGGGCAAAAATTTGTGTGCGTAATTACCGTTTGGCCGAGACGGAGAAGTATGCCCACGTAACTTACTTCTTCAATGGCGGCGTCGAAAAAGAAAATGCCTGCGAGCGGCGCTTGCTTGTTCCCTCGCCAAAGATCGCGACCTACGACCTTCAGCCGGAAATGTCGGCTTTCAAGGTTACCGATAAGGTCTTGCGCGGAATCCAGGAAAAGAAGACGGATATTTTTATTGTCAATTTCGCTAATCCTGACATGGTGGGCCATACCGGTAAACTCGATAAAACCATCGAAGCTTGCCAGTATGTTGATACCTGCCTCGGCTGGATCACCAAAGCCATTCGCCAAGCTGGGGGCATTACACTAATCACAGCGGACCACGGCAATGCCGAACAAATGATAGATCCGCAGTCTGGCGGGCCACACACGGCGCACACGACCAATCCGGTTCCATTTCACCTGATCGATGAAGTGGCGAAAGGAACAAAACTGCGAGAAGGCGGCGCGCTTGAGGATGTTGGTCCCACCTTGCTCGGTTTACTGGACAACGAAAAACCTCAGGAGATGACAGGGCGTGATCTTCGAGAGCTGGATTAACCAACGCTTTCGCAGCAGGGTCAACCAAAATATTGGAAGATTTGAGAAGTGTTCGATCCCCGCAACATACTCGTTATTGACTTCGGTCAACTTGGCGATGTCGTGCTCAGCTTGCCGGCGCTGCGGGCAATTCGAAAGCGATTTCCGAAAGCGCGTATCACAGTGGGGGTGGGAAAGCCAGGAGCTGAGATTGTTGATTTATCAGGCGACGCGGATGAAACGCTGATCGTGGATCGGGTGGCGCTGCGCGACGGCTTCATCCCTCTTTCTATCTATCGGGTTTTCAAAATCGTCCAGGATGTCAGACGGAAGAAGTTTGACTTCGTCATTGATCTCCACAGCCTGTCTGAAACCAACCTGCTGGGTTTTCTTTCCGGAGCCTCCAAGCGGCTCTACTCGCGTCGTCCCGGACGCTCGCTGGACTATCTGGCAAACTTTCGCCCTCGTCCGCCGTTGGAAATCGATCATCGCAAGCGACATCTGATTGATCGTTATCTGGATGTCCTGATACCGCTCGACGTTCAGAATGCTGATCGGCTTCCCGCCCTTAAAACTCGAGTCGCGGATGATGCGGCCATCGAACGAATTTTGAGAAAAGCAAAAGCTGACGCAGGCGCACCGCTTGTGGGACTCTTCCCGGGTGCCGGCCATCCGAGCCGCCGCTGGCCGCTTGAGCAATTCGCCAGTCTCGCGGACTTCTTGATTAGAAACGACCAGGTAAAAATTTTGGTTTTTGTGGGACCAGAGGAGCGCACCTTCTTCAAAGATATTGGGCGACAGTTTCCGCCTTCAGTTTTAATTCTCGATCAACTCACCATCCCCCAACTTGCTGCCGCTCAAGCTCGGCTTACCGCTTTTGTCTCCAACGATACTGGACCCATGCATATTGCATCGGCAGTCGGAACGCCCGTCGTACTCCTCCTTGATAAACGCGCCCCTGAAAGTTATTTGCCACAAGGTGATCGGCATCGCGTGATCTATAACAACGTAATCAGCGATATTACTGTCGAGGAAGTTTACGCCGCGGCCAGGTCGATTCTCGCCTCCGGCCGGACAGCTACGCTCTTCGCGAGCTAAGCGCGTCATAGTTTTGTTAGAACTTTATGGTTTGTCTTCATATGGTTTCTTTTCATTAGGCTACGCCAGGCGCTCAAGGAATAATGGATATCACTTACAAAACAGGCCGCAGCATCTTCGTCAAAGCTCTTTTGATCGTTTTTCTGGTGATACTGAGTGGGCTGTTGCTGCTGCCCCTGATCACTGGCAAAGCGAAAGACAAAGAGCAACAGAAGCTGCCGCCAGCTTCCGATGCGAAGCCAGGACCCTCGCAGACAAACGAATTAGCCAGACGAATCGATAACGCCATTGATGGGAGCGATCTTGCTTACGCGCGCTGGGGAGTATGTGTGATCTCCATTTCTGAGGGGTCTGTCCTCTACCAGCGAAATGCCGACCAACTTTTTACCCCGGCTTCCAACATGAAAATCTTTACGACGGGAGTTGCGCTGGATCTTCTGGGTCCAGACTATCGCTGGCGAACTTCCGTTTACGCAAACGCTCAACCCGATGCCGGCGGAAAAATTCAAGGTGACTTGATACTTTACGGACGTGGTGCGCCGGACCTCGCGTCCCAAAGCAAGAAAGGGCAAGGGTCGCTCGCAACACTCGCCGATTCGCTCTATGCACGCGGTATCCGCCACATTGGCGGTAACGTCATCGCAGACGAGAGTTATTTTCGTGGTGATCTTCTTGGCGATGGTTGGCAGTGGACCGATCTGCAGTGGTACTTCGGCGCGGAAGCAAGCGCCCTCTCGATTAACGGCAATGAAATAGACGTTAACGTGGTTCCTTCGAGCAAAGCGTCAGAACCGCCCGTTGTAAGGACAAGCGATGCCGAAGGATATGTGACGGTTCAAAACCGGATGATAACTGGAGTGGGAGGTGTACGTCCCACAGTGGGCTTGCACCGCGGTCTTTCTGATAACAACGTTCAGGTATGGGGAGAATTTGCGCCGGGCACAAAAGGATTTGGCGCGCGTCTCTCTGTGTACAATCCAGCGCTCTGGGCCGCGAAAATCTTTCTGGATGTGCTGAAGACACGCGGCATAACAGTCGAGGGCCAGGCACTCTCACGCGATTCGCGAGTGCCTCAGAGTCAAAGATTTGATCCAACGCAGGCGATTGAGTTGGCGTCCGTCACAAGCCAACCGCTGAGTGAGATTGCCAGACAAACAAATAAGGAGAGCATCAATCTAAATGCCGAATTGATTCTCCGCACGCTCGGCAGAGAGCGCGGCGAGATCGCCAAATTTGAGCCGGCGGGACGAGAGCGAGGCGATGATGAGACAGGTTTGGCCGTAATGCGCTTGTGGCTGTCGCGGGCGGGCATCGCTACCGAACACATCGCTCTCCATGATGGCTCTGGCCTGTCTCGCCTCGATCTTGTCACCCCTGAGTCAGCCGCGCGGCTGTTGGTGTCGCTATCAAAGACGGCTTCGGGTCAGGCCTTTCGGGAATCGCTACCAATCTCAGGCCGTGATGGAACGCTGGCGGGTCGGCTAAACACGCTGGTCGATCGGGTGTCAGCGAAGACCGGGTCGCTCACCTACGACAACTCGCTCTCCGGTTATGTAACTACCTCCAAGGGCGATGTTCTGACCTTCTCCATCATGTGTAACGATCAGACCGGCCGAGGCAATAGCATCCGGCTAATCGATCAAATTGTTGTGCTGCTCGCCGCCTTTCCGGACCTTCCGAGCTAAAAAACCAAGAAATCCTCGTAATTTCGCCCAGCTTGCCAACGTTGACGCTAGACAAACGTCGTTAAACTCGCTATTATTCGGATTGCCGCACCGGCGCGAGTCCAATTTCGTCGGTAGCAGCGCCTCACTAGCGAGTTTGAGAACGGTCCCACCTCTTCGAGTCAGGAGCTAAATCATATGTTAAGACAGATCGGTCGTTTCACCTTGAGTGCTCTCGCACTGTCGGCTTTCAGCGCGACAACGCTGGCACAGTCTAACCTTACGGCGAAAGCTAATGTTCTTCAGCCGCCTGCCGCCACTGTAGTGGAAAGTGATCGCCTAAGGGATGGATTAGTTGGGCCGGTGCGCAGAGTAAGGACTGAAATAGCAAAACTATCAAATGACAATGGCCAGCTCCTGGAAAGCAAGCATGCCGTTCTTGAAGTGGTGGCATACGACATTAAGGGTAACAAGACCGAGAACCAGTACTTCCCCATAGCCGGAGCAAATTTGACCGGCAAAGAGGTTTACAAGTATGACGACAAAGGAAACATCAGTGAGATGACGCTGCTCAACAGTGATGGATCTTTGTTGAGTAAAGAAGTTTACAAATACGAATCTGATTTCGCGGGCAACTGGAACAAGATGACAACGTCCGTAGCAGTGATCGAAGCAGGTAAAATGTCGTTCGAGCCAACTGAAGTAACCTACCGGGCGATAATGTATTACCTCGACGAGAACATGATGAAGATGACACAGCCAGCTTCACCGTCAACAGTGCCAGCCAACAGCGTCGCCAATTCGAACGAAGCGGCGAAGAGCCCGGTCGTACCTAATAAGCCGGCAGCCCGCAAGAACACCGCTGCCAAAAACTCCTCGCCTTCATTACCGGCTATGATGGCCTCGGATAAACTGACCAGCATGGGTTCAGTCGAAGTCAAAAATTCGCAATCAAACGCGAGCGCCGAGAGCCCGATGGTCCAACTGGATTCAGACCCACCGCCGCCTGCTCCGAGGCCGATTCTCAAACCTGTCTCTGGCGGCGTGCTCAATGGCACCGCGATCAGTTTACCATCACCGACTTATCCCGAATCGGCCAGACGCTTAAGGGTTTCCGGCCTGGTTTCGGTTGACGTCGTCGTGGATGAAACAGGAAAAGTAATCTCTGCTCTGGCTACGGGTGGACCAGTCGCATTGCGAGAAGTTGCAATGCAGGCAGCTCTGCGGGCGCGGTTTTCACCCACCAAGCTTTCCGGCCAGCCTGTAAAAGTATCGGGCGTGATCAACTACAAATTCTCCATCGCCCAGTAACGTGAGACGCCAAAACTTATTGGCGTCTCTCCCTCTCCCCGGCAAACACTCTCTCCATAACAGGAGCTAATTCTGATGGGACTAACCGGACATCTGAGCGACCTTTCGCTATCCGAACTGATTGAGTTCTTCTGCAACCAACGCAAGACCGGACAGCTAAAAGTGCTTTACCCCGAGGGGCATGGCTACTTTTATCTGCAAACCGGCTCGGTAGTTGACGCCCGTATTGGCGTGCTGCGGGGGATTGACGCTGTCTACTATGCGCTTACGCTTCCGAACGCGAAGTTTGAGTTTGGCGCTTCTACAGAATCCGTCGAGCGCACAATCAATCAACCCTGGACGCAGGTAGTATTAGAAGGCTTGCGCCGGCTCGATGAAGGGGTTGTCCCGCCATCCGCGTTTCCGCCAAACTACCCGAATGAAAGTAGTGCGCCCGAAGCAGGTTCGCCTGCGGATTCGTTTACCGACATCGAGAAGCTGCGCGTGCCGGCTTTCCTTTCCTTTATTAATTCTGAATCAATGGCGAAGCGAAGATTAATAATTGCGGGAGCCGTCGTCGTGGCAGTGATTGCCAGCGTTGCAGCGATCGGTGTCCCTGCGGGTTGGTACGGTCGCGCGAAGGCAAGCGCAGTTGTTAGTCAGCCGGCGAGGATTGAATCGACGAGTACCGAACCAACTGTAGCTGAGGCTCCGCAGAACGAAGTGGCACAGCCTTCGGAAAATTCAGCCTTGAGCGATCACAACTCGGAGGCGGCGCTTGCTGCGAAACGACAGCACGACAAAGAAAAAGCCAAGGCTCGAGAAGAGAAAGCGGCTGCGCTAACTCAGCCTGGAACAAAATCACCTGCGCCGGCACCGGCAAACGGTGTGGCTGAATCAGCAAAGCCGGGACCCAAGAAGGTTGCGGTAACAGTCACTTATGACGAATCGGGCCGCGTTACGCAGGCATCGGGCGCCGACGCAACCGCGCTGCGCATTGCACGTCAGAAGCGATTTCCGGCTGGGAAAGGCGGCTCCACAACGCTTACGATTCCCATAAATTAAAAGGGACCATAGAAAGGGTAGGGGGTAAAGAGTAAGAGCCAGATTCTGGTCGCTTACTCTTTACCCCTTACCCTTTCTGTTCACCTGTTTTTTAACCCGACTATTCCGAGGATGACGAGTAGGGCACGCTTCAGTCCGGCTTCACGACCGCGTGGATCGTACCACTCGTCAAGAGTATGTGAATTGCCTGCTGTGCCTCCCGCGCCGAGGGTAATTGCGGGAATGCCGAGAGAGATCGGTAAGTTCGAATCAGTAGACGCTTGAGCGAGTCGTGGCTTTGAGCCCAGTGCTTCTGTTGCTTCGCACGCCAGCTTAACCAGCGGCGAATTAGCAGGGGTTTCACCGTTTGGACGTTCACCAATCAAACTAGCGTTGAGTTCCAAGGGGCGGTCACCGTTGCGTACTCCGGCGTTTTCCTCCTCGGTTGCCTCCCGCATCGCGCGACGAAAGAAGGCATCAAGTTTGAGCAGTTCTTCGCTGCTTGCGGAGCGAAGATCCACATCCACCGTAGCGTCACGTGGAATAGCGTTAATGCTGCTGCCGCCTTCAATACGGCCCACGTTAAAAGTTGTCCGCGGTTCCAGTGGTGCTGGGTACGAAGCAAGTTTGGCGACCGCGCGGGCCACTGCATGAACGGGGTTAGCAACGCCAAAGTCAGCCCACGAGTGTCCTCCGGTTCCACGCAGTTGCACACGATAGCGGCGCGAACCGAGAGCGCTATTTATGATTCGTTCAATACCCGGCCCGTCAAAGCTCAAGAATGCGTCAACACAGTTGGCCCATTCACCGCGGGTTAGTAAGTATCTGACTCCGCGAAGATTCCCCTCGCCTTCTTCACCAACCGTTCCTACAAACAAAAGCGAACCCTCGGTTTCAATTCGGCAGGACTCGAGAGCTTCAGCGATGGCCAGCAATCCAACAAGGCCGCAGCAATCGTCTGAGATACCCGGCGCCAGAAGTTTGTTGCCCGCGTGATGAACAGTAAGATCCGTTTCGGGCGGAAAAACTGTATCCAGATGCGCGCTAACAACTAAAAGCGGCCCAGGCGAATTGCCCCGTCGCAGCGCAACACAGTTTCCTTCCTGATCGAGTTGCCAGGATTGCAGTCCAACCTCGCTAAATCTCTTGCCGAGATATTCCGCGCGCTGCTTTTCTCCAAACGGTGGTGCCGGAATCGAGCAAATTCGAATCTGCTCTTCCGTAATCTCACCCAAATGCGAATCGATAAGCCTAAAGACGCTCTGTAACTTTGGAGAGTCGATCAACTCGTCAGTGCTCGCAGCGGGTGAAAATGTTTGCATCAGAGACATACGGAAGTTGGTTGCCTGGAAGTGGAGGAAGTATCGAATCCAGCGCTTAATTTCATGATGCCCGCTGTTCAAACCAGCCGCATGATTTCGTCGTCTGGCAAAACGGCAGTTGCCTGTTTAGCTCGATCGTAAATTCTAGTGACGCGATCTTCGCTCGGTTCAATGCCTCGCTTCTCGAGCCAGTAGATAACATTTGACTTACCACTCATTGGTCCGATTTCAACAAGCTGTTCGAGGCCAAAAAGGCCGGCCGGCACGCCCGAATAAACCATGTCGGCAAGTTCGCGATCGCCTTTCTTGTAGCTCTTGATTATCGCCGCCGCATGCACGCCAGTGGCCGTGCGAAAAGCATCGCGACCAAACACCGGATAGTTTACCGGGATGGTCCAACCACAGGCTTTCGATGCCAGCGCGCAATACTCACCAAGTCGCGATAGGTCGTTCTGAATCCATCCCATCAGCTTTAAATTAACGAGCAACTGATCCATTGGTGTATTCCCGACCCGCTCGCCCATTCCCAGCGCTGAACCATGGACCTGATCCGCGCCGCCCTGAATTGCGGCTATCGAATTTATGACCCCGAGACCTCGATCCTGGTGGCCATGCCAATCCAGACGGATGTTGCCCCCCTGCTCCTCGATAATGTTTTTTACGAAACGAACAACCGAGCGCGCCCCATCAGGTGTTGAATGCCCTACTGTGTCGCAGACGCAAACGGCTTTTGCTCCGCATTGAATGGCTGTCGTATAGAGCGCGCGAATAGTCTCCGGGTTGGCTCGCGTCGTGTCTTCAGTGACGTACATGACGGGCACGCCTTCGCTCACCGCAAACGTCACAGCTTCCTCGGTCAACTTGAGGAGCTTGTCCAGCGTCCAGTCCTCGGCAAAAAAACGTATCGCAGAGGAACCAATAAAAGTGCATGCTTCGATTGGGATACCAACGCGTTGAGATATTTCAATAATCGGCAGGATGTCGTTGCGGTGCGTCCGTGCCGCACAGTTGGGTCGAATCTTCAACTTCTTTTCCGCTATTTCACGCGCCATCAGCTCCACTCCGGCTGCGTGCGTGCCGCCGGCTCCCGGCAAACCGATGTCGGCGGTGTCGATGCCCAAGGCATCCATCAAGTGAAGCAGCTCAATTTTTTGTTCAATCGGAGGCTCGCTAACAGACGGCGACTGCAAACCATCACGCAAGGTCTCGTCGTCAAACCCTATGTGACGATTGGGAGGAACCATTGCGGGGTCAATTGTGTTCCAATCGTAAACTAATTCATCGAGAGACACTCGCGAAAACCTCCAGCGATCGGACGCTTCTTAAGTTTAGAGTTCAAACTTTAGTTTGCCGTTTTTCAGACTCATCAAGCTGAAGCTGGTACTCTGAACTGGGAAGAAATTTGATTACAGCAACGAGCTACAGGTAATGTCAAGCGACGCGTTTCGCCTGACACTTTTGACGCCGAGCGCCGCTCTGTTATAGCCTCTGATGCGTTTCACCTGACTCGGGTTTTCGGTTCTAATCTGTCTACTTTGTCCCAGCAAGCTCCGACTACAGTTAAAACCGTCGCGCTAGGATCGGATCGTGCCGCAAAGATTATGGCTGTCCGCGCGGCGATCGCGCGCATCGCGGAAATAGACGCGTCATGGGCCGAGGCTAGCGTGCTTGCGCGCGCCGTGGAGACAGACGTGCCGGCGATGCCGTTGAATGATTGGCAGTTGATGCAGGGCGCGCGCGAACGGGCCCTGGCGGTGCGCGATCAACTTCGGGCCCAGCGGCGAGAGGCGGAAATTTACGTGGGATTGGAAGGCGGCTTTCATTCCATTTCGATTGAAGGCGAATGGTATACGTTTTTGCGCGGCTGGGCTTACGCCACAGATGGAAAGAACGGAACATTTGGAGCCACACCTTCGATTTGCGTTCCCGCATCACTTGCGAAAAAAGTTATAGAAGGGCGTCGTGAACTTGGTCTCGTGATTGATGAAGTGGCGGGGATGCAAGACGTGCGCAGTCGACAGGGCGCCTGGGGCATTCTGTCTCGCGATCTGGTTACGCGCTCGATGAGCTTCGAGATAGCGCTGATCGCGGCCTTCGCTCCGTTTTATAATAAGGAGATGTACTCTTAAAGAAATTGAGGCGCAGAGGCACAAAGGAGTCCGCGAGTAAAACCAGCCGGGTTTCATCAAAGGTCGTCTATTCATTGCAATAAAATATTGCTACTTTTGTTGCTACGTGACTCGGTGCTTCTGTGGCAAGAATAGTTAGGACGAACATGGACGAACTTATTGCACAGGCTAATGATGGCGAGCCGACTCACCATTCACGCTTAACCACAGGTTGGATCGAAGTGATTGCCGGTTCGATGTTTTCCGGAAAATCAGAAGAACTGATTCGCCGGCTGCGGCGCGCGAAGATTGCGCGTCAGAAGGTGCAGGTATTCAAGCCAGAGATCGATTCGCGCTTTTCGCACGATCACATCGTCTCGCATTCAGAGATGCGGCATGAGTCGGCAAACATTCGCAGCGCTTCGGAAGTGCTGGCGAAGGTTGACCCTGACACGGAAGTGGTCGGGATCGACGAAGGCCAATTTTTCGATAATGCGTTAGTGGATGTGGCCACTCAATTAGCGCGCCGCGGGGTTCGTGTAATTATCGCCGGTTTGGACCAGGACTACACCGGCAAGCCCTGGGAACCAATGCCACAACTACTCGCCGTTGCCGAATACATCACGAAAACTCACGCTATCTGCATGAAGTGTGGCCAGCCTGCCAACTACTCGCAACGTACCTTTGAATCTGAAGAACGCGTGGCAGTAGGCGCCGGCGGTATGTACGAAGCCCGCTGCCGCCGTTGCTTTGTGCCTCACGCGGATGCACCAACGGTGCACCCCGATTAAACGCCGGCCGATCAGATAATCACGCCGAAGGCGACTATTTACGATTTACTCGATTTGCGATCCACGATTTACTATAAAGGCAGGGAGGTAACGCTATGTTCAAAGACACCCGCGCATTTAGCAGTTTTTCAGTAGACGACATTCAAAAAGCGAAAGAATTCTACGGGCAAACACTTGGGCTGGAAGTTTCCGAAACAGAAGAAGGCTTACGGCTGCGGATCGCCGGTGGCGGTCAGGTGTTCATATATCCGAAGCCTAACCATGAACCAGCCACGTTCACGATCCTAAACTTTCCAGTGGACGATATTGAACGAGCGGTAGACCAGCTCACCAAACTCGGCGTACGCTTTGAGCATTACGAAGGCGACATTAAAACAGATGGAAAAGGTATCTTTCGCGGTACAGCCAGTGGCGAGGGCCCAAACATTGCCTGGTTCAAGGATCCCGCCGGTAATATCCTGTCCGTGCTTGACCAGAAGTAATCCACTGATTGCTGATTGCTGACTGCTGACCGCTCCCTGCGCATGATCGTTCACCTCATTGACGGCACATACGAACTCTTTCGTCACTTCTACGGCATCCGGCGTTTCAAGAAAACCGATCCACCTTTCGGCGCCGTGGCCGGCGTGCTTAATACGGTTGCGAAGATGCTCGAAGATGGGGCGACGCACATTGGTGTCGCAACTGATCACGTAATCGAGTCGTTCCGCAATGATCTTTGGCCGGAGTACAAAACCGGCGCGGGCATCGAGCCGGCCCTGCTTGCGCAGTTCCACCCGCTCGAGGAGGCGCTCGCCGCGATGGCCGTTGCCGTGTGGCCCATGATCGAGTTCGAGGCTGACGATGCGCTCGCGTCCGCGGCACACATTGCGGCCCAGGACGAGCGCGTGCAGAAGGTGTGCATCTGGACGCCGGACAAGGATCTCGCGCAATGCGTCGTCGGAGAGCGCGTAGTTCAAGTGGATCGGAGAAGCGGTCAGATTCGTGATGAGCAAGCCATTCGCGCGAAGTTCGGTGTCGCGCCCACGTTCATCCCGGACTACCTCGCGCTCGTGGGTGACGCCGCTGATGGGTATCCTGGCATCCCGGGTTTAGGGCCTAAAACAGCCGCGACACTTATCAACCGCTACGGCCACATCGAACAGTTTCCCGACGATGTTCTCAGGAATGACCCCGAGCGGAATAATCTCGAACGCGCGCTGCTCTTCAAGCACCTCGCGACGCTGCGAATCGACGCGCCGCTCTTCGACGATGTCGAACAACTTCGCTGGAACGGAGCGACCGCGTCATTTCCGTCAGTGGCAAAGAAGATCGAAGGGAAGGTCGAAGGGAAAATTGGTGATGCGCGCCTGGCGACGCGTGTACGGGACCTACAGAATCGCGAGCGGTAGCGACCGGGTCAAGGATGAATGATGAATGCGGGATGATGAAGTTGCGGCGGCTGAATGCGGTATCAGAACCGTGCGCAGAGGTAGTTTCGGTTTTACCGAAAAGTCTAGCGTCGTCTATGGAGGCGGAATCGCGCTCATGGATGATTCGGTGTGAGGGTTGTGAAGTCAGTCTGGGATTCGGGCGGATACGATGGAAGGCGGCGGGTACGCAACGCCTTATGAGGAGATGCAAGTCTTGTCACCAGAGACACTGGCAAACGGTATATTTCAAGAAATGAATCCGCAGAAAGTGCGAAATCAGATTGTCGAAGTGGTTTCCAGGAGGAGGCAATCGTAAGGCTGAAGGAGGGGATTAGTATGGCGAAGTCATTTTTATATCGGCTCTTTGGTATCGGAAAGATTCCCGCATCCTATATGTCACAGTTGCAGACTGAAGGCATTGTCCTTTTAGATGAGGGCGTAAAAGGTTCTGTTACATACCTTAATTTTCATAGACCCGGGAAATCAAGTGCATGGGAGCGACGGTGGTTCACCACCTCCATCGGCCTAACGAAAGCACGGCTGTTTGCCCTGTGGGGCTCCAACCCCATCATCAACGTACCTCTGACGGACGAACGCCTCCGTGCGATGCGGTACTCGCTGGAGAATGGAGAAACTCTTTGCGTCGCTCTTGACGCGGCACTGTTTCATGCTGATTGGTCAGGGACGATTGAATATCGCTTCCGCACGCCGCAGGCGCAGCAATTACTGGAGCTATTGCAGAAGCAGATTGTCTGATTCGACGCGAAAGAGCAAAACGTATTCTGTCGCACACTTTTTACCAGGCAAAGCAATAAGATTCAGCATTCAGTCTCATGCGTCGCACGATGCCCAACAATAATCACCGCGAGCAAAGTGGCCGTCGCCCTGCCGTGGCGGTGCAAACGGACCAGGGCGGAAAACCGATGCTACTAGTCGCTCCAGTCACCTCTAATCTCGGCGCGCTTCGCTTCGCTTTCTCCGTGCGTGTTGAACCCGCGCCCGAAAACGGACTGACGAAGCGCGATTAGCTGCCTCTGGCGTGGCGGTGTTTGTAAAGATCGCCAATACCGACTGTTAGTCCGGCGAATAAGCCGCTGCGTGGAGCATCATGTGTGAGACCAAAGCGTGATCCACTGTCTAACACTAATCTTCGATTGATCTGGTAAGTCACTGCCGCGAGCGCCAACATCGCGCCGGACTGTGCATCGCTTCGGGAATAGCCGCTGAGCTCTCCCTGAATTCCGATACGCCTGGTCACGTTGTGCGAGGCTGCCAACGCACCCTGACCGCTCAATGCATGTCCGTTATCAGTGGTGCGTCCACTTAACAGGAAGGTCGTGTTAAAGTCGAGCGTCGTCCCGCCGATCTTCTTGCTCACCAGCGCGATGAAGTTGTGGTCCACTCGCCCAGTGCCTAAGCCCTGGGCGCTATCTGCCGTTGGAAGCTTGATGTAATAGGCGACCGAGAGTCCGGGGCGCGATTCCTTCTCGTGTTGCAACACTACTTGAATGCCAAGCTGCGAATCGCCTGCACCGGTCGTTCTCACACCCGCAACGGTCTGAGAACTGGGGCTGTCTCCATCAAACTCCAGCAACAATCGCCTGTTAACCGCAAACCGTAACGCCAGCGGCATGTCTTGTTGGAGATGGATGCCGGGAGCTTGAAAGTTTGCGTTGTAACCAACTTCTAATTGCAAGACACCCGGCTTTTGAAACTGGGCTGGATTGGAAACGGTGGGCCGGGACGGGACGATGAAGTCGGGCTCGTCGGGGGTGCTCTGATCTTGCGCTTGCACCTTAGCGGTAAAACCGCCAAGGGCGCCGGCGAGTAAGAGGGCCAGTGCCCCAGCCAGGAATCTGGTTATCCGCGTCGCGTAAAGGCCAAGTCTGAAGTCTTTCATGCGGCGTTTTCCTAAACACTAAGACAACAATCTTGTGAGGGCGTTCGGATGAATCGCCCAACCAAAAAGCCCGGCCAACCCCATAAGTGTGCCGAAGAAGGTGGGGACCATTGCGAGAACGAAGAGCCAGCGCTTTTGTGTCAGTGCGGTCAGCGCTAACAGCGAGATAGCCAGGGCCAGCATGGCGTCGGACAGATCAAACTGGTCGTCGTGATAATTGAGTTCGTTGTACGTCTTGTCAGCCTTTTCGGCGTCGGCTTGCTGAATTTTCTTCTTCTCCGCCTGGTCCTGCTCGATCGCCTGATATGCCTTGATCTGTTCCTGATACGCCGCTTGTGCTTGCTGCGGTGCCGAAGCCGCTTGTGCGGTTAGTTCCGCGATGGTTGCTTTGGCAATCTCTTCCCTTACGTTGCGCGCCTGAAACCATGAATAATTGTCGATCTTATCGGCTTGGGCCTGCTGCATGGCCTGAACGATGTTGTCGTCTTTGACCTTGCAGATGCCCATGAAGGTGGCCAGGAGCGCAACTGAAATCGCCACGAGCGTATTCAGTTTCCTTGAGCTCTTAGCATCCGCCACCTCTTTGTTTTTCTCATGATCGTCCTGCTCTTCCACATACTGCATTGGATCAGGATCCATACGACCACCCTCCTTTTAGGTCGCAACTAACCGCGGCTATTCTCCGATTAGGTACGTCGGGAATAAAAACATGAGCGCTTTGAACAAGAGAGTGTGCCCCAGGCGGAGCGGATCTTCAACTTGTGTCCGCGAGAGACCGGGCGGCCGAATTAGGTCAGTGGACGCGTGGGATTCGCTGCTCGGAATAAAAACTAATACCGCTGGGGCAAAAGCCCCGCGCGTCAGCAAGCGCTTTGGTAAGTCGATCACCAAACAAGTGCACTGCGCCGTACCGTTTCATCCGCGCCACTATACATTCCGTAAAGGCGTGGCCTATTATTACAACTTCCGTGTCCGCTTGGTTCACTGGTAAAGAGCGCCTTAACGAGCGCTCCTTTTCCTCACGCTCACAAAACACTCACGATTTACTCTAACAGCTTTTCGACTTGTTTTTTCATGGAGGGGAGATGATCGGTCAAAGGCTTTCTAACCGATACGACATCAGGACGGAGTTGGGTCGCGGCGGAATGGGCGTCGTCTATCGAGCACATGATCCCTTATTGAACCGCGAAGTAGCCATCAAGCTTATTCCTCCAACACTGCTGAGCCCCGAAACGGAACAACGCTTTCAGCGCGAAGCGCAGTTGGTGGCTCAGATGGATCATCCCGCGGTTGTGCCAATCTTCGACTTTGGCAAGCACGAAGGATCACTATTCTTTGTCATGCCCGTCGTCCAGGGGACAAATCTGCGCTGGTTCCAGCGCGAAGGCGGGCTCACGCTTGGCGAGGTTATCGACATTGGGATTCAGGTTGCGGAAGCACTTGAATACAGCCACTCACGCGGCGTAATTCATCGTGATATTAAACCGGAGAACATCATGGTGGTGCGTGAGGATGGTGCCCGGGTCAGAGTTCGGATCATGGACTTTGGTCTTGCCCGAGGGGCTAGCGAGAGTCGCATCACCAAGACCGGAACTATTGCCGGCACGCTCTCCTACATGAGTCCAGAGCAGGTAGCGGCTAGCGGTGTGGACCATCGTTCGGACATCTACTCTCTCGGCACTGTGCTGTACGAGTGTCTTACCGGCGAACCGCCATTCTCAGGTGAGCTCCAGTCAATTCTCTATCGCATAGTTCATGAGATTCCCCAGCCGCCGCGCTCATTGGGTGCCGACATCAATGAGGACCTCGAGGCAGCCATACTCACCTGTATCGCCAAGGATCCGGCTAAGAGACCCCAACGCGCGAGTGAGATCGCTGATTCTCTACGGCGTTGCCAAACCCGACTGCATCAGAGCGATCTTGGCAAATCAGTGGTATTGACGAAGACACTGATGTTACCGCGGGTGGCGCTCTCTCCGTTTATCGGCCGAGAGAAAGAACAAGCTGAGTTGCAGAAGCGACTCAATGCCGCCATTAGCGGTGAATGCCAATTTGTCGTGGTTTCGGGTGAGCCCGGTGTAGGCAAGACACGACTCCTGGACGAGATCGAGAACCTGGCCAAAGCCCGCAAACTACTGGTGCTTCATGGGCGATCAATTGAGCAGGATGGGGCGTTCCCATATCAGGGATTCTGCGAAGCCATTCAGGAATACTTCCGGCTAAAGGATACCTCCAGCTCTCCTGACAACTTAATAGAGCTTTCAGATGTTGCCCCAGATCTCGTGTCACTGTTTCCCATGCTTACGGAGATTAGTGAGATTCGCGGCGCCGCGATGGGCGATTCAAAGTTGGCCCAGACTGGAGGATCGCTTGGCGGAACACAGGGACCCGAAACCAGGACCCAGGTCTTTGAGCTGCTGGCGCGAACACTCACGCGCCTGGCAGCGGGAAAGCCGCTGATTCTTTTCCTCGAAGATCTACATGCGGCAGAGATATCCATCGAGGCATTGCAATACATCGTTCGACGATTAGGACCGACACCCACACTGATCGTGGGTACCTACCGCTCAAGTGAAGTAGACCGCTCCCATCCGCTGCTCCGCATGCTTGAAAGTTTCCGCGGAGACCGCCGTTTTTCGGCAATCGCGCTCGGACCGTTCTCACCAGCAGAACATCGCCTGTTTCTTGAAACACTCATTGGCGGGCCTAAACTGGCCGACAGCCTGGTGGAGAAACTCTATGAGGGAACTGAGGGCAACCCATTCTTCACGAAAGAACTGGTCCGCTCGCTGCTCGATTCCGGCGGCATCTCAAAGGACCAAACAGGAGCCTGGAGTCTGGGTGCGGCCACTGAACTCTCAACCGGTGATATGCCGGCCACAATTCAACAGGCGGTTGAAAAACGTATTGAACGCCTGCCTGAGGAACTGCGTGAGATTCTTTCTATTGCTTCGGTCATTGGCAAGGCTTTTGACTTTCGCGACCTGGAAACGCTGGCCGGCACAAAGGATGTTGAGGACGCGATTGACCGTCTCGTAGATGAGGGACTCCTCGAGGAAGAGCGGGAGTCGCGTGGTGATCGCTTGACCTTCTCAAGTGGTGTCGTTCGTGACGTACTATACGGTGCAATTTCGCGCCGCAAGCGAAGGTCGTTACATCGTAAATATGCTGAGGAGGTCGAGAAGCGTCACGGGGGAAGACTTGAGCGAGTCTACCCGCAGCTGGTCCATCACTTCTCCCAGGGAGACGTTCCAGACAAAACAGTTGAGTATGGCTTGCGCATGGCCAAGACTGCGCTCGATGCTTTCAGCCCCGAGGAGGCAGCGCGCGCCGCCAGGACAGTACTCGAGTTTCTCGATGAAGAATGGGTAGGTGACCCGGCGCTGGAGGGAGACGCGCGAATGCTCCTGGCCCAGGCACACCGAATGGCTGGAGACGTGGATGCCGCATTAAAAGAGGCGGAAGCGGCGGGACGGATCCTCGAGCGCGAGAGCCACAAGGCGCGGGCCGTGACCGCACTCCTGCTCGCAGCAGAGACTGCCTGGCAATCCAGAAAGGTTGAGGAGACGACTAGATTGGTCCAGCAGGTTATGGAAGCTGCGCGCACCGCGGGAGACAAGGATAGCCTCAGGCATGTGCTGTCTCTGGCTGCCACGCTCGCCAACCTGCGTGGAGAGTATGAAAAAGCCAATGACTACCTCGAAGAGGCTGTTTCGCTGGCTCCAGCACCAAAAGAAACCGACCTCCAGGAAGAGATGCCCAAAGGGGGCAGACTGGTCGTGGCTTTGGCCACTCCGCTCGGTGATATTGATCCGGTCAATATGGAACTCGTGGAAGAGCAGGAGATTTTAGCGAACGTTTTTGAGACGCTCTTAGCCACAGACCTGGAAGGCAATTTGATTCCGGCTCTCTGTGAGAAATGGGAAGTGTCCGACGACGGCACTTCAGTCTTCTTTACTCTGCGAGAAAACGTCCGCTTCCAGAATGGCCAGGCCCTGACCGCTCAAGCTATCAAGGATTCCTTCGCGCGGAGCATTCGTGTGGCTCGCGAGCTACCTCCAGGTCTCGCGGCGATCCGCGGCGCCGCGGAATTCGCTAAGAGCAATGATAAGGAGCTAGCTGGAATTCTGGTCCATTCAGATTACAAATTGGAAATACAATTGCCCGACCCGCTTTCCATCTATCCCGCCTTGCTAACAGATTACAAGACCGGTATCACTGTTAACGTTGATGAAGGCGTCGATGATGGAAAGCCCGATTCTATTCCCATCGGCACGGGTCCGTTTCGAATGACCGCGTACAGCCCTGACCGTATCATGCTTGAGCGCAATGAAAGATACTGGAAGGGTTCTTCAGCGTTTCTTGAAGAGGTGGAATTTCGCGCTGGCCTAAGCGCCTCAGAGATAGCTTCAGGGTTGCGGTCCGGCTCGATTGATCTCGCACGTGATCTCTCGCCCCAGGATCTTGAAGAGTTTCTTCGCGACCCGCGCTTTCGTGGCGGGTTGGTTGAGTCTCCGCGCAAGAATACTTACTTTCTCATATTCAATTCTACGAGTGGTTCAGTCGCCCGAAACGCAGACCTTCGTCGGGCGCTCTCGGGGATAGTGCGCACGCACGATCTCGTTTGGCAAACATTGGGGCGCTTTGCGCAACCTGCCGTCTGCCTGATTCCACCCGCGATGCTGGGGTATGATCCTGGCAGGCGACGCCAAACACTCACTCGCGACGAGGCCCTTGCCATGCTGGGTTCAGCCGGCATCAATGAGCCAATCAGCCTCAGGGCAGCTGCGCATCCTCTGTTCCTGGATCGATATAAGTCGTTGCTGACAACTCTGCTCTCGATCTGGTCGGAGCTCGGCGTGAAGGTGGAGGTCGCAACTCCCACGATGGCCTCCTACCTGGAATCCTTCCAGAATAGTACCGGCATAGATCTGTTCATCGGCAGGTGGAACGCTGATTATGATGATCCCGACGACTTTACCTATGGCCTCTTCCATTCGCGTGTGGGTTTATACCGCGCATACATCTCCTCGGCCGAAGGGGATCCGATTCTGGAAGAGGCACGCACAGAAAGTCGTCCCGGTGTCAGAGCATTACTTTATAGGAAGTACGAAAGTTTTTTGCAGGAATCAGGAATGGTGTTACCGCTGTTTCACGACGTCGATTATCGCCTGGCCAACTCAAAAGTTCTCGGCCTCACCCTGCATGGTAGTGCTCCATATGTGAACTATGCCGAGATAGGCAAATTAGAATCGGTGACCAAAGCGACCGACATCGGACGGGCGGGCGGTGGAACTATTGAAGTCCCGATTACCGGAACACTTCACCGCCTCGATCCTTCACTGGCGGGCACCATGGAAGATGCAGAGGTGCTGCCGAGCATCTTCGAAACACTAACCCGCGACGTCGGCGGCGCGAGGATCGTTCCCTGGTTGGCGACTGATTTCACCGCCGAACAGGGGGGTAAGAGATATCGTTTTCGCCTCCGAGATGATGTCCGCTTCCATGATGGACGCAAACTGACACCGCGCGATGTTCGCTATTCGTTCGAGAGGCTACTACTGAACCCTGACAGCACCGGCCGCTTCTTCTATTCTCCGATTCGCGGTGCCAAGGCGCTCCTTAACGGAGAGCAGTCTGACCTGGCCGGTTTCCGAATTCACTCTGCCGACGAGTTTACGATCGAGCTGGATGAACCAGTCTCGTTCTTTCCGGCACTCATTTCTTACCACGCAGCAGCCATTGTTCCCGAAGGTAGTGACAAGTTCGGGGGGGGCTGGCAGGAGGGCAGCGTGGGAACTGGCCCTTTTCGCGTGGTGAAGTTTGAGCCAGGCGTTCGCCTCGAACTCGAACGAAATAAAACCTACTGGCGCAGTGGCTATCCTAAGATTGAAGGACTTACCTTCAACTTCGGCGTTGCGCCGACGGACATTCTCTCTCAGTTCCGTGCCGGTCGATTTTCGCTGGCGTCGGATCTGTTACCCGCGGACGCAGAGGTTCTGCGCCGCGAGCCTGAGTTTGCGTCCGGCTATCACGAGATGCCCAGGCTCATAACCTACTACGCTGCATTCAACAGTCACCGCGGACCGCTGAAAGACAAACGCCTCCGGCAGACGCTGGCACAGTCTATCGATGTTGCGAGCGTGGTTCGTCAAACCCTGGGACGGCTCGCCGTCCCGGCGCACGGGCTCATTCCGCCTGGACTGCTTGGTCATGATTCTACATACGCCCCACGAATGCCTTCGGCATCCGCGTCAGCGCCCCCGCAACCAGGCGTGGAAATGGAATTGACCGCGGTCCTTAACCCGGTGTTCTTTGGAGAATACGCGGCCTTCTCACGCGAGATCTCACGCTCTTTTCGCGAGCAGCAGGTAACAATTCGTCCCATGAATAAGACCATCGACGAATGGCTGGAGGCGGTGGCCCAGGGCTCCGTCGACGTGGTGCTGGGGCGCTGGGCGGCTGACTATCCGGATGCCGACACCTTCGCTAACATCCTGGCCACCAAAGAGGGGTTGTTGGGACAGCTATGTGGTTCAACCGAAGTGGACCGTCTGATAGCCCGGGGACGATCAGAAACATCGCCGGCGGCGCGGCATGCGGTGTATCGGCAGATCGAAGAAATCATCGCGCGCGATAGACTGCTTCTTCCGCTCTTTCACGAGCAGACTTACCGTTTTGCCCGACCAGAAGTCGAGGGACTCTCCCTATCTTATGGTGTCATAGCCGTCGACTATGCCAGCCTGCGCATCCACGGTTAGCATGCAGAGGAATCGCACATGTCCATCGCCAAAGGCACACGCCTTTCCCATTATGAGATCCGCTCGCAACTTGGTGCGGGTGGCATGGGCGAAGTATATCTGGCTGTTGATACCCGGCTTGACCGCACAGTTGCTCTGAAAATACTTCCTGCTGACGTCGCCTCGAACGAGCAGCGGGTGCGCCGCTTTCTTCAAGAGGCGAAAGTAGCATCTGCACTTAATCATCCGCACATCATCACTATCCATGAAGTAGGAGAAGCAGACTCCACCTACTTCATTGCTACCGAGTTCATTGATGGCCTGACCCTGCGCGAGTCATTGCTAATTGCTGACTGCTGATTGCTGGTTCTATACACGATACAATCACCGTCGTGACCACAAATAAGACCTTCGATGTCGCGGTCGTCGGCGCAGGAGTCTTTGGCGCGTGGACAGCCTACCAACTAAGTCGCGCGCGCGCCGAAGTAGTCCTGGTGGACGCATACGGACCGGGAAATAGTCGGGCAAGTTCAGGCGGCGAGTCGCGCATGATTCGGATGGGGTATGGGCCGGATCAGATCTACACGCGGATGGCGCAGCGCTCGCTCGGGCTTTGGCAAGAACTTTTCGATCACATTGGCCCTACTGGAATATCGCCCCGACTCTTTCATCCCACCGGAATCCTGTGGCTGGCGCGGGAGAATGACCCCTACTGCGAGGCGACGCTGGAAACGCTTCAGCAATGCCACGTCGGGTATGAACGCCTCGACCGTGCTGAACTTTTCCGGCGTTATCCACAGCTTGAACTGGGTTCTCCGGGGTCCCCGACGGTGCAGCGCCGCTGGGGTGGAGGAGGGCAGCCCGGCTGGGGTGGGACGATTACGTGGGGGATTCTCGAACCGAATAGCGGCGTCTTGATGGCGCGTCAGGCAGTGCAAGCTGTCGTCGCGCAAGCGCGGGCGCGCGGAGTGACTTACCTGGAAGAAGCAACCCTCCCACTTGATAGCGATGTTGATGCCGACTCTTCTCGCAGCAGACTCGATTCGCTTCATATGGTCTCGGGCCGGGAAATCTTCGCCAACGAATTCGTTTTCGCATGTGGACCGTGGTTGCCAAAGATCTTCCCTGCGTTGCTGGCGCAGTTAATTCACGCCACCAGACAGGAAGTCTTTTTCTTCGGCGTTCCCGCAGGAGATGCCTCAGGTGACAGTCGCTTCGGGCCGGAGCGCATGCCGGCATGGATCGACTTTAGTGATCTCGTCTATGGTATTCCGAATCTCGACAACCGCGGTTTCAAGATTGCGATCGATGCACATGGACCACAGTTTGATCCTGACACCGGCGACAGGATTGTATCTATTGATAGTCTGGCTGCGGTGCGCGCCTATCTAGCGCGGCGCATGCCGGTGTTGGCGAAGGCAGTAGTGACTGAGACACGCGTATGTCAATATGAAAACACTTCGAATGGCGACTTCTTGATCGACCGGCATCCCGCGTTCGAAAATGTGTGGCTGGTAGGCGGTGGGTCAGGCCACGGATTCAAGCACGGGCCAGCCGTCGGCGAGCATGTGGCGGCGTTGATATCAGGCGACGCTAAGGTTGAACCGAGGTTTGCCCTGGCAACTAAGGAAAAAGTGCAACAGCGAAAAGTGTATTAATGTGGGGCGGTCGTAAGCAAGGGCGCTTGTCAGTACCACCTGCGTTAGCGGGTGGGTTCTTCCGCGTGCTTTGCTGATTGCTGTTTACTTTCTATCGTGATTGCCGCCATTCAGGTTGTTACACTGCCCACTGCCCACTGGTCTGGACAGCGGTTCCGCGACTATAATGCCGCCTAATAAGTTTTATATCATCGTCGGAGGTAGCGACTATGAAATTGCCTGTCGCCTCTCTCTTTCTTGTCACGAGCGTCACGCTGCTGGCCGCGATCGCTCCCGCCCAAACCACGCACCGAAGAGTAAGCAGGAGCGCAGCTCGCAAGCCGCCCAGTGCGACTGTAAAAATATGCCAGGGCCTTCCCATTCCGGCCGGCTACATCATCACTGCCTACATGACGACGTCGGCCTGCCCCCATGGCGCATACGTGATCAAAAAACAGGATACAGAGTCCGAGAGTTCGATAGCGGCGAACAAAAAGGAGGATGCTGAGTCTGAGAGTTCGGTAGCGGCGAACAAAAAACAGAAGACTGAGTCTGAGAGCTCAGTACCGGCGAACAAAAAACGGGATACTGGCTCTCGGAGATCGGTAGCGGTGAACCGCGGCGTGCGAAAGCCGGCGGGAACCACCGCGTCAGTTTCGCGGCCGCGCCGGGTTGGCGTAGTAGAACCGGATACTGACATTCCTTCCTTGCGTGGCGCGGAGACCACGCCAGAGCCGAACCCACCTACCCCACCTACATTGACCGGCATGATGCCGATCGGTACACCGGTGAATGCGCCTTCAAACGCGGTTCCCGCACCTGGGCCAGAAGAGGTGGGCGAGGGCGACGTCGTGCGCGTCGATACCGCGCTCGTCACAGTTCCCGTGAGTGTCCTGGATCGCCAGGGCCGTTTCGTCCCAAACCTCCGGCGAGAGGACTTCAGCGTCTTCGAGAACGGCATCGAGCAGTCAATCGCCTATTTCGAACCCGCAGAAAAGCCTTTTACGGTGGCACTCGTCCTGGACACCTCGGCTTCTACGCATTTCCACCTGTGGGAGATCAAAGAAGCGGCCATCGCTTTTGCAGCACAACTGCGTCCCCAGGATCGCGTGCTCGTCGTGAGCTTCAACGATCAGGTGCTTCTTTTGACCGAGGCGACAAACGACCTCAAAGTTGTCACTACAGTCATTCAACAGAACGCGATCACTGGCGACTCCACGCGTCTCTATGACGCAGTTGACCTCGTTATTAAAGAGCGTCTGAACAAGATAAAGGGCCGGAAAGCTATCGTGCTTTTCACGGACGGCGTGGACACGTCAAGCTACCTTGCAACATATCAGAGCACCCTACGCGAGGTCGAAGAGCTGGACGCGCTCATCTACCCGATTCAGTACGACACGAGCGATTACCTGCGCGCCATCCAAAGTGCAGGCAGCATTACAATCGTGACCAGTAGCAGTAACTGGCCCTTTCCGGGCAGAAGCTCTTCACAAGTAATCTATAGCGGCCCAGCCACTGGCGGCATTCCGCCGCCGGGAACAACCAGGGCCGACTATGAGCGAGCGGATAAATACCTACATGAGCTGGCTGAGAAGACTGGTGGGCGTCTCAACCAGGCCAACGATCCGGCGCAGTTGGCGCAAGCGTTCTCGACGATTGCCGAGGAGCTGCGTCGCCAATACAGCCTTGGTTACTATCCCCAGAACTATCCCCAGCCATCCGCTGTCCAGAGCGGCGAGCGCCGCCAGATCAAAGTGCGCGTGCATCAGCCCAACCTTGCCGTGAGAGCGCGAGACAGCTATGTGCGATCTACTTTGGCGAGCCCAGTCCAATAGCGAACGCACTCGGCGTAACCGCATTGCTCGTCATTTATCCGTAGTGACCGAGTCGACCACTTCGCAGACAATTGGCTCGAAGCTCGCTAGCGCCGCCGCCGCTTGCATGTGAGGCTGCGCCTCGGGGTTGTCCTTCATGCAGCAAAATCCGCCTGGCTGCGCCACTGGGCGTAATTGATCACCTTGGTGCCGGCTACTCTCCGATGGATACTGGCTGATATAAATCCTGGCAAATGCCGCATTGTCTCTTCCGTTGCGCGAACTAGCAGGTCGGCCAGCTTGGTCTGCTTATCCGGACTTACGGTGAAGACGTTCACGAGAGTCAGAGTTTGCGGCCCTTCTCGATCGTTGCCATGAGTTTCCTCTCCTTGGAGTGCGGCGACTCGAGCACCCCAGCGCGGTTGCCACGCTGGGGACCCCGCCTGTCGCCGCTTTGGTCCGCGGCGGCTTAGACGCCGCTGGTGAATGATCCGATTTGAGCGAAGGCTGCAACAGGTTGCCGCCGAACAAAGCGCTGACACCGGGGTCCCGAGCCGGGCAGCCCGGCTGGGGTGGTTGTAAGGTCAGCGCACTCCGCATTAGGAGTTGCTGATTTGGATTTATTTTCGTTGTCCTTCAATGTCGGATGTTGGCCTAAAGCTGTGGTCAGCGGCGAGCGGTCCTACTCAACCCGGTATGTGTGCCCCCGCGCAGACAGGCTTTTCTCTTGTATGTTACTCATTGCAGGGCTAATGTTGCATCACTACCCAGAGATCGGATGTTCTGGTTTGCCGCCCAGTCCTACAAGCAAAAGAAATCAATGGAGGGAAAACAATGTCGTTCGGGATTTATATCGTAGGGTACATTATCCTAATCATCGGCTTGGCGATCGGAGCCAACATGCTCCACCTGCCTCCGAAGTGGATCGGTGTGGGAATTCTTTGTCTGGTCGGCGTGGCGATTGTGCATGGTGTAA
>DIYZ01000032.1 GCA_002427845.1 Chloracidobacterium sp. UBA6041 | reverse complement strand
AACGATGTCATGGCACTTGAGAAGTAAGCACTAGGCAGTAGGCAGTAGGCAGGAGGAACTAGCACGCTTTTTACGTGGACCGTTGACTACGGACAACTGACTATTGTCTGAGTTTAGCACGCAGCATTGGGATGAATGAAACTAGCTCAATTCGAACTATTCAACGTCTTCCAGGTCCGCGCGCGAGGCAGCGCGCACCTTTTCGCTGACCAGCTCTAAAGGAAAGCCCTGACGAAGCAGGTGATCAAATAGGCTCTTTGCTTCGGCGCGATTCTTTGGCCGGCCGCGAAGGCGGATACGTTTTTCGATGGCCCGATCGATCAACTCTTCTTCCGAGGTTTCCGCGTAGACCTGATCCAGGGCTTCAGTGGCAACTGAACGATCGATTTTCTTTAGCGCCAACGCTTGTTGTAGTCGCCGCCGGCCGATTGGCTGCTGTTTTACCTTCAGCAACGCATAGCCCAGAGCGTAGCGCTCGTCATCGAGATAACCATATTCACGGAGGCGGGCGATTACGGTTCCGACGATAGCCTTATTGGAGCACCTCTCGGCCAATCGTTCGCGGAGCTCGGCAACGGAGCGAGGCTTCGCCGCCAAGAGTTTGACGGCACGTTGAAAAGTTCGCGCGCGAAGCTGCTCAGGCGTCAGAGGGCGCGCCTCAGGATTGTTTACTTGTTTCTTCGATCCTCGCTGCCGCATAGCAAGCATTTAACCACAGACTTATCCGCGGCAAAATAAGTTGGTCAGGCTACCCTCTTTGTGGCAAGAGCGGGGGCATGCCCCCTTCCTGACTTTTGAGGCTGCCGAGAATTTGGTTCCCCCGGATGTTGAAAGCCTCTCAACAACTTCATAATCCATTCTTCTATGATCAGCTCCAGGTCGGGAAGGGGGCATGCCCCCGCGCCTGGCCAATGGGAACGAGGCGAATCGCCAATTGTCAGTTGGCACTCTAGAATGAAAGCCATGGACGGCTTCTTGATCATCGACAAACCTGCCGGACTGACTTCGCATGATGTCGTTGCCAAAGTGCGCCACATGCTTCATGAACGCCGCGTCGGTCACACGGGAACACTCGATCCTTTTGCGACGGGCGTACTCGTTGTACTCGTCGGTCGCGCGACGCGCCTGGCGCAGTTTCTCAGTGGACTGGAAAAGGAGTATGAGGCGGTGATTCGGTTGGGCTACGCCACCGATACGGGAGACATCACGGGAAAACCTATTCGCGATAGCGAAGAAGATCCCGTAGAAGCCGGCAAAGCAACTGGCGATTCAGGCCAGAGGTGGAGCAAAGAAGAAATTGAAGCCGCGCTTGAGAGTTTACGTGCCGAGATCGACCAGGTGCCGCCGATGTATTCAGCGAAGAAGCAGGGCGGCCGCAGACTTTACGAACTGGCGCGGCGCGGCGCTGAGGTGGAAAGAAACCCCGTTAAGGTTTGCATCTATAAGTTTGAGGCGATCAACCTGGCAAGCCAGCCAACGAGTGAGTTGTTGAAAGATAACCGCGACGGCACTTTCGATTTTGAAGTGCGGGTTGCGTGTTCCACGGGTACCTACGTCAGGACACTGGCGGAAGACTTTGGCAAGCGCTTAGGTGTCGGCGCTCATCTTGCGGAGTTGCGCCGCACGCGCGTGGGCGATTTTCAGATTCAAGAGGCGAAGACGCTGGAACAGTTGAAGGTGCACTTTGCCGAGGAGTCGCTAGGGAGGATTTTGTACAAACCGGACGAGGCGCTCTCGCGGTTGCCTTATGTAGACTTGAGCGGCGACGAGGTTCGCAGAGTGCAAAATGGTTTGCCGCTTAAAGTCTCGCAAGCACTTTGGAGCGACGGCGAGCGGGTGAGAATGCGCGATGAGCATGGTAACTTGATCGCAGTTGCAGACTTCAACACCACGGAAGAAGCGTTACGCCCGCGGGTAGTCATCACTCGGGAAAACTCATGAAAAAGCGTTATTGGATTGGAGCAGTATCGGCGTCTGCTTTGGCTGCGTCAGTGGCGGCCAAGCTGTGGCTGCGCCCGGGAGACGTGGAGTGGGAGAAGAACCGCGAATTAATTTTTCACGCAGACTACTCGCGCTTCACGGAATTTGACGGTGTGCGCGTGCACTATCAGGAAGCCGGGCAGGCTAACGCGCCGGCAATAATTCTGATTCACGGCTTCGCTGCGTCAAACCTCGTTTGGAGCAAAGTGTTCCTGGAACTTGCAGACGCGGGCTTCAGAGTAATCGCGCCGGATCTGCTGGGTTATGGCTACTCGGATAAACCTCGCCACCTTGATTACACAATAGCTTCGCAGGCAAAGATGGTTCTAAGTCTACTTAGCCAATTGGGAATCAAGCGCACAGTGTTGGTTGGGAGTTCCTACGGCGGCGCGATCGCGGCAACGATTGCCATTGACCGCCCCGAGCTTGTGGAGAAGTTGGTTTTGGTGGGCGCGGTCACGAACAATAGGCCAACTCGTTATCTGTTGATGCGACTGTTTGGTTCGCCGATCATTGGCGACATCCTTTCGCCATTGCTTGTCGGTTCACGACGCCTGCTGCGTATGAGAATGAAACGAGTTTACGACCGGCATTCGTGGGTGCTGGATGAGAGAAGGGTCAGCGCCCGGCATCTGCCACTGGCGACGGCAGGCGCTCATCGCGCAATCATTCGCACCGTGCGCCGCTGGGACGCTGACCGTATTTCGCGTGATGCGCATTTGATCAAGCAGCCGACGTTGCTGCTTTGGGGCGACACCGATCGCGAAGTGCCGCTCGCCGATGGTGAACGATTGCAGCATGAGATGCCGAACTCGCGTCTGATAGTCTTCCGCGAGTGTGGCCACCTGCCTCACGAAGAATATCCGCAGGAATTTACGAAGTTAGTTTCGGAATTTTGTGCGTGATGGATTTCTCCTCTTCCGAGTCCGAGTGAGACCATCGCGATGGCTGAAGCGCGGCTCCGCCGCAATCCGTGCGGAAAGCCTATGGCTTTCCGCAACATGCTCTCCCGATATCAGGGAGGCTGCGCCTCCAAAAGCTGAGGCATAGCCTCACTCGCGGATTAGCGAGTTTCGGAAAGGCGAAGCCTTTCCGCACGGAAGGCGGCAAAGCCGCAAGTCGGCACTTCAAACTGCAGACAGCCAGCTCTCCTAACCAAAATAGTCGCGAAACTTTCAGACGCTTGGCCAGTCCCTCGCCGCCCCAGCCCATCACCACATTGTGGTTCCAAGTAAAAACAGGCCGGGCAATCGGCGCAATGAGATTCCTCCACGGTTTTGTAGTTTCCACTTTCCAATCGTAACGAACGGTAGTTATCAGGCCATCGTTTGAGAGTTGCCAACGGAATCGACTAACTCATATTCAGCGCTTTGCCCACCGATGGATCGCGGCGGATGCGCCAGATCTTGGAATCGAGATAGTAATGGATAAAAGCGTAGCCCCAGAGAAACGAAATGCCGAGTTGGGTCGCGAATGATTGTGCGCCGGCAACGCCGTCGCCGCTCTTCAAACTCATGTAACCGAGAAGCTGTCTTGGTCCCTGATAGATCAGTCCGAAGAGAACGCCGAAGGCGACGTAATAGAGAAGCCGGCGGCTGATCAACTCGGCGGCGCCGTATTTTGCGCGAAGTGTGGTTGACCGCTTGTCGTCTGCGGCTTTGCCGCCGTCCAGTGCGGAAAGGCTTTGCCTTTCCGGGGCATCAGGTTCACCAACTTCGACGAGGCTGCGCCTCGTCGTGGCGGGCGCGGCGTCCGCGCTCCCAGTGGAAGAGCTTCTCGTGTATTTCTTGTTGTGAAACCAGATCAGGCGGTGATACTGCAAATTGTGATAGATGGTCAGGATGGCGACGATTGCGATCGGCTTATGCGGCATTGGTGTCAGCAAGACAACCCAATGCATCGGAATCGCAGCAGCGAGCAGTAGGTATTTTGGGATATTGAGCTGCTCGCCGGTAAGCGCGCGTTGTATTTGTCTGCCCACCCAGGCGACGGCGAGAACAATTGTGCCCGCAAGCAGGATTGTTGCCAGGGCGTTTACTCCTGACTGCAGGGTCGCCGGAACGCGGGCGATCGCCTCCGGATCGCGCGCGATAAACGCCACAAACGGATAATTAAAAGCGAACAGTAACAACAGCCGATCGAGCGCATTATCGAGTGGCGCGAGATCGTTGTTCTTCTTTTTGTAGAGCACCATGAAGCCATAGTGCTGTTTCACCAGATGGTAGTAGGCCCAGAGCGCAGCGAGAAAAAAGAAAACGAGGCCGGCGCCCGCAAGCACCATTATTGGGCCAACTACAAAAAAGAGCAGCGAGCCCCAGAGAAGGCGGCTGCGATTGTGCCGCTCTGTGCGATCAAAATAGGTTCTTGAGAATGTGCCGAAGACGTGCGGCGCGTCGATCAGGATTGCCCAAAGCGCCACCATCGGCACCAGTGGAATAATGCCCTTCACGTAAAGAATCAGCAGCAGGTAGCTCGAGGCAACAGAGCCGATCAGCCAGATAAGATCGTCGCGCGCACCTATTATCCACCGCAGAGATATCGCGCTGTCCCGAGACTTACTAATTACACTGGCAGATGTCGCCATAGTGATTGTCAGAAGAAGATAAGCGCAAAGATCGCAAAGTTACGCCTTCGAGACTGTCTCTTCGATGCCACAGCGCGGGCACGTCAATGCCTGGTGGGCAGGACTGGTCCAGCGTGCCAGCGCCAGCCCGGACGACTTAGCTTGGTTCTGTTCCGGCTTATTGTGATTTTGAAGACTCGCGTGAATCTCCGGGTGCTGCTTTCGTTCGGCATCCTCCGCACTGCAATGTTTGCAGAGCCAACCGTAGCCGAGATCGAAAAAGTGGTTGGTTTGATTCACAAGACCCAGAGATCAGAGGTCAGAGGTCAGAGGTCAGAAGTAGGAAAGATCGGAAGTCGGAAGTCAGAGGTCAGGAGCCAAAGGCCAGGACAGTCCGACCGCTGACTTCTGATCTCTGACCTCCGATCTCCGGCCTCTGCTCTTCTATCGCCGGAGAATTCCGCGCCGGCTGTCAGGTGTTTCCGTTAGCCGCACCGCCACGCTTGTCCGGCGACCGTTCCGCATGATTTGCATTTGGATCGTGTCGCCAACCTGATGCTTGTTGAGCACGTGGTAAAGATCGTCAGCGTTATTGACCTTCTCGTTATCGATGCCGACGATAATATCACCGATCTCGACATCGCCATTTTCGGTTTGAGTCAGCCCGCGCAGGCCCGCGTTTGCGGCAGCTTCGCCGGGCGCAACTTGCAATATGACCACGCCCACGGATACGGGCAGATCAATCTGATTCTTGAGAAGCTCGACATCACGCGTCGCGATTCCCAGCTTGGGCCGCCGCACTTCGCCGGAGCGAACCAATTCCGGCACGACGCGCTTGGCAATATTGACGGGAACGGCGAAGCCGACGCCGGCCGAAGCTCCGGACGGCGAAAGAATCTGCGAGTTGATTCCGATCATGCGGCCGTGCGAGTCGAGTAATGGTCCACCGGAATTTCCCGGATTTATAGACGCGTCGGTTTGAATTGCGCCCTCAATAAGTCTTTCATTCCGCGCTCGAATCGGGCGTTGCAAGCCGCTGATAACGCCGGTGGTAAGTGTGCGATCAAGACCGAAAGGATTGCCGATGGCCAAAACCTTTTGCCCGACCTCGAGCCGGTCAGAATCGCCGAGCGGCACGATCGTAAGAGCCTCTTTCGGTTTCTCCAGCAACTTGATCACCGCCAGGTCAGTATCAGGATCTCCGCCCACCAGTTGCGCGGCGTAGTTTTTTTGGCTGCCAAAACTGACAGCCAGCTTGGTTGCTCCTTCAATGACGTGATAATTGGTCAGGATGTTACCTTCCTGATCGATGACCGAGCCGGATCCTGCGCCTTCCCGCGGCTCAACATAGCCAAAGAAGTCGCGCGCGTAAGAAATTGAATGGACGTTTACCACGCCCGGTGAAAGCGTGCGATAGATTTCGATGTTGTTCTGTTCGTCGCTCGCAATTGTTGGATCGGTTATACCGGCAGGGGCCTTGGTAGAGAATGCGGAACTGGTCGGCTGAAATCGATTTGCCAGACGATCCACGACCGCAACGGCGGCGGCGGCAAACAGTGCGGAAACTAACGCGATGACCAGGATTTGACGTGCTGAAAGTTTATACATTGGCTTAATTCTCGCTTGGTTATTGGTTATCTAAAGCTCGCTTAAGACGAGCGTAATTTATGATGCCGGGCTCGTTCCGACAGTTGCGCGGCCTCGTTCCGGGGCAACGTGCGTGGTTCAGGGCACGTTGAATTTAGGACTATTTCACGCTGCGGGGCAAGCGCGGAATTGCGGTCCAGAAAGCAGACTCCGCCCCGGTTTTTGTCTAACGTCTTTCGAGGGCTGGTGTTCCTTATTTTTTACGCTGCGGAATGCAGACAGCACGGACCGTTCAGAGAATCCCAGCAATTCGGGCGGATTAGGAGAAGAAAGCTACGAACGCTCTTGGGAGGCTGACGAAATAGGTAAGCACGGTCGCTGGGGCGTGCCACCCCAGGGCGGAAACTCCGGTGGCGACATGGACCAGCATCAGGGAGATATATATGCCGAGAACGAGTTTCATGCCGCGCCGCGCGATAGGAATTTCCGCGCAGCGATAGAGGGTAAAGGCTGCCAGCGCGCCTATGGCGAGTTTGACTGAAAGGAAAGGCGCCTCGCCGCGATTCAGGAGGCTGGCCATAATCCCGTTTCCCTCGGTCGCAATATTCAAACGTATCCAAAGGATCGTTAGCTGCGCGTCGAGCCAGTTCATTGCGAATAACAAAATGGCTTTGGAAAGTGCGCCCACCTTTGCTCCTCAAGAAACGTTGTTAAACTTCGACCTCTTTTTACGCCAGAAACTCCGAAACCGTAATGGTCTGGAGGTTCTGTTGTATACGGGAGGAACGAGACTCGTACCGTGGTACTAAAAGAAACTAACAATGAGATTCTCGTTCCGAAATTCAGAACCCGGACTTCGCGCGGCTCAACTTTTTTGTACTGACCTTGTGGCGCATATTATAAACATACCGCTGAGAAACGCGAAAGAGATAGGTGCAAGGCAAGACTGCGCGTTACAAGGAGCTGATGACTACGTCAATAGCACAGGCAATCCTGCAGGGAACGCACTGCCTGCGAAAGGCCGGCGTCGCTGAAGCGCGTCGCGAAGCGGGATCGCTGGCGGCGCATGTCGTCGGACGAAACCGCTCTTTCATTATGGCCCATGCAGATGATTCCCTGACTGCGGAACAACTCGACACCTTGCGAGCGTTTGTCGAGCGGCGTGCGCAGGGCGAACCGTTGCAATACCTCACCGGCCATCAGGAGTTTTTTGGTTTGGATTTTGAAGTGACAAGGGACGTGCTGATTCCGCGGCCGGACACGGAGTTGCTGGTTGAGACAGCCGTAAAATTATTGTCAAACTCCGAGGCGGCAAGTTTCATTTGTGATGTCGGCACCGGCTCGGGATGCGTAGCGGTTACTTTGCTTCATGAACTGCCGCACGCCCGGGCTGTCGCCAGCGACATTTCGCCGGCAGCTCTGGTGGTTGCCAAACGAAATGCTGCGCGGCACTCGGTGACCGACCGCATTGATTTTTTATTGTCCGACTGTTTCGCTCGATTGGCTGAACATAATCCCAGCCCGTCGCCTTTCGATATTATTGTTTCGAATCCGCCTTATGTAGCGGAGCATGAGTTCGCAGATCTGCAAAGGGAAGTTCGCGATTTCGAACCCAGAAGTGCGCTGGTGGCCGGCGATGACGGACTCTCGATCATCCGTCGTTTGCTGTTCGATGCCGGCAGCTATCTGAAAACGGGTGGCCACCTTCTATTTGAGATTGGCTTCCAGCAGGGCGAGCGGGTTCGGCAATTAATTGAGCAACCTGTTAACCAACGCCGCTGGAAACTTCTCGACATTCACAAGGATCTCCAAGGCATTCCCCGCACCGTCGTGCTGCAGAAGTTGGCATGATGGGAGAACAGTTTCGGTCCGACAAAATTCCTGCCACAACGCCCGCGGCTGTGGTGTTTAGTCTTCAGAACCACAGGAAAAGTTCACGACAGTCAAGTGAAATAAATTTAGGAGATGACACCATGAATAAGTGGCTAAAGCGCGCTACGTTCCCGCTCATCGTAGTCTGCATTGTTGCTGTCCAGGCTGCGGGCCAGGATCGCAGGAGTTCAAACGACCCGCTCGCCTGCCGCGATAATTGGCACGGCGAACGTTTGGCGAATCATTGCGAGATCAAAGAACAAACGTTGGCGGCTTCCGGCGGCCCAATCAAAGTTGACGGGCGGCAGAACGGCGGGGTTTCGATCAAAGGTTGGGACCGAAATGAAATCCTGGTGCGGGAGCGCCTACAGACGTCCGCACCTTCCCAGGCTGAGGCCGACTCGCTGGCGCGGCAGATTGTGGTCGAGACGGGGGGCGCAAACATCTTTGCCTCAGGACCGGCAAATCGCCAGGATTATTACTGGAGTGTTAGCTACGAAGTTTTCGTGCCGCGACGCTCCGATCTCTCGTTGGCATCGCATAACGGCGGAATTTCAATTGTTGACGTAAACGGCCAACTGGAATTCAAAGCGGTCAATGGCGGCGTAGCTTTGAAGCGAGTTGGCGGCAGGGTGCGCGGCGCGACGACAAACGGTGGTTTGATGATTGAACTAACCGGCGATCGTTGGGACGGTGAGCAACTCGATGTACAAACCACGAATGGCGGCATAACAATGTCGTTACCGGAAAACTATTCGGCTCACCTCGAGACCGGAACCGTCAACGGAAATCTCAGTATAGATTTTCCAGTATCGGTGCAGGAAAAAATACCAAAGGAGCTGGCGGTAAATCTTGGTTCAGGCGGACCGACCATTCGCGCGATGACGACCAATGGCGGCATCAGAATCAGGCGCAGCGGCGCCAACTTCTAGCGGTCAAAAATTAACCTTAAACCGGCGCGGCGATCGATCGGGATGGCCGCGCCTTTTTTCTTTCATTGCGCTACCCTGCCACTTTAACCTTTTAGCTTTTTCCTCTAATCTATTTCGGTCGTGGAAAAATTTCGCATTGTCGGCGGCCGGGCGCTCAGCGGTCGCGTTTCCATTAGCGGAGCGAAGAACTCGGCGCTGCCTTGCATGGCGGCGGCATTGCTCAGCTCCGAGACAGTCACGCTGCACAATCTCCCTTACGTCCGCGACATCATTACGCAACGTCGTTTGCTCGAGGACATTGGCGCGACCGTGCTGACTCCTGAACTGCGAACTCACAAAATCACGGCTAGTCATATAGAACTGTTCGAAGCGCCCTATGAGTTGGTGCGAACCATGCGGGCGTCGGTGCTTGCTTTAGGGCCGCTGCTCGCGCGATTTGGTAAGGCCAAAGTTTCTTTGCCGGGAGGATGCGCGATTGGCACTCGTCCAATTGATCTTCATCTCGCGGCTTTTACGCAGCTTGGCGCTGAGGTGAAACTCGAGGCGGGTAATGTGATCGCGCGCGCGCCAAAGGCGGGCCGGCTGATCGGTCGCGAAATTCACTTCGATAAAGTTACAGTCACCGGCACTGAAAATTTGATGATGGCGGCAACCCTGGCGCACGGGCTAACCGTTCTTAACAACGCCGCGTGTGAACCGGAGATCACGGATCTTGCGGAACTGCTCAACAAAATGGGCGCCCGCGTACGCGGCGCCGGAACAAAGAGAATTGAGATTGAAGGCGTCGAAGCATTGGGCGGAGCCGAGCACACAATCATTCCGGATAGAATCGAGACGGGAACCTTTATCGCTGCGGCGGCAATTACGAAAGGTGATTTGGAAATCAAAGATTGCCAGCCGCAACATCTTGCCAGCGTCATCGACAAATTGCGCGAGGTGGGCGTGGAGATAGAAGAAATCAATCCCAGCACATTGCATGTCTGCTGTCCTAAAACGTTGACGGCCCGAGATGTAACCACTGAGCCTTATCCGGAATTTCCTACCGACATGCAGGCGCAGTACATGGCCTTAATGACGCAGGCTGAGGGTAGCGCCGTTATTGAAGAAACTGTTTTCGAAAACCGTTTCATGCACGCTTCAGAACTGCAACGAATGGGGGCGCACATTTCTATTGACGGTCGCAGCGCTTCGGTTACCGGACCAACGGCGCTAACCGGCGCGCCACTGCTGGCTTCCGATCTGCGCGCTTCGGCCTCGCTGGTGCTGGCCGGTTTAGTTGCGAGTGGGGAAACGATGATCGATCGCGTCTATCACATCGATCGCGGATACGAAAAAATAGAAGCAAAGCTGCGGGCAGTTGGAGCAGATATTGAACGCATCCGCGAGTCGGTAACGGCGCCGCTCTCGCAAGCTGCTCAGCCGGAAATGGTCGCGGAACTGTAACGCAAACTGTTAGTTTGCGGGTTGGCTGGTCAAACTTAAGATCCAACACAAACTAACAGTTTGCGTTAAAGTTATCTCAACATATATGTCAGAACAAAGCTGCTTATTCTGCAAAATAATCGCAAAGCAAATCCCGGTCGATTTCGTACACCAGGACGATCGCTCGGTAGTCATACGCGATATCAATCCGCAAGCTCCTACTCACTTGCTCGTTATTCCTCTGGAGCATATTGAGTCGCTCGATGAGGCTTCGCAAAAAGAAGAAGAGTTGTTGGGACATTTGCTGCGCGTGGCCGCGCGCGTCGCGAAGGGCGAAGGCCTGGGGGAGAGTGGCTATCGCTCGGTTATTAATACCGGCGCCGGAGTTGGCCAGTCAGTTTTTCATCTTCACGTGCACGTGCTTGGCGGACGCTCGATGAACTGGCCGCCGGGATAGAGACCTAATCCCTACGTGCGGTAAGCCTTTAGCCCTAGTTGATCCGACTAGCCTGCGGAGCAGGCTCACACCTGCTTCGCAGGTTCACGTTTTTGGCGCTACCGCCCGCACCGCCGCCGACACTCCGCTTTGATACTTTTTGAAATTTTCATTGAAGCGCCGCGACAGATCATGTGCCTGCGTATCGTAAGCCGCTTTGTCGGACCAGGTATTGCGCGGCTGCAAAACTTCCGGCGGTACGTCGGGGCAGGAAACAGGCACGTTCACACCGAAGATTGGATCGGGTATGGTCTCAACGCCCGCGAGCGTGCCGTCGAGAATCGCGCGAATCATTGCCCTGGTGTGGCCAATTTTCATGCGTTTGCCAACCCCATAAGGACCGCCACTCCAGCCAGTATTTATCAACCAACAGGCGGCTTTGTGGCCCGCAATCTTCTTGCCAAGCAAATCGGCGTAAACGCCCGGATGCAACACCATAAACGGCGCGCCGAAACAGGTTGAAAAAGTTGCCTCCGGTTCTTTAATTCCTTTTTCGGTGCCTGCAACCTTGGCCGTGTAGCCGGATAAGAAGTGATACATCGCCTGCTCGGGCGAAAGCCTGGCAACCGGCGGCAACACGCCAAAAGCGTCTGCCGTCAGCATAATTATGTTTTGCGGATGTCCGGCATGTCCGGACGGGACGATGTTGGAGATGCTTGTCAGGGGATACGACGCGCGCGTGTTTTCGGTTTTCGCTGCATCATCGAGATCAATCTGCCGCGTGTCAGGATCAAACACGACGTTCTCGAGAATCGTGCCAAACATCCGCGTCGTGCGATAAATGTCAGGCTCAGCTTCCGCTGACAACTTGATCACCTTGGCATAACAACCACCTTCGAAATTGAAAACGCCGTCATCGGACCAGCCGTGTTCATCGTCTCCGATTAACTGGCGTTCCGGATCGGCAGAAAGCGTGGTCTTCCCCGTGCCCGAGAGTCCGAAGAAAATCGCAACGTCGCCACTCTGACCGACGTTTGCCGAACAGTGCATGCTCATCACTCCGCGTTGCGGCAGCAGATAATTCAGAATCGTGAAAACGCTTTTCTTTGTTTCGCCTGCGTATGAGGTGCCGCCGATCAAGACTAATCGCTGGCTGAAATCCATCAGGATAAACGTGGGCGAGCGCGTGCCGTCGCGCTGCGGATCGGCCAGGAAACTGGGAAAGTTGATGATCGTGAATTCAGGTTTGTATGGCGCGGTGGCTGCCGGGTCGTTGATAAACATGGTTCGCGCAAACAACGAATGCCAAGCTAATTCGCTGATAATCCGCACAGGCAGGCGGTAACCCGGGTCCGCTCCGGCAAAGGTGTCCTGAACAAAAAGCTCACGTCCGGCGGCGTGAGCCATCATTCGCTCTTTGAGAGAGTCAAACTTCTCCTGCGAAAAATCCTTGTTAACGTCTCCCCAAAAAACTTTGTCCTCACTGTTGGGTTCGCGCACTATAGCTTTATCTTTAGCGGCGCGTCCCGTGTGTTCCCCCGTCTCTACGATGAGCGCGCCATGATCCGAAAAGACACCTTCGTTGCGGCGCGCCACTTCTTCGTAAAGTTCCGGGGCGGTCAGGTTCCAATAGACGCGCGCGGCCCCGCGGATGCCGTAGTTATCAAGTTCGTAGGCAGTTCGTTTGCGGCCAAGGTTCTCAGTTTCTCGTTCGGCGCGAAATGAAGTCATAACCTCTCCAATAATTTAGGAGTTGAATATATCTGACATTGAAATCTGAACAACGCCTCCTGAACCTGCCCGGGTCCGTATGGCTACTCGGCCGAATCCTGACTGTTCCGACGTTCGTGGGCCAACTCTCGCAACGCCACTGAAAGGTCGCGCGCGGCGCGTTCGATGCGGTCGGCAATGGCCTCGAGCGAATCGACTTCTGTAGTTGAACGAATCGCGACCGCAGCCAGAGCTTCTTCGATATGTTCGATAAGCCGCGTTGCCGCAGCCTCAGTTTCTTTTTCGCCGCGACTCAGTTGGGGACTTGAGCGATCTTTTTCCATGCTCGAATTTGCGATCCTTGATTCTAACGCTGCGGGCAAAACCTGTATGGTATTGGAGGCTCAAATCTAAGACAAGTCAGCACTCAACTTAGCCGGAACATCGAATTTATAAGCTAGACTCTTACATCACCGACGCCACTCGAAGCAAGAGCAGAGGCCGAAGGTCAAGTTAGAGTGCAAGCTCAAGCTTCATTCAACTTTACACAGGATTAACAGGATTACAAAAGGCCAACCTGGTGCGTCTTTTCCCTTTCATTCTGTAAATCATGTGAATCTTGTCCACGATCCCCCTGGCCTTTGCCTTTCCTGAATGCATCTGCTAATTAGCTCTGAGCATGAGTAACCCGCCGGGACCGGAATCTTTCACGAAACGTGAACAGCGATTGATCCAGTCGCTTCGTTCGCCGGCGCAGGTGCAGCGGTTTTTCAGTTCCATGCCTTACAACCGGGAGCGCAATGGCGGGACACTGCGATCTTTTCGCGAGGTGGTGAGGAGCAACGAAGCTCACTGTCTGGAAGCGGCAGTTGGCGCCGCAGTAATCCTCGAACAGCACGGCTATCCGCCCCTGCTGTTGGACATCGAGTCGCAGGATCTGCTTGACCACGTGATCTTCGTTTTTCAAAAGGACGGTCTGTGGGGTTCGATTGGCCGTTCGCGCGATATTGGACTACATGGTCGCCGGCCCTTGTTTCGGTCGCTGAGGGATTTGACCTGGAGTTATTTCGACCCTTACGTGGATTTTTCCGGGCGCATTAAGGGTTATGGTCTAACTAATCTATACGAACTCGGTAATTACGATTGGCGCTTCGCCACGAAAAACATGACGAAGATTGAAAACCATCTTCGCGCATTGCCGCATCGGCGACTGCCCTCTTCAGACAAGCGATACCAGAAACTCCTCGCCCGCTACAAGAAATATAAAAAACGCTATCCGGATCGCTCTCCCGCCTATTACGACAACCGAAATCAGTGGATGATCTGAAGGGACTACTGATCAAAGTGAGTAACGACTCAGGGTTCGTTGGTATGTTACTAGCGAACCAGCGGGGGCAAGCCCACCTTCCTGAACTGAGAGACTCCCTTACTCGCTTGGTTGATACTGTGAAAGCCCTGCAAACAAGGGCTAAAAACCGACTGCGATCAGCTCGTGGTGAGGAAGGTGGGCTTGCCCCCGCTTGTTGGCAGCGGTCAGGTTGAAGGAAGTGAAGAACTGAAGGTGATCGAAGACGAAAGTTATGACTCGGTAACAATCAAACCCTCGTGCGAAAACTTCCAATCGAGAACTTCGGCGCCTTCTTCCCCGTTGAGGGCCCGCTCGACATCGGCCTTCCGGCCCTCTGCACAGAGAAAGGCGATGCAGCCGCCGCCGCCGGCGCCGCAAACTTTCGCGCCTTCCGCGCCATTAGCGAGCGCCTTTTCAACCAATCTTTCCATTTGCGGCGTAGTTACTCCCGGAGCCAGTCGCTTCCGATTCGGATAACCGGCGCGCATCGTTTCGCCCACCTCGGACCAGTCGTCCGCCAGTAGAGCGGCGCGCATGCGCAACGCCGAATCGCGAATGCCGTCGAAGAGCTCAAAAAGTTCCGGGTCGCCGTCGATGTGTCGTTTGAAGATCTCCCAGTTGTTCGTTCCTGAAAGCCGCGGCTCGCCGGTGTAACAGATTGCGATCCGGTTCTCGAATTTCGCTTCAACAACTCCCAGCGCTTCGCGCTCGATGCCGCCGGGACGGAAATGAAGGCACGACGCGGCGCCATATTGTGCCGGATAATAATCCTGAAAACCGGCGGGCACTCGAATCACAGTAGTTTCTATGTTGGCGGCGATCGTAATGAACTTTCGTTCGTCATAACGATTTCCGACGAGGCGATTGAGCGCGCCGATGCAGGCTATGGCGAGCGCCGACGAGCCGCCCATGCCTGCGCCCGCTGGTGCTTCGCTATTTGCCGTCAGATGAAACCCGGTCGTGGGTTTGAAAAAGTGAACCAGCTTCGAGATCAACTCCAGCCGCTCCTCGCGAATGAGGTCTTCAATGGCGGCGAGGTCAGTCTCAAAGGCTATCTTGCGATCGCGGGACTCGAGCACAATACGACCGTCATCGCGCGTCTTGATTTGGCAATGAGCGCGAAGCGAAGTAGCGAAGTTTACGGTCGCGGCGCCCGGATGAAACAGATACAAGGGCCAGATATCGATCGTGCCGCCGGCAAGATCGACGCGTGTAGGTGCAGAAGATTCAATAAGCAATCAGTTTATTAGTAGTCCTTTCCAAAGCTGGTTATTACGCGATAGGGAAACGAACGAGATTTTCCATATATCATTTGACATTTCTCATTTGCCATTGAAACCCACCCGCTACCGCAGGTGTTACTGACAAATCCCCGCGAGTTCCCTTAGTCTTTCTTGGTCCCGCCTCGTTTCGAAGTCACCTTCTTCTTGTCTTCGTGCCGCGACGGCTTAAACGGAATGTGTTCTTGAAACTCCTGCTTTAGGCCCTGAAGTTTTTCCTGTGCCGCCAGCTCAAACTCCTGCAAGCGCTCGGGGTCTGCTTCCTCGACCTTCGGCGACAACCAAAAACGTTCTGCCAGATAAAATCCGGTGATGCCAACGACCACGATAACCAGCAGCACTTTCCCGAGTCGCTGGAAGTCGCCAATGATTCCGATTACCGCGCCGCTGAAAAAGTATCCTGCGCCGCTGAGAATAAACACCCAGGCAAAACAACTTCCCAACGACAGTAGCACAAAGCGCAAGTAAGGCATGCGGCCGACGCCATAAAAGATGCATGAGGCCCAACGCAAGCCGTAAATATATTTTGAAAGGAAGATCGAGAGAGTACCAAAGTTGTTTGTCAATCGTTCCATGCGCGGCTTGGCGGCGCGGTAGAAACGTATATCGCGAACACCTTTGCGAAACTCACGCCCGGTAAGATAAGCAAAGTTATCACTGACTGAACCGCCAAGCGTTCCGGCAAGAAGCACCCAGGCAAAACTGTGTTCGCCAAAAAAGTAACTGTGCGCCAGGACCCCGGCCAGCAGCAGCGTGATGTCTCCCTCAATCATCACGAGGAGGAAGACGGCATACAGACCATAGCGACCGATGAAGTCGTAAAGGAAATCGAGATGCATGTTGGAAAAGTGAGCAGTGAGCGGTAAGCCGTATAAAGAGCTCCTAACGGTCCGCGATCCTGATAACTGCTTCTCGTTAACGGCTTACGGTTTACCGCTCACTGCTTACTGCCACTACGGCCCTTGTTCTTCCTGTGACGGCTTAACCACGAGTACAGGGCACGAAGCATGGCGCACAACCGCTTCAGCGGTCGAGCCAAAAAGTATTCGACCCAAACCCGTCCTCCCGTGCGATGAGATCACGATTAAATCAACTTTGCGATCTTTTGCGACCCGCACAATCTCCGAAGCCGCCTCACCGTGAACGATCAACTGCTCCACTTTCAAACCGACACATTCTTCACCTTCCGCAAATTTAGGTAGTTCACGCTCCGCTGAATCCTCAAGCTGATCAGTTATGTCCGCGATGGGCAAAGGCTCGGTCATCCCGGAGTAGCCGACTGTCGTTACCATCGGCTCGATAACATGAACGCAAATTATCGACGCACCAAACCTTCGCGCCAGCGATGTAGCGTAAGAAAGCGCGTAGTTGCCGCATTCGCTGAAATCCGTCGGCAGGAGTATGGAGCGGATTTGCATTGATAGCCTGAACTTAGTGCCTGGAGCTTTGAACTTTGCATCTTATGACCTCGAAGCACCAAGTACAAAGTTCAAAGTTCATCCTTTAAGTCAATTCAGGACAAATGTCGCCGGTGCCAATGATTTTACTCGCAGAAAGCGCTGTTTGACAGCCCCAGTACCCTCGACTATGCTTCCGCTTGTTCCACCAGGAGACAGTCAGTCACAGGAAGGTTTTTAGATCGCGATGCCCCCTCAATCGGAGTCGACTTTTATTGGTATCGAGCTTTCCGGGTCAAGACTCCGCGCCGCAAACGTCAACAACGCAGGTGAAATCGAGGAACGTCTCGAGACGCAACTCGAGACCGATGGCCTGGTGGGACAGGTGGCTAAGCTGGTGAGCGACTTGCGCCTGACTGCCAGGAATGTTCAGGCCGTCGGGATCGCGATACCGGGTTTAGTTAACAGGCAAACAGACCGCGTGATCGCTTCGAGAGACCTGCCCGCGACGGTTCGCGAAAACCTCCACGCCGAATTCATGGAAGCAACGGGTTTGCGAGTTGAGCTCGAAAACGATGCCAACGCTGCGGCATATGGTGAGTACAAGATCGGCGCTGGTCGTGGCAGCCGGGATCTTTTCTACATAACGATCGGCGAAGGTATCGGCGGCGCGATCATTCTCGACGGCAAACTTTGGACGGGCGCGTCGGGGCTGGCCGGGGAAGTGGGGCACATCACGATCGACACGGAGGGTGCGGAGTGCCAGTGTGGCAATACGGGCTGTCTGGAAACTGTCGCCTCCGCTCCAAACATTGTGCGGCGCGCAAAGGAACGACTCTTTCGGGATTCGACGTCGTCGCTTTCAAAGTTGGCCATGAACAAGAACTTCACAGCCGACGA
>DIYZ01000225.1:2946-4503 GCA_002427845.1 Chloracidobacterium sp. UBA6041 | reverse complement strand
CAGGATGACCGTATGCAGCTTCGCGCCGTCACGCATCGGAATCATCACCTCGCGGCGAATATAGTCAAACCCGTCATTCGTAGGTTCAAACTTTGCCGGCCTTTCGCTGGGCAACGTCGAGGGGGTCTGTGCGTTTGTTTTTATAGCTGTCAGTCCGAGTAACATCGCAAAGGCAACGAACACTGACAGAAAGGACGTCAACGCGCGAACTCTTTTTGTCGTCGACATGCGAACCCTCTTCAACGTCAACATGCTATTACTTGTTCTCTTCATCAGTCCTTGTTCCTAATGAGAAGTTGACAACCCAAAGTGTTTGATTAGCTATGGAGCGGCAGCCCTCTTTTATAACAGCTTGGCGGACTCCGGCGCTACGCTCTCCCCGAGCGGGGCACCAATCCCGAGGTGCGCGCCAGTGGTGTGACGGTCAAATAGGTTTGCGGGAGGCGATCGCAGATCCCAAACTATTCCCAACCATGAGAGCGCGCGCAGTATGTAATGAGACATATCAAACTCCCACCAGTAGAAACCCTGACGCTCCGATGAAGGGTAGTAGTGATGATTGTTGTGCCACCCTTCGCCGAGCGTAATCAGCGCGACGAATAAATTATTTCGACTGTTATCCCCGGTCGGGAAGCGCCGTTTCCCGAAGACATGCGCGAGCGAGTTTACTGTGAAAGTACCGTGATAGAGGACCACCGTGCTGATGAAGAATCCCCACACGAGCATCTGCCACCCCGAAGTGCCTAAACCCGGAGCATAGCGCTGAAGCAATGCACCCAGCAGGAACATGGACAGTGCCAGCAAAGCGGGAGGCAATGAGTAGAACCGGTCGAGAAAGCGAAGGTCAGGATACTTGCTCAGATTCGTGATCAACTTCCAGTCAGTCGCCTGCGATTCGCGCGATAGGAACCACCCCACGTGCGACCGCCACAACGTTCGGCTCAGTGGCGAATGAAGATCTTCGTCGGTGTCGGCATAAAGGTGATGGCGGCGGTGATGCGCCGACCACCAAAGTGGGCCTTTCTGATAGGCCGCAGTTCCGGTAAACGCCATCAGTGATCGGAAAATCCGGCCGGTCTTGTACGTGCGATGTGCGAAGAGTCGATGAAAGCCGGCGGTGATCGCGAACATGCGGACGATGTAAAGCCCCACGCAGACGGCGACTGCTACTGCGCTCACGCCCGTCCAGATTACCAAGAGACAAGCCAGGTGCATGAATAGAAATTGTATGCAGACGGAGTAGTCCAAGGGCGGTTGCTCAAGCGGGCGAGTATTTCTGGTTGTAGATTCAAACATTAATCAACCCTTTTCTCATTAACATGCACATCAACTATAGAGTGTATTCATCTTAATGCAACTGCCCGCGTGCAGGAACAACTGCGCGCCTGCGGCGAGTTGCGGCCGACGCCCGCGCACCCAGCGAACAGTTGCTTTTCTTTTTCCAAGTTGAGTCTTGGCCATCCGGTCGCTACAGCTCCCCGCTTTGTATTTAGTCTTTCCAACTTGTGTCCTGGCATCCGGTCGCTACTGATCACACTCAAGACTTATAACCTCATG
>DIYZ01000225.1:1542-2667 GCA_002427845.1 Chloracidobacterium sp. UBA6041 | reverse complement strand
AGTAGCAAAGTCACTCAAGCAAAGTGGGCAAAGTTAATCTAATAATTTTCGCTTCACTTAAATGATTTCATTAAAGAAGCGGGGTATACCCCCTTCCCAACCTTGAGACTTTTAAAGTTGAGTTTAGGATCCGGTTGCTACCGGTCCCGGTTCTGTTTTGAGTCGCTACAGTTAAGTCTTGCATCCGGCCGCCGTTCACGAAATCACGATTACGCTGCTTGTGCTTGATCAGGCAGCCGGCTTGAGGTCAGACTGCGGCACGGTCAAACTCAATCCGCTCAACGCCAGCTCAATCACATACAAAGGCGTGGGCTCAATAGCCAGCAGGGCGACCACTCGCCCTTCTGTTCCGGCGTGCTCACGGGATTTGATTACGATTTTGCTTTTCAAGGTCATTCTATTGCCTCCTTTTGTAACGCCGCTACATCTTCAAGCGGCAGGCCCGAAGCGCAAAGCGGGCAGTCAGCGGGCAGCCAGAGATCGTAGTTGTCGCGAGCCACCGCTTCAACTGCCACGCCTTGATCTGCGAAGAAGTCGGCGCCCGTCGACCCAAGTATCAGCAGCGCTCCCGCCACCGCGGGCACGGCATCATGCTCCAGGAGTTCCGCATAGGTGCCGCGGAGGGCCGAGCCCGCGCTCATGACATCATCAACCATTGCGACTCGCTTCCCGCGGAGGCGCGCGGCAAACGCTGACGGCAAAACATAGCGCGCGCGATATAAGCCACCAGGCTCGGCAGGCATTACACGCTCTGTGAAACAAAACTCGACGCCGAGTGCGTGTGCGATGAGTTGTGCGAGAAAGGCCCCACCGAGCAGTGGTCCACATATTACCGACACAGCGTGGGGGCGAAGTGCGTCAGCAAGGGTTGCGACGAAGGGTGCGATCCGACGTGGTTCTGCAAACAGCGCATCGAGATCGAGCCACAGCTGGCTGTGATGGTACGACTCAAGCCGGAAGTGACCACGCCGGCCGTCTACTAGCTCAAGAAATGCTGCAGCAGTTGTTTGACTCATGCGAATGTCTCAGTCACACGCAGCGCTTAAGAAGCCTCTTAAGCTAAGTCCTTTTCGCAGTTTCATAACTACGAATACGCATTCAATGAGTTGTCGGTGACCAGAGCTA
>DIYZ01000225.1:0-1278 GCA_002427845.1 Chloracidobacterium sp. UBA6041 | reverse complement strand
GCCTTCATCACTCCGGGGTGAAAGGCGACGACCGCATCAATCTCTCGCGACCGTGCGCCGTAGAGCATTGCCAGTCGTCCACCAAAACAGAAACCGACAATGCCCATTCCGCCCGGGGCCACAAAAGTTTGCGCGCGCAGATAGCTGGCGCCTGCCTGTATGTCATCGAGGATGTCCAACTCCGTATGGTTCGCGATGAATTTGCTGTAGGCCGCATTGTTGCTGGGCGTATCGTCCGGCAACGGATGGTAGATGTTGGGAGCTAGTCCGACAAAGCCGGCGACAGCGAGTGCCGCGCAAGTGTTCGGAATGTACTCTTCGGAGATTTTGTTGCCTGCGATAACAAGGACGCCGGGATACACGCCTTCAGCTTTGGGGCGGGCCAGGTACCCCTCAATGCCGTCAATACCATTGTGTTTGAAGACGACGCGGCCGTGCTGGATTGTGGGATCATCCAATACGCGCGTCACCGGCGCCTTGGTTTGCGCCGTCGCTTCTTGCCCGTGCAATACCGTGAGGGTCGCAAGAGTCGCTGTAGCGCCAAGCAGGAAAGACCGCCTGTCTGTGCCCTCGTCGTTGCAATCATCGCCGATACACATAAGTTTTGCCCCGCTAAATTTTGTGACTCAGGCAAGCTGCCAAACTGTCTCAATATCCAGAATGCAAACACCACCGGCTGCGGATTTGTGCCGGGAATTGCGTCTCGGAGTCATGTAGATGCCGCAGCCCGGATCAGCGATACCACGATACTATCGTGTAGCGCTCGCCGTGCGTTAACGGCGTCACTTCGTGTGTTGTCTCTGCGCGGAAGGCGACGAGCGCTCCCGGAGCGGCGGCAACAGGGAGACGAACATGCGGTCCGGAGTAGGGCCCGTGAAGTATTAGTGAGCCGCCGCTATACGTGTCAGGCGCCGGCTCCGCCGACTGTGGGCTCAAAAAGATTACAATCGAGATCTTGCGGAACCGCGATTGATCGTAGATGAGCGGCGTGTTGCCATCCTGGTGCGCGACGAAGAAGTCGCCGGTCTGATAGCGGAGAAACTGCGGTTCTTCACATTCGCCAAGCGTGATAACAAAATGCTCCTCGATTTCTCCCTTCCGTTCCACCAGTTTGCAGATTACGCGGTCGCGCGTCTCCGGCGAGACGAGCACGCGGGTCGCCTTTCGCACGTGCGACTCGACCGCGCCCGCCGCTTCCCTGCCGTAAACTGTCGCGGCGTCGCCATCGGCTAATCGCAGTTGCGCGAGAAGATCGTCGCGCGCCGCAGCGTCGAGAAA
>DIYZ01000270.1 GCA_002427845.1 Chloracidobacterium sp. UBA6041 | reverse complement strand
GTCAGTCAAGGGTGCAGTTCACATAATGGTCTTTAAGGTTTTTACCGTAGCGCCAGAGAACTACGAACCCATCAAAGAGCGAATTGCCGAGCGGTTTCCGGGCAACTACTATGAAGTCGGGGATGGCCAATGGTTGGTCGCGGATGCTGGTACTGCAAAGGAGATATACATAAGGCTCTTTCCCGAAGCAGAATTTCCCCTTGCGGCTAAAAATGTCGCGGTGTTTGGTATCACTGGATATTGGGGCTTTGCCCCACAAGACATGTGGGAATGGATACGGAGCAAAACAGGAGCTAAGCTTGGTTAAGGATAGATTGCCAAAGCAGGGACCGGGAATAGAAACTACCCCTCGATCCACTGAATCTACTCCGCCACAGTCAGCGGACTATTCTTTTCTCGAAATTGTGATGGCAATGCAAGGTTCTATGGGTGAACTCAAAGAGGCCGTAAATGGTCTTAAGGTTCGGCAGGACGAACATGGGAGAAAACTCGATAGCATCAGTCACAAGGTGTACGCGGCTGTCGCGATTGCTTTGGTATTCGGAGGGATCATAACTTTCTTCGCAAAAAGCATTAACGACGCCATTACCAATCGACTGCTTGCTCCTGTATACGTCCAACAACCCGCCCCCTCGCCCTCCGCTACGCCTACCCCCAAGTCCCGATAGCTTCCGCCAAGAGTGGTGTAATTTTTCTCAACCATGCGCTAGGGTGTGTCAAAGGCATCATTCTCTTTTTCCGCGCAGGCCTCCACAAGTGTACGGGAATGCCAACGGATCCACGATCTCATGGGGAACGGGGAGCGGAGGTTAGGGTCGGAAAGGACGGTATTTCTATTCTTGTGGCAAAAACGTAAGCGCCGCCCTGTGTCCACCTAAGATGAACTGACGGGCGGCGCTTCAAACTTTGGACTCCTTTAGTCCAAGATCTCGACGGCTGCTTACATTATTTCTTCGGTAAGACTGTATCTTTCATGCCCTTGCCGACGCGAAACTTCAGAGTTGTTTTAGCGGGTATCTGGATTGTTTCTCCAGTTGCTGGATTTCTTCCCTCCCGCGCCTTCCTTTCGGATTTAACGAGCTTGCCGAAACCGGGAAGTACGAATTCTCCGTTAGACTTAACTTCGCGAGAAGCCAGGTTATAAAGTTCGTCGAAAAACTCTTTAACCTGTCCACGCTTCATTCCCGTCTTTTCCGCAAAGTGATTGAAGACTTCCGACTGAGTCATGCGCTTTCTGCCTGTCGCGGCTTTGGTCGCCATAGTCTGGTGTGATACCTCCGATAAGACTTAATTGAAAAGCTATTCAGGCATTGATATATCACACTAAAGCACCAAAGTCTCGAACAAATGTCAATTTCTGGCGGTTTTTTCAAAAAAAGTGGTGTTTGGATGGCGACGATCAGTTCGGGTGTGGGAAGGGGCAGGGGCATTGAGTTGTAGTGGTCGGGGCGAGAGGATTCGAACCTCCGACCTCTCGTTCCCAAACCATAGGCTCGGCAAAGATGCAAGTTTTTGCCTTTTCGAAAGTTGCAGCCACCAAAGATTTTCGAGCATTTTACATTCTTTCCCATTCGTTACAATCCGCTATGCGTCTTGTGCTGCGAATTCTGTCCACAAACTGTCCAGCGACCACGCTCGTGTTTTAAGCACGTTGTAGTCATTCCATAAACAAGGAGTTTATTTGGCGACCCATTAATCATCAGTAACCAAGACGCTCCGCACAATCGCGAAGAATATCGGTTTCCCAAGCGGGGCGGGGCGGGCTTAGCGGGTGTGTTCGAGCTGATGGAATCTTTCCCAGCAGTTTTAAGAAGATCGCCGCAGAACTTTTATAAGCAGGCACCGGCGCGCGGAATGCGACATTGCCGAGGTGCTGCAAGGCGTCCGAGAGTGCGTAATAAGCGGGTTCGCCGGTTTCCCAGAGGAGGTCGCGCTCAGCAAACTTATCCGGTGCAAATGTCGCCAGACCAAGAAGGTAATCGGAGCCGTATTCGATCATATTAATCCCGAGGTCATTGCCGGTATAGATGCGAAAGTCCGGTCTCAGCGCGTCGCGCAGAGCTAGTCGTTGCAACTCCTTAAGCCGATCTAACGAGGAGTGCTTCAGCCCCTTCAGTTCGGGGATCTCCATAAGTCCACGTACCGTCTCGTCGTCGAAAATTTCGCCATTCGGCGCGAACACTGGAGCGAACTCGAACGCGAGCACCTCCCGGAATCCCCGACATATTGTGCGATAGACAGCAACCTTCTCGTGGGACTGCTTACCTCGTAGGCGCACGGTCTGAAAGATGATGGGCGTACCGCCGTGAGCTACAATCTGATCCATCTGCTGGCGGTAGAGAGAAACAACATCACCGTCGAGCCCTTCGATATAAGTGCCGGCGATGAAGGTGTCACCAGGATCCAAGACTTCGCGCGACCAACGCAATACTGAGAGGCGTTCCTCCGGGGTTAGATAATTGACATACCCGGTGTCCATGTTCACCGCGTTCCGCAGTCCTGCGCCTCGAGTAGCTATCAAGTGTTTCTGAAATGCTTCAACGGCGATGCGCCCATCGGGCTCGAATGGTAGAAGGGCTGCGGCAATGCCTTGCACTTTGCGACGCGGACGCAGCCGCGCGATCGTATCTTCGACTCTCACATCGATAATCCTCCAGTTCGCGCCTAGATCGTGCCTGAAGTTTACTCACGCCGATTTTTAGTGCGGGTGCTTCAAATCTTTGAGCCGCACGGCCTCTTCCGACTGCCTGTAGTGTTCGTCAAGCGGATAACAGCCAGAGGGCAGCCCCGCCCGAGGCGCCGTTGTGCAGTCGCTGAAAGTGCGGCAGATCCGCTTTCGCTGCATCTGGCGGCCGCTAATTACATCCAGCGGAAGCGTGGGGTAAGAAAGCACCATGCGACCTAGTCCCACGCAGTCTATCCAACCTTCGCGCACAGCAGCCTGGGCCACGTGCGGCAGAAACTCTTGCAGGTAAGTGTAGGCCGAGCCGACTGTAATCAAATGAGGGAAGCGCTCTTTGAGCGTGCGTGCTACTTGCATCTGCTGAGCAACCCCGAGCAAAGGTTCCTCGGGAGGTTGATATCCATCAGACGGCGGATAAAGTGCCGGGCGCTGGAGGTGAGGATTGTAGTAGGGACTGCCCGCGGAGAAGTTCACAAGCTTGACGTCCAAGTCGCTGAGTAGCGAAAGAAATTGGATGGGCTCTGTGAGATCAGGTTCGACAGGGTTCGCAGTGTTAACGCCGAAACCCCAGCGATAGGGAAGTAGAGCTTTGAAAGATTCGGGCACGCCACGGCCGGGCTTACCCGGTACTGAGCTTTGCGGGTCTGGTTTGAACGGAACTGTGTCAAAGGCGGATAGACGCACACCGATGTTCAGGCCCGGCGCCATGGAGCGGACACCCGTAACCACCTCACGCAGGAATCGTGTGCGATTTTCGAAGCTACCGCCGTAGTCTCCCGGGCGGGTATGCGCACTCAGGAGCTCGTGCCCGAGATAGCCGTGACAGTGTTTGATGTCCACAAAATCGAAACCCGCGTCTTGGGCCACCCGCGCAGCGCGATGAAAGTCGTCGACAATTTGCCTGATTTCGCCGTCCGTTAGGAGCTGGTAGTCGTCAGGGATCCCCAGTCTCTTGTCTAGTATTGGATGGTGGTAGAGGATGCGTGGTTCGGGGCGATCGTGACTGTTGGGACGACTGTAACGGCCCGAGTGTGTCAGTTGCAATCCGATCACTAAGCCTGCGACTGAGCCGACCGCTCGGCGGTGCTCTTGGACCAGAGCTTCCCGAAGGCGGGACAGATCGGAGTGGGAGTGTTGGTTGATGCCGAGTTGGTTGGGGTTGGCGCGCCCGTCGTGGCGCACGGCCACCGCCTCGCCGCCCCAGATGAGCTTTGCTCCACTCGCGCCGAAGCGATGCCAACGCCGAAACGTCAGGTCAGTCGGCCGCCCGCCGGCAGTCCCATCCCAACCTTCCATCGGTTGTATGGCGAAACGATTGCCTAAATGAATCGCGCCGCTCCGCAAGGGTTGCGCGAGCGGGGATGCTTCGCCGGGGATCATCTCCACATCACATGGGATCGGGATGTGCAAGTCTCGCAAGTGACGTCGAAACACTTCTACATCCCGTATCCCCCCGAGATGTAAATAGGAACGTTCGGTCATGGTTGTCAGCGCTGCCGACGTTTGTCCTGACAACGCGGAAAGTGTGCGCTCCGCCCAAACGACCCCGTGCCTACTGGTTAACACCACTAGCGAGGAAACCACCATCAACGACAAGAACCTCGCCCGTCACAAAGCTGGCCGCGTCCGAAGCGAGAAAGACTGCCGCGCCTGCCAGTTCCTCCACCTTCCCGAAACGTCTCATGGGAGTGCGCAACAGGAATTCGCGCCCGCGTTCAGTCTGGTCCAACAGCTTTTGATTGAGTGCGGTGCGAAAGACGCCGGGAGCGATCGCGTTGATGTTTACGCCATGCACGGCCCACTCGACTGCAAGCGATTTAGTGAGCGATGCGACCGCCGCCTTACTAGCTGAGTACGCCGTCACCTCGTAGAGCGCCACGAAACTAGATAGCGAAGCGATATTGATGATGCGGCCGTATCCGCGCTCGATCATATGGCGCCCGAAGACCTGGCAGGCGCGCAACGTACCGGTCAGGTTCGTGTCGAGAATCGCGGCCCAGTCCTCTTCGGGGACATCAAGCGTCGGCGCTCGTTTTGTGCGCCCAGCAGAGTTGACAAGAATGTCCACTTTGCCGAAAGCCGCAACACAGGCATCGAGCGCTCTCTGCAGCGAGGCGCAGTTGGAAACATCTGAGACGACGCGCAGCGAGCGCCGGCCGCGCTCCTCGATCTCACATGCGGCAGCCTCTACCTGTTCCATGCGGCGTGAGGTGGCCACGACGTCTGCGCCCGCTTCCGCCAGCCCGTGCGCGATGGCGCGACCGATTCCGGAAGTCCCTCCAACAACTACCGCCGTCTTACCTGTCAGTTCTAGAGGTGCATAGCTCATCGTTTGAATTCTTCACGAAAGCTTGATCACAGCGTGACGCCCGTCTTGAAGATCGTGATCTCGCGGAAGCCGTTCAACTCATTCTTCGCTCGGACTTCGCCGGAAGCAACGCGCAAAATGAAATCGAGCAACTCGTCAGCCGACTGCCCAAGAGTCTTCGCGCCGCTCAGAATGACTCCGGCGTCGAAATCTATCCACTTCGGCTTCTTGAGCGCTAATTCAGTGTTAGTGGAGATTTTGATCGTCGGCGCAGGGACGCCCAGGGGCGTACCGCGTCCGGTAGTAAAGAGAATCAAATTAGCGCCGGCCACCGCCTCAGCCGTTGCCGAGACACCATCATTACCTGGCGATTCCAGCAGGACCAGTCCCGGTTCGGTAGCACGCTCACCATAGCGCAACACCTGCGTGACAGTCGCCCGCCCCCCTTTCTGAATCGCCCCAAGTGACTTTTCTTCGAGCGTTGTGATGCCGCCCTCTTTGTTTCCCGGCGAAGGGTTTTCGAAAATCGGCTGGCCGTGGCGGCGATAATAATCCTTAAAGCCGTTGATCACTTCAACAATGCTGCGGAATACTTCCTCATCTCGTGCGCGGTTCATCAAGATCTGCTCGGCTCCGAACATTTCAGGTACTTCAGAGATGATGGCCGTGCCCCCACCGTCACTGAGGCGGTCGCTGATACACCCGACGAGCGGGTTGGCAGTGACCCCGGAAAGCCCGTCGGAACCGCCGCACTTCATCCCGATTACCAGGTCAGCGAGTGGGCGCGGTTCGCGCTGGAAAGTGTCAGCGTGCTTGGCTAACTCTGCGACAAGTTTAAGACCCTCCTCGACCTCATCTTCCACATCCTGCGCATTCAGAAATTTCACGCGTGCGGGATTGAAACCCCCGATCTCGTCCACGAAATACTTTATGGCGTTATTCTCGCAGCCGAGTCCGAGTACGAGCACGCCGCCGGCGTTCGGGTGGTTAAGCAAGCCGGCCAGCACCTTCTGTGTCGCCTTTAGATCATCGCCTAATTGGCTGCATCCGTACGGGTGAGGGAAGGCGTAGATTCCGTCAATGTTGCCTGCCGCAAACTGCTCGTGGGCCGCCCGCGCAATCCTCTCCGCCGCGTTGTTGACGCAAGCGACCGTGTTGATAATCCAAATCTCATTGCGGGTGCCCGTCTTCCCATTAGCTCTCCGGTACCCGTTGAACTCTTTTCGCGTGGGTGCATCTTCGCGCCGAAGGTCTCCGGCGGGCGGTGTGACCACTCCCGAGCGCGGGCGACTGTTAGCATTGGACGGACAATAGTGATATTCCACATTCTGGCCAAGCATTGTCTCAAGGTTATGCGTATGAATCCAATCTCCCGAGCGGATCTTTTGCGTGGCCCTTCCGATGGTGAAACCGTATTTGATGATGGGCTGGCCGATCTCCAGGTCTGCGAGAGCGATCTTGTGACCACGAGGAATCTCTGACGCTGTTACGACTTCTGGGAAACCGTCCGCAATGCGGGCATCGGCGCTGAGCGGCGTCACCGCGACAGCCACGTTATCGCTCTCGTGAATTTTAATGGTCTGCCGCATCTGGTTCTTGCTCGCCGGCGTTGGTTGCCACATCATAGCACGCACGTTAGTTCAGAATTACTGACCTCGTGGGAGTCCGATTAGCTTGGCGCCGAGGCCGAGTTCACATCCAAGCGCACAGTCAAATTTCAAGAAGGTCACGAGTACTACTTGCACAGCTCAAATAGCACTTATCGGTTACTCACTTAATGCTCGTCGACCGTTGCCCCGCGCGGCTTTAAGAGCGCGGCCGATTCCAGATCAAGATAGATGGTTGTACGTGGATGTTGCCGGAGAATCGAGGCCGGACGCAGCGGGCTGATCTCCAACTCCAGGGTGTCCCTGACCGCCTGCGCTTTCCTCCCATCAGGCACGACGCAGAGCACGTTTCGAGCTTTGAGAATCTGTTGAATGGACATGGATATTGCCCGTTGCGGCACTTCGTCGACACTCTCGAACCAACCTTCGCCGACCTGTTGGCGGCGGCACCCCTCGTCGAGTTCCACAATGAGATACGGTTCTTGCGTGTAGAAGTCGGCTGGCGGATCATTAAAAGCGAGGTGCCCGTTCTCCCCGATGCCAACGAAAGCTGCAGCAATTGTCTGGCGCGAAATTAACTCGCCCACTCGCCGACATTCCGCTACCGGATCCAAAGCATCGCCGTTGACGAAGTGGAAAGCTCCGGGTTGCACGCGGTCAACGATCCGCTCTTGCAGGTAGCGTCTGAAACTCGCCGGGTGGGTCTTAGGCAGACCGACGTACTCGTCGAGGTGAAAGAAAGTGACCTGGGCCCAGTCAACGTTCGGCTGGAGCACAAGCTCGTCGAGAAATTCGAACTGCGAGGCACCAGTGGCCGCGATCAAATAGGCCTGACCGCGTGCAGCGATAGCCTGCCGAATGAGGCCAGCCGCTTCGTTCGCTGCTGCCTGGGCCAACTTGAGCCGGGAATCAAAGATTGCTACGTCCACTTAGTTTGCCTTTGATAGCTGCCGATATTATCGGTGCTAAATCGTTTGCGGCACGTGCTGCCAGCTGCGTGACTCTGCCGCCCGCTCAACTGCGTCAAGAACCAGCTGGTTACGCACCCCGTCTTCAAAGTTGGGCGTGGGCAAGCGTCCCTCAGCCACGGCCCTAAGAAGGTCGAGCACAGTGTGTGTAAATGTGTGCTCGTAACCAATGATGTGGCCCCTCGGCCACCAGCCTTCCATGTAAGGATACCCTTTGCCGGTCACCTGAATAGTTCTGAAGCCACTCTCCGGCCCTTCATCGACGTAAAGTTCGAGCTCATTCATCCGCTCAAGGTTGAACACAATGCTTCCACGACTGCCGTTAATCTCAAAACGATTGTAATTCTTTCGCCCGGTGGCGAACCTCGTGGCTTCGATGGTGCCCACCGCCCCGCTCTCAAACTTCACGAGGGACAACGCGGCGTCGTCCACCTCGACAGGTGCCATTGTGCGACTTTGGGGCAAGGGCCGTTCGAGGATAAAGGTTTTCAGCAGTCCGCTGACCTCGGTGATTTCGCCGACGAGATACCGCGCCAGATCAATCGAGTGTGACAGTAGGTCGCCCAGAGCACCCGATCCAGCTCTGGCCTTTTCCAGGCGCCAGACGCGCGGGAAGTCAGGATCGACCAGCCAGTCTTGCAGGTAGGTGCCGCGGTAATGATAAATCTCGCCGATGCGCCCCGCGCCGAGGAGTTCTCGAGCCAGCGCAACAGCGGGGGCACGCCGGTAATTGTGGCAGAGCATGTGGACGCAGCCGTTAGCACGGGCTGCTTCCAGCATCTGTTTGGCTTCCGCAACCGTGTTGGCCAGGGGCTTTTCGCAGAAGATGATCTTCTTCGACGCCGCGGCGGCAAGCGCGATAGGCAAGTGCATGTCCCCCGGCGCGCAGATATCCACGACGTCAATGTCTTCGCGCCCGACTAAATCTTCCCAAGAAGTGGAGTGTTCCTGCCATCCAAACTTGTTAGCTGCCTTAATCAGTTCGCCTTCGTTGCGGCCGCAGATCACCTTCAAAACGGGTTCGTAGGGCACGTCAAAAAAACTGCGTACCTGTCGCCAGGCGTTGCTGTGGGCCCTGCCCATGAATCCATAACCGATGAGCGCGATGTTTAGTTTTCGCATTGCTTTCAAATTGAGAATGAGCTACAGGGGGCGCATCTTATGCAATTCTGCTAGCCATCACTAACACGACCATACCTATCGCTTAATTCTTGTTTGGATCGGTATGTATTCGTGGGTCATCTGACCTGTCTATTCTTAACCCGTTGCGCACTGGAAATACGCTCGTACGATGTGCGCGGCTGACCGAAATGCAAGGGCCATTATAGTAAGGACCGGGTTGAATCCGCCGTTTGTGACGTGGAGCGAGCCATCAACTACGAAGAAGTTGTCGTGATTGTGTACGCGGCCCCATTTGTCCGTCACGGAAGTTTTCGGATCATGGCCCATGCGACAGGTGCCGGCCTGGTGCTGCCCTCCGCTCAGAACCAATCCCGGGCGCCAACTCCAAACCCTTTCGCAGCCGCTCGCCCGCAGCCACTCTTCACCGCGCGAGCGCATGAACTCAGCAGCCACCACGGTTGCTGGATGGGTTGACCCACTCAGGCGCGCCACTGGGATGCCCCAGCGATCCCGTACGGCACGATCGATCGTGACGCGACCCTCTGGGCTCGGTACGTCCTGCACTGGACCACGGACGTGCAGAACGCGCGTGTAGTTGTCACGCATAAATCGTTTATTCGCCAACCCCCACCGCGGTAAATCAGGCGGCAGCGAGTCGTACCAGAAATCGATCGGAGGCTTAATGAAATCGTCGGCCAGCATACCGCCGCCAATAACGCCCAGGTTGCCATGGTTAAACTGGGTCGTCGCCAAGGTCACACCAGGCCCAATACCGTTAAAAACTTTTTCTCGCATCAATCCGTAGGCCCGTGGGTATAGGTGGCCTTGCAGGTTGCGTCCGACCTGGTCGTACTCATTACCAAGTCCGTTTGGGTGATGAGTGGAGTAGGAATTCAGCAGTAAGCGGGCCGACTCAATCGCCCCTGCCGAGACGATCACTATTTTCGCGCGTGCAGTATGCGCTTCAGCTTTACCTCGCTCTTGAGCGAGGCCTCCCTCTTGAACGAAGTACGACACGCCGTTGACTTTGCCCTCTTCGTCCGTCTCGATCCGGTCAGCCATGGCCGCGGTTACGAGTTTACAATGGCCTGTTGCAAGGGCGCGGGGAATCATCGTGTTGTGCGAGCCATTCTTGGCGTCGGTAGGGCAGGCGAAGCCAACGCAGTATTTGCAGGCAATGCAGGAGTCGCGCCTGCCGTATGGCAGAGTGTTGATAAGCAATGGGACAGGGCTTGTTATCCAACCCAGTTGCTGTGCGCCACGCTTCAGCGCAACGGTCTGCGGACTCGGAGGAACAGGTGGCAACGGATAATCGCGACGACGGGGAACGTAATCTCTGAGTGCAGGGCCGTCGCCGGCCACACCTAATTCCCATTCCGCGCGCTCGTAAAAAGGTTCAACGTCGTCGTAAGTGAGTGGCCAATCGGCCAGCGAGCTGCCCTCAGGTACTCCATAAGTGCTCGCCATGCGAAAGTCCGCAGGCATGAAGCGCCACGCTTGTGCACCGTAAACGCGAGTGCCGCCCCCGACGCAGGCGGCATTGTTGTGGTAGTCAGGCTCGTGAGGCCGGACCGTGCGTGCGTTCCCTGCGGGATCAACAAAGACGCGTGGATTACCTTCGAGTTCAGGACCGGCGTTGTGACCGTATATTGAGAGGCGCTGGTTGCGCAGATGGTCGCGACCGACTTGGGAAAAACTCAAAGCCGGACCACGTTCCAATAGCAGTACGTCCTTGCCGGCTTCTGCCAATACGCAAGCGACGATTCCGCCAGCTGCGCCAGTGCCGATGATGATCGCGTCGTGGCTGGTCATCATTGCAAGTGTCCACCACCCCAAGCGGGCTGCCCACTTCCACCCCAGCGCGGCTGCCGCGCTGGGGACCCCGGGCTTGGGGACCCCGGTTCTTCGAAGCCGGTCATGGCCCAGGAGACACCGTTGCGATTTCCCCCTTGTTCTGGATCGGTGTAGAACCCTTCGGCCGTCGTGTTGACAAGCAGATTGAAAAAAATGCAAGGCGCAACATCCCACGCTGTTAACACCTCGCCGGCTTCTATATGCCTGAGCACGGTGTCCTGCTCCTCGTCTGAGAGCAAGTTGAAGCTTTGCTGAAAGCGTGCGACGGATTCCGCTTCGAGCGCTGTTAGGCCGGCGCAATAGTCGTCTAACACCGGACGCAAGTCGCTTTCAAATTGGCGCGCGAGATAATCGCCTACGCCGGACTGCCAGGCGCCCGGATAATTGTCAGGCGGGATAATGCGGTCAACCGCGGCGCGCAAAGTTTGTTGCTGCTGTCTTGTCAGTCTCATCACTTAAGGGTAATTTTCGTCTCGGCAGTCGCGCCCGTCACTACGTCCGTCGCTCTGATAGTGTATGCCCCTGCGAGGTCGTTGAGTGCCGACGGCAGAACGAATGTGGTTGCAGTGTTGTCTAAGAGCAAATTGCGGGCATAGGCGGGTAGCATTGAACCGTCGGGTCCGAAGACGTGACATCGAATGAGGCGAAGTCCAGCCACAGATGAAGAGAGCGTGAATGCGACATGCTCTCCGCGCGAGGAAGAGGGAGGCCCGCTCAGCGCCAGCTTATTCTCAGCCGGACTCAAACTCAGCACAGCGGCATCGCCTGCGACCACAGAAGAATGAACTACGTCGGTGTACCCCAGTCGTTTACCGGAGCGCACGTCCGTAACGTAAAACTTATTCGGCAGCTTGATAGTGATCTCCTGCCTGGCTATCTGCCCTAAAGCGGCGTCGTGGTAAATGGTGACTCCGTCTCGCCCGACAATCCCTGCGACCGCGACGTTATCTTTAACGACGGTGAGAATCTCCGCGTCGCCGAAGCGGTAGCGGGCCACCTGTGCTTGAGCGAGCCGCTTGCCGTCAGCCGACAATACTTGGACGGCGGGCCGGACGCCCGCGTGATCAAGTAGCGCGTCAACGAGCGCACGGTAATTTGCGCCGCCAAACTTTTCCGCCCGCAGCTTTGGATACTTGTCAAAAAGTGTGTTGAGATAGATAGTCCATCCCTTGCCAATGCGGTGCGTGATGACAGCATCCGTCTCTCCTATGCGTATCAGAGACGTGCCGCGCGCCGCCTTAATGTAAGGCTCAGCAGAAACCAGACCGCTGAGATCTTCTGCACCGAGGCCCCAGCGTGCTTCGTCATCGTTGACCACCAGCTGTCCCTCACCAGGCTTAAAGGCTCGCTTGTTTGAAGCTGGGGCCGTGATGCCGAAGAGTTCATTCATTGTGCCGTTCTGCTGCCACGCGCAGTGCTGGTCCATCAAGCCCGCAGCTGCGTCGGCTATCACCACCCCGCCCGCCTGGACGAAACTTTCAATGTTTTTTACCTCTGACGGCGACAACGCCAGCGAGAGCGGGAGGATCAAGACTTTATACTTCCCGGAAGCCAGGCTGCCTTGCTCTACTTGTTCGGAAGATACGAAGTCAAACTGCAATCCCAGATCTTTAATCGTACGCACCCAGCCGTCGCGGTTGGCAGGGAAACTTAGCGATGTTTCCTTCGGCCCCTCGTCGTCGTCATCGCGAGTTCGCTGGTGGTAGCCGAGGATGCTTGCCCCATGCACTGACGGCATCGAGTAGTGAATAGCGATGCCGTCTCCCAGACGCTTCGACTCCATCAGCAGTTTGCCCACACCTTCAAATTTGAGCGACTTGAAGGCTGCGCCCATGTCGCGGGCCGACTGCGAGTAGGTCATGTCAGGATCAAGGAACGAATACATCCAGAAGATGTTCGGGTGTAGCACATTATGAATCGCAGCGGTCCAAATCGCGTTCTGTACAGCGAGACCGTGGGAACCGTAGCCTGTCCAAAAGCCGATCATCGCGTCGCGCTTGGCGAACGAGCGGTGCATGTCCCACTGGTTGCCGCCATCATAAGAAAGGAAGTCGTCGATTACGCGGTCAAGGCGCGACCAGTCCGCTCCGTCATAGGCGTTAGTAGCCTGCGTGCCGGAGACGGCGATATGCGCCTCACTATCACCTTGTATTGCAGCGTCACGTGCCGTCTGATAGGCCCGCGCAAAAGTGACCTCCATGAAAGTGCGGTGGTCCGCCCAGGGAGCGAAGCTACCGACCTTGCGCGCTTCCTCGGTTGTATAAGGAACGACGTCGTCCCAGTTTTTGAAATCCGTCCGCCACTCTTTATTCAGCGAGGGCAGGGTGCCGTATTCGTGTTTCAACCAGTTGCGGAATTCCGCCAAGGCTCCTGGACTCCAATCGAAGTCGACCGCGTCGCCGTAAGAGGTGAGCGAGCCCTCATCGCCGACGAAGTAGTAGTCCATGTTATAGCGTGCTTTGTTGCGGGCCGCGGCGCGCACAATGTCGGACAGAGTTTGCAAGAATCTTGGGTCGTTGAAAGAAGGTGTACGTTGTAGAAACTTTTTATCGCCAGTGCGTTTGAAAAGTTCTTTCTTGGTCAGATAGCCAAGTGCCTCGAAGTCGCCCTGGCGTTGATATTCGGCGATCGCCTGCTCCATCCCTTCGGGTGTGGTTGGCCCGCGGTCGTACCAGTACACACCGAAGGTACCGCGCGGAATGTTGAGGGAGTTGTCTACGTCACCGCCCCATGTAAAGCCGGTGTCGGCGGCCACGCCGCGCACCATCCGCATTTGCGCGTCTTGCAGGTAATGCTTTGTGCCGCCGAAGGAGACGAGCGGCGTGTACTCCTTTTGGCGACGCGCGTCCTGCACGACCATCACGGGTTTAGCGCGGACTTGATCCACAATCGCCCCGCGCTCGTCGACCAATTCGGCAGTAACGAGCGCGAACTTGCCGAGAAAGTCCGCGAGCGGGTAGGTGAGGGTCCGCTCACCGCGCGCAGTCCCAGTGATGACGCCGAGCAAGCGGCCCATATCATCTGCCACCTGCATTCGCATTTGCAGGCCCGACAAATCGCCGGCGGCGCGCAACACGGCGCTCAAGGTCTCACCGCGTTTGTAAACATCCACGGCCGGTTTTGCCATCGTCATCATCGCGCGTTTAGGCGACTCGAACGTGGCTGCGCCCCAGTTGAGCGTTGTTCTCGACTTAGGGTCTCGGAGGATGACGTTGAAAATCTGCCGGCCGCCGGGCCATCCTGTGGGGGGCCGCAAAGTGTCTGCCGGAATCTCAATGAGGGTTTCACCGGCGACTAGATCTTTCGTTGTGCGATGTGAGGCGAGCGCTTGCCCAAACTCATTCTTGCCGTCGATTTCGATCTCGATACGGCGCGGTGCACTCGACTTAAGATTGAGCTTGATGGAGGCGGCGCCAGCGGTTAACTCATTAATGCGAACGTCCGCTTCGCGCCCCGACGCCCAAAGAATCGAGCGTGCAAGCAGCGAGTATTGATACTCCCAGTAGTCCCAGTAAATTTTCGTTTCCACAGGATTAACGCTCTGGGGCGTGAATCCCTCTTCCGTGTAGCCGAGCGCAACCACTCGCCCCTTGCCGTAGGTTTTCGCCGCAACGATTGGATAAGCGCCTGACTTAATTAACACTTCGCCGTCCGCGCGGTACTTGTAGAAAGCACCGCCGATGCTACCTTCCGGTAGTAGTTCAAGCGGTAGTCCTTCGGTGATGAAGTGCTTCTGCGCAACTTCCCATTTGCCTTTAGTGACTGCATCTTGATTGATTTCAGGGTAGCCTCGCTCATTCACGGTGTCGTTAGCCACACCGACCAGCGGTGAGACTTCCCAGATGCGCTCATCGCCAACAGACTCATCGCCTTTGAACGGATGACCCTGCACATCGCCGACAAACGGGTGCAGTAGGACCAGCCCGGCGCCTAGTTGCACGCGGCGGAGGATCGCATCGCGCGTCGCGCGCGTCATGCGTGACCAGCCATTGAGGCCCGGGATAACCATCACTTCGAAGTGCGCCGGGCCGACAATGTCTTTTTCGATGTAGCCGTAGACAGTTTGGAAGTCGTCGCGGTCGCCGCGATACTCGTGTCCGTAGTAGTCGCCAATGCCCCAGCAGTTGATATCCCAGCTGCGATCGAGGGAGACGGTGGTCGGCTGGAGCGACAGGCGTTGCATTAGCTCAACCATGTCGCGTCCGTATTGAACGGAAGGGATGAAGAAGGATTTGATAGGGCCACCGGGCAGGGTAGTCGCCCAGTTTACATGAGGCGTGACAACCTCAGTTGAATAAGTGATGTCGTTTTTGTGAAACGCGCTACCGCCAACTCCTCCTTCTTGCCCGTAACTAAGCAAAGCGAAAGAGGCAAGCACCAGAATAGAGGCAAACGAAATGGACGAAAACTTCTTCATCAATGATTATTCGTGACTTTGGCGCTCATTCGACCGCCTGGTCTACATTCATTAGCCGCTCGTTTTACAATCATTAAGACAAACTGGAAGAACCTCTGATCAAGTTAATTGAAACGGGCTCTTCCAGCCAGCGAAGCTGGCGTCAGCATAAAGCCTGGGGTGAAGCGCAGCGTAACCCCAAGGTCAGCACCCCGTCATGAAAACCAAGCCCGTGAAACGGGCGACAGCGAGACGCATCGAGGCCGAGACGGTGTTTTTAGTAGCTGACAAGTAACTCTTTAGGCTTCCTTGTTCTGTCGCCCGCCTTCGCGGGCTCGGACTTGATATCTCCTTCAGTCCTGGGGTTCCGCTGCGCTCCACCCCAGGCTTTACGCTCTCGCCACGCTTCGCGGGCTTTCGCAATCTCGATCAGCGGACTTGCTCACCCTTTCGCTTCTGTTTGACGAGCCACTGATTCCGCAATGGCAAAGCAAATCCGCGCCGATGGCAGAATGTCTTCCACGGAGGGCCAAGGGCGCTCACCTGTCTTTAGGGCGCGCACAAACTCAACGACTTCGTCATACCCGCCGTTGCGCAGGTCTTCAGGCTCAGCCTTCGAGGAGTGTTTCTCCAACTCCATTTGTCCGGTGCGCCAGCATTGCAAAGAGCGTTGTGGCCCTGACCCGGCGACGACTCGAGCTCGAAATCCCTCGCCGAACAACTCGTATGACTCTTCGACCATACCCGCCGTCGGTAATACTTCGATTCGTCCCCGGGTCCCGATCTCAAAGCGAAGCGAGACTACGTACCAGACAGTGGAGAGTCCTGCTTGACGATGCACTTCCGTCTGAAAGCCTACAACTTCACCGGCGAGATGGCGTAGCGCGTCGAGGACGTGAATAGCGGTTGACCAGATGAAGTCAGGTTCGTCGCGAGCGTGTCGTATCTGCGTCGCCCTTACATACTGAAGTGGTCCAATATTCTTAGCCCAGGATTTTGCCTGATTCAGATAAGGCATGAAGCGGCGGTTCACGGACACCATATGGGGCGTACCCGTCTGGCGTGTCACGCGTGCTAATTCCTCGGCCTCTTGAGGCGAAACGCCTAACGGTTTTTCGATCACGCAAGGGATCTTTCGCTCAAGCAGCATTACTGCCAACTCCACAATACGCTCCATCGGCATCACGCAAACGCAACCGTCAACACGCTCCGTCGTTAGCATTGTCTCTACATCAGAGTAAGCACGAGCGAAGCCGAATTCGCGGCAGAACTCTTTGGCTCGGTCGAGATTCAGGTCACAAGCCGCGACGAGTTCTATGTCGCCAGGATTCTGCGCAGCGTACCTGGCGAGAGGCGCGGCGTGGCTGCTTCGGGAATGTTCACCGCAACCCAACAGCGCCAGGCGGATCATTTAGCGCCTCCCCGCGTCTTAACTTCCCGCCAGTCCGCCTGCAGCGGTTGCACGGACACCTGGTGCATGATTCTTTCGACCTCGAGTGGATCTACCAGACCCGCCGATTCCGCCAGGCAGTTGGCTGTGCCGCATGCAACTGCCAGGCAGAGCGCGTCTTCGTCACGCAGTCCTCGCGCGTGTGCGACTGCGAACCCGGCTAGAACAGCGTCGCCGCAGCCGACGGTCGAGCGCACAACGACAGGCGGCGGCTGTGAAACTAGCGTCGCTGAGTTACCGGCACGCTCCCAGACTATGCCATCTGCGCCCAGTGATACCGCGACGCCGCGCGCACCTGCGTCGATCATCTCCTGGGCCACGTCTATAGCTGCATCCGCACTGAATACCGGGCGACCCGCGAACGACGTCGCCTCCTCCCGGTTAGGCTTCACCAGATCAGGCGCAGCTGCGAGCGCTTGGCGGAGAGCTTCCCCGCTTGTGTCGAGCAGTACGCGACAGCAATAGACATGCGCCAGGCGAATCAACTCGGCGTAAAAGTCAGCTGGCGCTCCCGGCGGCAGGCTGCCCGAAAGTGCAACCTGTGACCCTGCGGCACTCTCCGCAAAAATATCGCGGCACGCGGAAAGCAGCCGCTCTACCTCGCCATCAGTGACGCCTCCGCCAGGCTCTAAGATTTCAGTGACCGTCCCATCGCGAGCGATTATCTCGAGGTTCGCCCGCGTATCAGCCCGAGTCCGCACGACGGTTAACGGGATTCCCAGGGCCGAAAGGCCGCTCTCGCACTCTTCACCGGCCGCACCGCCAAGAAAGCCGACCCAGGTTACTTCCAGGGCGAGCGCCTGAGCGACCAGCGCGACGTGTGCAGCCTTACCGCCCGGAAACGGTTTCGCGGACACCGCACGATTCACCTCACCGACCGCAATGCTTTCAAGTTGCAGTCGACGATCAATCGCAGGGTTGGCACTGACGCAGACGAGCATAGGACTAGTCTCACCGAAGCGCGCAGCCGAGCTTCAACCTTCTCTTTCCTCTCTCGCTTCGCGTGCCTTGGTAGCGTCAAGCCGAGCGAGCATGTGCTTGATGTCGGCACCGCCCTTGATAGCGACGTAAATCGTGATGGTTGAATACCATACGACACAGGCCATTGTCATGAACCACCAGAACCAGTGTTTAGCCATCACGCTATCCCCTCCTGTAAATTCGTACCGGACTGCGGCTTTAGTAGTGACCCGATAACCATTGCGGCGCCCGAAAGTAGATAAGTGGCGATGCCGGAGTAGTAGGGCCCGATGGTCTTTGCAAGGTTGGCAGTGGACGGGAGTTGTTCCATGACCAGATAAGTTATCGGTATGACTGCGCTGATAAGAATCGCCGCGCCCGCGCCCCAGCTGTTAGCCCTACGCCAGTAACAGCAGGCGATCAGGAGCACCGAGATGCTCGCCAGGTAAATCGTGCCCGTCACACCAAGGTAGGTCCAGAGATCTCCCTTGAGCGGATACCAGAGCCCATATAGCAGGAGAAACACCCCGATGAATGCGATGATCGAGCGGTTCCAGAACAAACCCCTCTTCTCGGACCAGCGGGTCTTGCGAAAAGGTGCCATGATGTCGTTATAGATGACGCTACCCCATGTCAACATGTAAGAAGAGTCGGTTGACATATCAGCCGCCAGCATTGCGGCGATGAGAAGACCCATCAGTCCCGGCGGCACCGCCGTGCTCAGATAGCGCGGCATCGCTTCGAGCGAGTTCGCTACCGGCCCCAGGCTCGCGAGCGCGGCGATGCCCCAGACACCCGGGATAAGGAAGCGGCACACAAAGAAGAAGCTGGTTCGCGTGTAGACCTTGCGTCCGGTATCCGCGTCTTTCGCGGCAAGCACACGCGCAATAATTGTTTGCCAGGTCAGTACGGCTGCAGTGTTCAGCATTAGATTGAAGAGCACATACTGCCAGCCCATCGTTGGGTTGATGAACGGGTTGAATCCTCCCGCGCCATAGTGCGTTTGGACCGTGTTGACCAGGTTTTCCCACCCGACGTTCATTAGAATAAGAATCGTGACCACGATCAGGCCGGCACTCATCACGATGAACTGCATGTAGTCTGTCACCAGCACCGACAACATTCCCCCAAGGATTGTGTAGATGGCCACACCGACTAGTAGCGCAGTCATCATGATCTCCAAATACTTAACGTCAAGCCCCGAAACCAACACAAGGAACTGACCGCCCGTGCGCAAAAAGACGCCCATATTGAGCAGCCCGCCCAGTACGATTACCACCCCTGCAGCCCAGCGTATGCGTGGGCCGAACTTCTTCTCGAACAGTTCGGGGATGGTCATGACGCCTGAGTCGCGGAGCGGCTTGATCACAAATCCGGTTAGGCCAACTACGGCCATAGCGATCGCCATCAAGATACCCGGGGTAGCGCCCGCGAACCCTTTCTCGTAGCCGTTCTGAGCGGTGTACATGCAAGTGACGATGCCGAACTCGGTAGCTGCCAGCGAGGCGATCCCAAGGTAGACGTCCATCTCGCGGCCAGCCACAAGAAAGTGTTCCACCTTGCCCACATATTTACGCACCATAAGACCGGCGGCCATCGTTGCCAGCAGGTAGAGTCCGACGATGCTCCCGTCCAACAGCCAGTTGAAATTTGTCATTCGCTTGCTGCCTTTCGTTGTGTCTTTCCGAGAACTTTAGCCCGGCTGCGAACAGATTCGAATCTTCCGGAGCGAAATCTGCTGTACGGCGGCTATAGCCGGTGCGAAGGTCCGGCGCAAGTCAATATCGTCGCTTGATGAAAGCGACTGTTTTACCGCGAGTGTAAAGGCATTCTTCAACTCGGTACCAAAGTTGATCTTACTAATGCCATTTACGATGGCTTGGCGCAGCAATTCTTCCGGCACGCCTGACCCACCGTGCAGAACTAATGCTGTCTCTCCTACCGCCTCTCTAATTTGCGTAAGTCGGTCAAAGTCTAATCGGACCTCGCCTTTGTAGAAGCCATGCGCCGTACCTATAGCAACTGCCAGCGCGTCGACTTCCGTCTCCGCAACGAATCGCAAGGCATCTTCCGCGCGTGTGTAAAAACTAACCAGGTCGTCTGCCGCTTCATCGTTGTGGGCGACGTGGCCCAGTTCGCCCTCAACCGAAACGCCGTGGGCGTGCGCTAGTTCAACCACGCGGCGCGTCTGACCACAGTTTTCGCTGAAAGAAAGTTTGGAGCCATCAAACATGACGGAAGTGTAACCGGCCTCTATGCAGCGCGCCGCAAGTTCATAACTTCCCCCGTGATCTAAGTGCAATGCCACCGGCTTTTCCATTTGCTCGGCAGCTGCGCGAGCCATCGCAACTATCAGCCCGAGGCCGAGGTAGTTAATGGTTGATTCCGTGGTCTGCAAAATGATGGACGCGCGGAGGGCATTCGCCGCCCTGATATGGGCAAGCAGCGTCTCCGCGTTGTAGAAATTGAGAGCCGCCACCGCACTTTGCGAACGGTTTGCGGCAGAGAGCAGCGGGCGGCTCGCTACTAGTTGTCGCGTTTGCGCCCCAGCGTGGATCCTTAGCATTAAGGCTATTGCCCTCGGTTAAGAGAAACGCTCGGCGGGCCGATGTGCACCCAGAAATCTTTTCAGAGCCTGACGGGTGGGTTGTCCAGCAGTCCCGCCCGCTTGTAGCGTCGATAACGCGCCGCACGCGTTTCCAGCGCGGAGACATTCAGCAATGGAACGGCCTCGCAGGTATGAAGAAACAAAACCGGCGGCGAAAGAATCGCCGGCGCCGGTTGTATCTGTCGGCTCGACCTTGAACCCCGACGCAGAAGTGATCTCGCCATCCTTAACTGCCAGGGCACCGCGAGCGCCCAGCTTGATTACTGCGCAAGGGACCTCTTTGCTTAGAGCTTTCAGTGCTGCTCTGGCATTGCGCGCGCGCGTCAACTGCAACGCCTCGGTTTCATTGAGAAAGAGTAGATCGGTGTAGGCAAACACTTCGCGGATAGTATCGCTCCAAATGTGCGAAGGGTCTGAGTTTGGGTCAAACGAAGTACTCAAGCCCAGCTCTCGGGCATCACGGAAAATTTGCGGGAAAGAGGGCTGCATGCGCGTTTGGAGAAAATAAGAAGTCATATGAAGGTGGTTGTGACCCTTGAGCCACGATCTCCTGACATGCTCTGGGCCCATGGCAGCGATCGCCCCCAGATACGTCACCAGTGCACGATCTTTGCGAGTGCTCAGCGAGATCGTCACGCCAGTTTTCAAATGTTCATCGCGCAAGACATGGCGGGTTGAAACTCCAGCTTCACGAAGCGCCGCCAGACAGAATTTCCCAAAGTCGTCTGAACCAACTTTGGCGATGAACGTTACTTCATGACCGAGTTTGGCGACGCCGCAGGCGAAAATCGCAGAGGCACTACCCAGAGTCAGTCGAAAATCTGAGGCTAGAATCTCTGCTCCCATCATTGGGGCTTCCGAAAGTCCGCACGCCACCGCGTCGATATTTAATTCTCCTATCACGACCACGCCGTTTCCAGCACTCCTATTTTTCATCGTAAGCCGCTAAGACACTTTCACATGCTGTAACTTTGCTTTTGATTGCTTTCGGATCGGGCCGTGATTCTAATATAATGTGAAATAGAATTGCAAAAGATTTTCAGAGGCTTGATGGCGATTGCTGCCGAGGTTCTGACACTTCATCTGTGCGCGAAAGGTTCAACGAATCAATGGACCCTCTCTCCAAAATTCTAACGCTCTCGGGGGCCGAACGAGAGGCAAAGGGGCTGGTCCACACCCCACAAGAGATCTTTCAGCAGCCGGACACCTGGTGGCGGAGTTATGAGAAATTGTCGCAACTCGCACCTGAGCTGGAAAGTTTCCTGAAACGTGCCGGAGTTCACAACGATCGACACGCGCGTCCGTCGGTGTTCTTAATTGGCGCCGGTAGCTCTGATTACATTGGCAGAACTGTTGCGACGCTCCTGCGACGCATTTGGCAGTGCGAGGTGTGTGCCGTCCCCAGCACCGACCTGCTCACTTGTTTAGATGATTATGTGGTGGCCGGGAAGGCGTATGTCTGGGTTTCGTTCTCCAGGTCCGGCGACAGTTCGGAAGGGGTTGCCGTACTTGAGTCGGCGCTCGATCGCCGCCCTGAGATTCATCACATCATCGTGTGCTGCAATGGCGAGGGCCGCATGGCGCGCGCATTCGGTGATCGCCCCAATGTCTGCCGAATCATACTCGACGACGAGGTGAACGACCGGGGACTAGCGATGACCAGCTCCTTCTCGAACATGGTGGTGGCGGGTCAGTGCCTGGCCCACCTTCAGGATCTTGGCTTGTATGGTCGGACATTGGACGCGCTGATTTCGGCAGCGCGAAAGTTTCGCCCCGCAGTCGCCGAAGTGACAGAGCAACTAGTGGCGGAAGGCTTTTCAAAAACTTGTTTCCTCGGCACAGGGCCTTTGAATGGTGTGGCCGTGGAGGCTGGGCTTAAGGTGCTGGAGCTGACTGCCGGGAGTGTGGTCACCTTCACCGAGTCATTTTTGGGAGTCAGGCATGGTCCGCTGTCCGCCATCGACGACGAAACCCTGGTCGTTGGCTTTGTTTCTGGCGATGCGCAGCGCCGGTCTTACGAAATGGATCTGCTGGAGGAAATCCGAGAGAAAAAGTTGGCTAAAACAATCCTGGTGATAGCGCCGACCCCTAGTCTGGAAGACAGGAAAAGGCTTGCAAAAATCGGTGCAGTATTGCCTTTGGAGATTGAAGTTGCCGATTACTATCGACCAGCAGCCGATGTTTTCGTCGGTCAGCTACTCGGTCTCTTCGCATCAATCAAGTTAGGGCTAAAGCCGGATGCCCCGAGCCCCCGCGGGGCCATCAGTCGCGTCGTCTCAAAGGTCAGGATTTATTAGGTTCGTAAGGGTGGTTGTAAAAACTGGCGCAGGACTAGACGAGGACTACTTCAACGCCGCGGGCGCGCAATTCCGCCTGAATGTCTGTTGCCAGCGAATTGTCGGTGATAATCTTGTCGATCGCCGAGAGGGGCACGATGCGCGATAGGCTTCGCTTTCCGAACTTGCTCGAGTCGGCGACCAGGATCTTCTCGGTCGCAATTTGAACCATCGCCTGATTGACCTTCGACTCTTCCGGGTTCGGTGTGCTGAGGCCGAAGTCGAGATCGAACGCGTCGACGGCGAGGAAAAGTTTGTCTGCGGAGAGCTGCCGGAGCATGTCCTCGGCGAAATGGCCGACTGCGGAATATGAATTCTGACGCACCATCCCGCCGAGTAGGATCAGGCGAACATCCTTTGCTCCTAAGAGCTCCATTGCCACGTTAATGCCGTTAGTAATGACCGTCAGGTCTTTCCTATCCTTAATCTGCTTGGCGATATGCTGCGTCGTAGTGCCTGAGTCGAGGATGACTGAGTCGCCGTCCTTGATGAGTGCAGCCGCCGCGACGCCAATGCGCTGTTTCTCGTCAGCGCGCAGAGCAGCCTTGACTTGCAGCGATGCATCGACACTGACGGTCTCAATGCGGACGGCGCCTCCGTGCGCCCTGCGTACGAGGCCACGTTTGTGGAGATCCTTGAGGTCGTTGCGGATGGTGACTTCAGAGATCCTGAAGAGACGGCTGAGTTCGCCCACTTCGACCTTTCCGCGCTCGTCGATTAGCTCGAGAATTTTAGCGTGGCGCTCCAAATTTAACATGCGATTCTCACTTTTAGAGCAGTGGCTCCCCAGCGATCGTGAGTTCTTAATCGGTTGAGACTAACTACGTGAGTTCTTGATCCGGACATAGAGAACGAGCCCGACTCGACGCCATATTCGTTCGAGTCTGAGCGCTTGTCAAGAAGTCCCGCAATGAAATCAGCATGAATTGAAAGTAAGTGAAAGCTATCTGGTTAGAATGCGAAACTTGGTATTCTCGCAGTCATTTCTGAATAGAATTGTAGTTCAGTTGCTGTTCGTTCTCGAAGGAGGAAGGATGCAGAAGCGATGTATTTTAGTGATGTTATTGCTGATGCTGTCGGCGCTGGCGATTGCGCAAGAGCCTTTACGGAAAGGAAGTTCGAAGAAAACATCTTCGATTAAGCAGAACGTGAGGCGTGAAGGTTCGGCGCAGCGCTTCGACGCATGGCGAGTGCTTGGGCCAGGCGGTGGCGGGACAATGGTTAGCCCCACAATCAGCCCCAGCGACCCGAGGTTAGTTGTTGAGCATTGTGACATGACGGGCGGATACGTCACGACTGATGGTGGTGGCTCCTGGCGTATGTTCAACCTTCGGGCCGGTTTATCCACCTTCACATTTGATCTGCGAAATCCTTCCGTCATCTATGCCGGCAATGCAGCACTCTGGCGCAGCGAGGACAAGGGCCAAACGTGGAGCATGGTCTTTCCCGATCCGACAAAGGGGACGATAGAACATACCTGGAACGATCATGCTGAGTATGTGATCACGACAAATGATAAGTCCTATCCCGCCAGCGGGCAGGAGATAGATATTCAGGCCATCGGCGTGGATCCTGCGGACTCAAACCGCCTCTATCTCATTTTTGGCAGCACATTCACCACAGGGCGGCCCTCATCCTTGTATTACTCCCAAGACCGCGGACGGAACTGGAGACGCCTGACTGAATTTGCGCAGGAAAAGATCCATGCAATTTATGTTCAACCACTCAGACAAGGCGGAATCGTTGACATCATTGGCGAGTCTGGTGTGTACGAAGGAAGCGACAACGCGTGGGCGCACCGCATTGGCCCACACGGCGAGAAGATCAACTATGCGAGTGTCGGAAAAGAGCACGGGACGAATCGTGAGTTGTATTACGTAACTACTGAAAGCCGTTGGCAGGGTGGCTCCCTTACTGGAGGCATATATACTTCTGTGGACGGAGGTCGGACCTGGCACGACGCGACTGCAAGCTTAACGAAAAACTTGCGTGCTCCTAATCAAGGCGAGCTGCCGCAATTCCAGGCGATTAGCTGTTCAGCGCGGGATGCCGCGAGGGCCTACGTCGGCTTCCGAGGACTACGGTTAGGCGAAGGAGCCGCGAATGTTTTCAACGGAATTGCCAGGACTACTGATGGGGGCCGGACCTGGACCATCGTTCATAAGGAATCCAACCATCCATCAGCAAACCTTGAAGGCTCCTGGATCGAGGAGCGCGCGCCCGATAGTTACCCGAATATCTGGTTCGATGCGCCCTACAGCCTTGGCGTCGCTCCTTCCGATGGGAATACCTGCTATGCGACGGATCTCTTCCGTACTTACCGCACAACCGATGGCGGCCGCACCTGGCGGCAGGTGAATTCCGTGCGCGTGGCCGGCGATCGCTGGACCACGCGTGGTCTTGATGTGACGACGAGCTACGGTGTGCACTTTGATCCATTTGACCCGAGGCACATGTTCATCACATACACGGATATTGGTCTTTTTGAAAGCCGTGATGCCGGCTCGTCATGGCAGGGTGCAACCGTCGGCATTCCCAACACATGGCGCAACACGACCTACTGGGTTGTCTTTGATCCGGAGGTCAAAGATCTATTGTGGGGCGCATTCAGCGCGACGCACGATCTGCCTCGGCCGAAGATGTGGCGCAATCGGAACCCTGATACCTATGAAGGTGGCGTGGCCTTCTCGACTGACGGGGGCCGGCATTGGAACGTATCGAACTCCGGGATGCCTGAGACCGCAGTGACACACATCATTTTGGATCCGGCAAGTCCCGTAGGCAGGCGCACGCTCTACGCCTGCGGATTCGGTCGCGGTGTCTATAAATCTACGGATAACGGCAGGACATGGACGCTAAAGAACAACGGCATTGAGAAGAAACAACCGTTTGCCTGGCGCTTGACACAAGCCGCAGATGAAACGCTGTATCTCTTCGTGGCGCGCCGCAGTGAACGCGGGCGGATCGGCGATGTGGATGACGGGGCGCTCTACAAATCAAGCAACGGTGGAGAACGCTGGGAGAAGATGACTTTGCCACCAGGAACTAATGGTCCGACGAGTCTCGTATTGGATCCTTCGATGAAAGGACGCATGTATCTCACCGCGTGGGGAGTTGCGCGTCTGGCTGGCGACACGGGCGGGGGAGTTTTCTTATCAACTGACGGCGGCCAGACGTGGAAGAATATTTTCAATGCGTCACAACACGTTTACGACCTAACTGTTGATCCGAAGAATCCGAACGTAGTCTATGTTTGCGGGTTTGATGCGGCGGCTTATCGTTCATCCGATAGAGGTGCTACGTGGTCGCGTATTAAGGGTTACAACTTCAAGTGGGGACATCGTGTCGTGCTCGATCCGGTTGATGAAAAGAGCATTTACATCACGACCTTCGGTGGGAGCGTTTGGCATGGCCCAGCAAGAGGCGACGCCTCAGCGAAAGAGGATATTCTGACGCCACTCAAAAATTGAAGTCTCGACGAAAGATTGCCTGCTCGACTTTAGGAACCTCTGATCAAGTGTCTTCGACGCGTAGCGTCGGTATGAATTTAGCCCGGCGTTTCAACGCCGGGATCAGGTTGTTGCCTTCTCTCGTCGCGTAGCGACGATTGAATTCGCACTGGTTTCAGTCGTCGCTACGCGACGCGAACAATTCGTTGGGCTTTCCCGGCCTTGAAAGGCCGGGCTAAATTCATACCGACGCTACGCGTCGAAAGTACTTGTTCAGAGTTCCCTTTAGCATAGTTAACGACCGGATTTCTTCAGGCCTCAGTTTTCCACGGCGCAATTCATAGCGTAGTAAGCAGCGCCAAGTGTGCCAGCAAAATCACCGAGCGCAGCGGGAATGATGTGCACGCGGTGTCCTTGTGGTCGCCATTCCATTTTCTCCAGAAAGCGCTCCAGCGGGTCGAAGAGTGCGGACCCTGCTTGAGCGATCCCTCCTCCGATAATGATGACTTCGGGATCGACCGCGTTGATTATGGAGGTGATCCCTGCAGCCAGGTTATACACAGACCGCAACCAGACGTCGGTTGCTTTCCCATCGCCATTCACATATGCCTCGACTAATTGGCGCGTCGAAGTAAATCGACCGGCGGAACGCTCCGTCAGCGTCGAGTTGCCAATTGCTTGTTCAAGACTGCCTGGGGTGCCGACGATATCGGGCGGGCCATCTGGGTTTAAGCTAATGTGCCCGAGGTGGCCGGCTCTTCCGATATGACCTTTAGATAGACGACCCTCAGCGAGGAGCGCTCCGCCGACGCCCGTGCCGAGCGTTAATAACACGACGTTACGATAACCTACTGCCGCACCAATCCAGGCTTCTCCCAGCAGTGCCGCATGAGCATCATTGAGAACTGGCACTGGATGCGAAGTCTGCAAAGAGTCTGTCCAATCGAGTCCTTCAAGTCCCCGAAGTTTTCCTGGCATGCTGGCAATAGAGAGGTTATCGCGTGCGGCCAGACCTGGTGCAGCCAGACCAATCCAGCGCGCTGATTCTGCCCGCGTCTTCTCAATTTCTTTGATCTTTTGTCTTATCGTTTCGACCCAGAAGCCTGGAGAATCGGTTTGTGTTTCGCACGTTGACCGCTCCAGCATCTGGCCTTCTTCCGAGACAGCGACGATCTTGATATTCGTTCCGCCGAGATCAACACCGATTCCATAACGCATTTATCTGCTCCAAGTTTCGGTCTGAGATTTGAAGGAACTATAAGCTGCGACGCAAGATTTCAAACGCCCTTTCTCCAGCGCTTATCATCGCTACGAATCAACTGAATCATCAACGAGCCATCGGCGTTCACCGGCTGTGCGCAGGCCCAACGTACAGGCCGACGAATCCCAGCTTTCGTTTCGATCTCTGCTCGGATCTTCAATTGCTGCCCGTCAATTCCTTTTGGCAAAACGAATGACGCCTGACGCAACTTACCACCGTAAGGATGTCCCGCATCGAGGCCACCGCTGATTTTGAGCTTCCCATCCAAGCTTTCGACATAAACCCTAAGCACACCCGGAATACCCGCCACTCCGTCGTTCGCGAAAGCAACGACCAACTCGTCTGTACCATAACGTTTTCTCTGCCAGACCCAGGAAGGACGCACGCGATAGCCCATACGCCTGCGTAGCGTGTCGAAACCATTGGGGTAACGTTCATAATATTGAGCCAAATTGCCTGATTCAGTCCAAAGCGACCAGTAGTTAGCGCCTAAGTCCAAAGAGTGTAGCATCGACTTTTCAACGACGTTGATGCCAGCTTCGTCAGTCGGTATGTACTTCGGATCAACTTTGTACTGACGGTAGTATCCATCTTCCATAACGACGGCGAGCCAGGGCGGGCGATTGGCGAGTTCTTCAATCTGAATAGGTTCTTCGATGATTATGCTATCCGAGCGCAGCCAGCAACCCGCGCGAACACACATATCTAACACCGCATTGTTACCAACACTGCTGATGTCGGGCTGTGTATTTACGGCGAGCGGGACTTTCTTCCATAGATCAAGTTGAAGCTTTGTCATTTCGACGAACGTCTTCTCCGCCGTCAGGTAGTCTGGGAATGGACTTGGCAAGTTGCTTGTATGGCCTTCGCCCCAGAATCCGTACATCATCAAGTCAACAAACTCCATCAGAGGATTGCCATCGAATTCCGCGACTAGTAGCTCATTCAATTGTCTGAAGGCACTCTGGAAAGCAGGATGATCGTAGCGCGGCTCCACAAACTCGTGGCTACTGCCGTAAGTTTTTCCAATCTTTACAAGGGGAACCTGCTTCTGAAGGAAGTCTGGCATAGCCAGGTGAGCTGGTTGACCCTCAGTGTTCGACATCTGAATGCGAAAACCGACGCGCAGGTTGTGACGTCTCGCAGCGTCAAGAGTTAATTTGAAAATAGGGTGGAGGTCTAGTTTACCAGGACGCGTTTGCACATCTCGCCAGTCGCACCTGATGTAAAGAACGTCAACAAAAGGTAGACTCGAAAGTTTTTCCACATGTTGCTCGAGCATCTCTCTGCCTTGACGTGCGGCGAGCGAGGGGCCGCCTTCTTCCCAAGTGTAACCGACCAAACCGAGACCATAATTTCTTACAGGCTTGTCTGACTGAGAAGTCACCAGAACAGTGTACCAACCCTCATCCTGGTCAATGCCGAATGGCCCCTGGTTTAAGCGTTCTGACACTATTGATCCTGAACCGAAGTCGTAGCCATCCCAATTGTGAGTCGGAACATCTTGCGCTTTTCCAACGCCGAGACCATTCAACATCGTGAGGGCCGCTCCGGCCTTAATAAAATTACGTCTGTGCATAGAAGTATTCCTTTACGAAAGTAGAACCACAACAATTGGGCAGATGGCGATCGTGAAGACCCTCACTGCTGAATTGTTGGTGGCTGCTTATCTGATCGACTTGACAAGTTACTCTGAGAGTCGATAAGTTAGTTTGCGTTACTTACAAACAAGAATTCAATTAGTAAAAACGATTTACCTCGCCGTTTCTTTTTACTCCCCCGACTTCTTTCCTGATAGACGACACTGGAATAGGGGTCAATTTAGCGCCATCAAATATACAACCGAGTGAGATTCTCAAACCACAAATTTCCGAGCAAGAGCTTTGACGGTTAGGCGGCTAAGTCCGTCTCCTGAATCTGTTTTCAGACGGATTTAGCCTGAAGACGAAGCGGTCCTACTAAAATCGGTAATCAAAGGAGAGATGGCATGAAAAGGTTAACGATGTTTCTGTTCGGTTTCATCGCGCTTGTTTGTTTCAGCGGTAGTGCTTTGGCGACCACCTATTATGTGGCTACTAACGGAAACGACAACAATCCTGGCAGTTCAGTGGCGCCTTGGTCCAC
>DIYZ01000093.1 GCA_002427845.1 Chloracidobacterium sp. UBA6041 | reverse complement strand
TCTGAAAGACGTTATGTCTTCCCCGTAAATTTGGGAGTGAAACAATGGGCCGAACTCGACTGCCAGCATCCATTGGCTACCGCCAACGGTTCTGTAGTCAGTGCCGATTTTAGAGTGACTTCTTTCACCAACCGAGTTTTGACACAGTCTCGTGAGGGTGGGGTAGATGCGCCGGTTAGTTGCCTGAGCGCCGAAGGTGCGCCACGATTTGTGCCGGCCCTTCGGGCCTTGGGCTATCGAGAGGATCGAGTTCCCCGTCCTCACGAACGGGGCTACTAGCTGCCGGTTCTTCGGACCTAAAGCATGCTGGCGATTGAAACTGAAACCACCCTCCTTCATCCCAGCTTGACCGGAAGGAAGCGACGTACTTGAGGCGGGGTATACGCCCGCTGCTGAGCGAGCTTTGCGGCTTATTGAAAAAAGCGAAAAGGCGCGACAGTTTTTGGGCTGTCGCGCCTAATCTAGTGTGGTCACTGTCCTCACCCCAGCAACCACTTGATGGAAGGATTCACCAACCATCTAGTTGGACGAAATATTCTCGCAACCGCCGGCCATTGTCAAATGATGTAGTCATTCTTTCCAACGCCAACGGGCATATTTGCAAACGCACAGTGGAACGCGTCACGGCGTGCCGGACCAATTTTCGCGGCCACGCCGCTCGTGACTACGCATCTTGTCGCGCTCCTGCTGAAACTGTTTCCATTGATCGGGCGTGAGAACTTTTTGCAGACGTTCGTCAGTTTGCCGGCGAATTTCGCTGACGCGCGGTTCAGATTCTTTTCTAAGCCCCTGCAATTGTTCTTTGGTGTCGCCGAGTATTTGATGGACCTGGGTTTTTTGGTCGGCGTTCAGTTGAAGACTGTCAAGCATGCGCTCAAACTGACCCTGCCGCGATGCTTCGGCGCCGCTCCGGGCCCATCGCTTATAGACGTTCAATGCGAGAGCGCCGGCCGCAAAGCCGAGCAGAAATATTACTATCGCCGCCACCCGAACTTGCCATTTGCTTTTGTTGGTGATGTCCATACTTTACCTCACCGCTTCTTCTTCACCCCCGTAGATCGCGGTCAGTACCTGGCTGTCGGATACCTGCCCGCTTGAAAACTGATCCCCCGCTACTTCATTCTGGTTGAGGATAACTTCTTCGGCTGAGTAACTATTTGGCAGAGAGCTGATCTCCTGTGGGGCGGAAGCGATTTGGTTTCCGGGACTGACGAAGGTTAAGACCGCGAGAGCCGCGACCGTCGCCACCATTGACGACGCCAGTGCGCCGGCAGCTTTCCACATGCGGCCTAAAGCCCATGGATCGGCCCATGAATCGTTGGCCCACGACTCGTTTGCTGCCTGTCGCTCGCGCAGGCTGGCCAGGACTCGGGTGTTAAAGAAAGGCGACGGTTCGAAAGTCTCCGCGGCGCGCTCTTTCAGCAAGAGCGCCGAGATTTGCGCCGCCTTGAAGGCTTGCCCGCAATCTGAACAATGGGCCGTATGAGTGCGAATCGCAGTCAGATCAGCCTCGCTCAGACTTGCGAGCGGAGTGCTCTCTATAAGATTGATAATGTGTTTGTTTGTCATCTTAACTCCTCGCACTTTCTAAACCCTTGCCGTCGCGCTTTTGTAACCCAGCAGTTTCTCGACTGCCTGGCGCATCCGCCGGCGCGCGCGAAACGCCTGCACTTTCACTTTCGATTCCGACCATCCGGTCATCTTCACTACGTCCTTAACTGAAGCATCCTCGCCATCGATCAACGTCAAAACCAACTGGTCATCAGGCGCCAAAGTTTCGAGTACCCGTCCAGCCAAATCAGCCGCAACCAGACTCCGCTCGCTGGATTGATGACGTTGCATCGCTGCGTCTGCCAGATTGTTATCCAACCAGGTCGTCTCATCCTGCGTCAGATCAGACACTGTCAATTCCGGGCGCCGCTTCGAACTGCGCAGCATGTTGAGGCAGGTGTTAGTGGTGATACGCGTCAGCCACCCTTCCATTGAGCCGCGTCCTTCGTAGCTGCCGAGTTCGGTAAACGCTTTCAGAAAAACCTCCTGCGCCGCTTCTTCAACGAGACTGCGCTGACGGAAAAATTTGCCGGCAAACCGAAAGACGCGAGGACTGTAGCGGCGCAAAATCTCTTCGAAGGCAGACTCGTCGCCTTCACGCGCGAAGCGCGCCAGCTCCAAGTCTGAATCCTGTTCGTGACTATTCGACAGGAAGCGCCTTTCAGCGAAGTGTTTGGGATGGCGGACTCGCAATATGAACCCGCCATCCGATACCTATAGTTATTGGCAAGTAATGGCCAATTCACTGGCCCGCCTTACTGAACTTTCCGCTCGCCGTGATTGGCCATTTTCGCCTTAAACTGAGCGCGCTTCTGTTCCAATTGCGTCTTCTGCTCCGGTGTCAGCACCGATAGCATTTCCTGACGCATTCTAAACTGCTCGCCCATCAGTTTCGCCTCCAGCGTAGCTGATTCCTGCAGTTTTTGAGTGGCCAAAGCTTCATTGAATGTGCCGCCTTCGCTCGCCTGACGCAACTCCTGCCGCTTGGCGCGGAGTGCCTGATGCAACGACTGCGTGCGTTCGCGGAAGCTCTGACTGATCTGCTTCATCTTAGCCTTCTGATCGTCAGTCAGGGTAATCCCTCCGAACATCATGCCGCGCATTTCGCCGCCAAGACCTTCGCGACCACTACGATCTCCGCGGCCTTCTCGATCGCCCCAACCTTTGCCCTGGTGTTCTTGACGAGTTTCCTGCTGGGGATTTTGAGTGGTACCCGTCGATTGCGCGAAAGCAATCGGGGCAGCTAGAGCAACGGCCGACAGGGAGGCGATAGTCAGCGTCTTAATCTTTCCTAATTTTTTCATTTTTCTTTCTTACTCCTGGTTACTTAATTTTAGTTCAGTCCTTTGGAGGGCCGTTATTAGCCTCCCGACTGGTAAGACACCCTGCGCCTTCGAATGGTTACAGCGAGATGAATTTGGAGTGAGGCGAGTCTGTAACCTCGCGTGGCCTTGCATCCGGACAGTCCTGAGGGCAAAGGCTTGATCAAATATTTGCAGGATCAGGGCATACCGTTCCTCGCTTTTCGCGCGGCAATTCCCGGCGTAGCCACAGGTCCACACATCCATATTGGCAACCCGTCGCGCAGACTCGGGTAGGCCGTTTGGGAAAGAACATAAAAATCGAATGTCGAAAGTGTGTTTTTGATGTTCATGTAACCGAAATGTCAGCAATCGTGTCTAACTTATAGGGCAAATGGAACAGATATTGAATCAGATCAGCGATAAGGTATGAACATGTCGAGTCAAACAATTAAAGAGCGACTGCCTGTAGTTGGCGTAAGCACTACAAGAGCAGCGAGTTGGTTGAACCTGGGCTGGGAAAAAATCCTGGCCAGGAAGAAACAATTAATCTTTGGGGGCGCGGCTGTAGCCCTTCTGGCCGTCGCAGTGTTCTATTATTGGGGAAATCAGACGAGCACTCCGCAATACCTGACCGCGAGAGTGGAACGAGGAAATCTGCGTAACACCGTAACCGCGACGGGAACACTGCAAGCCGTGACGACCGTTCAGGTGGGCAGTCAGGCTTCCGGAACACTGTCCGCGCTTTACGCCGATTTCAATTCGGTAGTGAAAAAGGGGCAAGTCATCGCCCAACTCGATCCCGCAATTTCCAAAGCGCAGGTCGATCAGGCTCGTGCGAATGTCCAACAAGCTCGCGCGAGTTTGCAGCAATCAATTGCCAGCGTTGCCGGGTCGCGCGCCGGCGTAAGCGATGCGCAGGCGAAGGCGCTCGCCGCCAAATCGACCGTACAGAACAATCAGTCGGGCGTCTCCGGCGCCCAGGCTAATCTGGCGGTGTTGAAGGCGCAAATGGATGACGCTATGAGCGCTCTCAAGCAGCAGGATTATCTGTTGAAGAGCGGCGTTATCGCCCAGCGCGATTACGACGTGGCGAACACAAGTTACAAGGCTGCTGAAGCGCGTTACAACCAGGCAGCGGCGCAACTCAATCAGGCAGTCTTGAGCGAGCAATCCTCGGCGGGCGCGGGAATCGCCCAATCAACGGCGCAGGTGCAGCAGTCGCAGGCGCAAGTGCAGCAGACACAAGCACAGGTACAGCAAGCGCAGGCACAGGTGCAGCAGGCTGAGGCGGCGCTTCGGCTCGCGGAAGTCAACCTGGCCCACACGACCATAGCATCGCCGATCGATGGCATCGTGGTTTCGCGAGATGTGAATGTCGGCCAGACTGTTGCCGCCAGCCTTTCGGCTCCCACACTTTTCACTATCGCTAAAGACCTGACGCAGATGCAGGTAATCGCCAACATCGATCAGGCTGACATCGGTTTGGTCGAACAGGCGAAGTCAGTGAAGTTTTCGGTGGATGCATTTCCCGGTAAGGATTACGATGGCACGATTCAACAGATGCGACTTAATCCGCAGAACGTGCAGAACGTCGTCACTTACAACGTTGTCATTGACGTCAGCAATCCGGAACAGAAATTGAAACCGGGTATGACCGCTAATCTGACGATCACAATTGACGAGCGCAACAACGTGCTGAAAGTTCCCAACTCCGCGCTTCGTTTCACGCCGACGGATGCCTCGGGGCAAAGAATCGGCAGCGGCGCCGGCGGCGCCGGAAATTCAAATGGCCAAAGAACTGGTGCCCGTCAACAAGGCGGTAATGCCAATGGGGCCGCGAGTTCCAATTCGCCGGCACAAGGTGGGGGGGCGCAGCAGGGAAACGGGACTGGAAGCAACTTCGCTCCGGCGAGCGCGCCCGTGTTGGCAGGTCAAACGCGCTTAATCTATGTGCTGGGCCAGGACGGCAAACTACAATCTCGCCGGATCAAAGTTGGTTTAACTGATGGCGCTGCGACGGAAGTTGTCGAAGGCCCCTTGCAGGAGGGCGAAATGGTAGTTACCGGTCAAACAATAACCAGCGCGAGTAAGACGCAAAGCAGTCCGAGTCCCGCTCCGGGCTTTGGTGGAGCGCCGAGAACTACAGCGCCGGGTGGCGGCAGACGTAACTAATGGCGCTCGTTTCAGAATTTAGATCGCGCGCCTCGTTTAGAAGCGGCACTTATGCCGCCGGCGGTGGGACAAGTCCCAACTCTAAACGGAGGGGGCAAATTTGCCTGCCGGTTAGCGGGGCCACGTACGTTGAGGCAGACAGATGCCTGCGCTCCCAGGTGAAACGGAGAATTAAATGTCAGCGACATTTGTAACTGAACCAGACGTGCTGCCGGTGAGTGCTGCGGTAATCGCGGAACAGCCGGAACTGCGTCCGGTTATTCAGTTGGACCACATTCACAAAATCTACACAATGGGTGATGTGGATGTTCACGCTTTGCGTGGGGTTTCGCTCACTATTCGTGAAGGCGAGTTCGTGGCAATCATGGGCTCATCGGGTTCGGGCAAATCGACAACGATGAACATCATTGGCTGCCTGGATCGCCCTACTCGAGGCACTTACATTCTTGACGGCCAGGATGTCTCAGAACTGTCCAAAGATGAGCGGGCTGACATTCGCTGTCAAAAGATTGGCTTTGTGTTTCAGGGCTTCAATCTGCTTTCACGCACGTCTGCTTTGGAGAACGTTGAACTGCCGATGCTCTACGCGGGTGTCCCAACCGCTCAGCGCGATCAGCGCGCGATGGAAGCGCTGGCCGCGGTCGGACTTGCGGGCCGCGAGCAAAACCATCCCAATCAGTTGTCCGGCGGGCAGCAGCAACGCGTCGCGGTGGCGCGCTCTTTGGTGAATAATCCGGCGTTAATTCTTGCTGATGAGCCGACCGGTAATCTTGACTCGCGCACTTCCATTGAGGTGATGGAGATTTTCCAAAGATTGAATCGGGAGAGAGGAATCACACTCGTCCTGATCACGCACGAACATGACATTGCCCAATATGCACAGCGCGTTATCGTTTTCAACGACGGAAAAATCAAGAAGGATTACCAGATCGAAAACCCGTCCGATGCGGCGGAGGAGTTAAGGAACCTTCCCGCGGTCGAGTCTGAAGAGGAAGAGGAAGAGGAAGAGTAAGAAACCATGCCTCTGTTAATGATTATCCGGGTTGCCTTTCGTGCTCTGGTGCGCAACAAGATGCGCGCCATGCTTACAATGCTCGGCATCATCATTGGTGTTTCCGCGGTGATTGCCATGGTGAGCATCGGGCAGGGAGCGCAAGCTTCCGTACAGGCCCAGATTCAAAGCATCGGCACAAATCTTCTCTTCGTGAGCGCTGGCGCTCAGAACGTGGGTGGCGTGCGCAGCGGCACAGGTGATACCGGCACGAACACTTTGACGGTTGAGGACCTCGACGCTATCAAGCGGGAAGTACCTAGCGTGTCCATGGTGACACCCGCAGTCAACGCGCGATCGCAATTAGTGTCCGGCAACATGAACTGGAACACGTCGGTGCAGGGCGTGAGTGAACAGTATCCGGAAGTGCGCAAGTGGACCGTTCAGAATGGCAGTTTCTTTACTGACGCGGACGTGCGTACGGCCGCACGTGTGATCGTCGTCGGGCAAACTATTGCCGACAATCTTTTTCCCGGGTCCGATCCGGTTGGACAGACACTGCGCGTAGCAAACCTGCCGTTTACGGTTGTCGGTGTAATGGCGCGAAAGGGGCAGGATCAACAGGGGCGCGATCAGGACGATATCGCTTTCTCTCCATACACGACGGTGCAGAAGAAAGTCCTGGGCAGTCCGCGCCTGCAAATAGGTTATGCCTCGGCAATCTCACAGGATGCAACTTATACGGCACAACAGCAGATCACCGACCTCTTGCGCCAGCGACACAAGCTTACGGCGTCTGAGCCCGACGATTTTTCCGTTCGCAATATGACGGACATCGCCGAGGCCGCAAATGCGACCAACAACACGATGACGATCCTGCTGGCCTGCATCGCGAGTGTATCGCTGTTGGTTGGCGGCATCGGCATCATGAACATCATGCTTGTGTCAGTGACCGAGCGTACTCGTGAGATTGGCATTCGCATGGCCATCGGCGCGCGCTCCTCGGCAGTGCGCAGTCAGTTTTTGATTGAGTCGATTGTGCTCAGCCTGACGGGTGGTTTCGTCGGCATCGTGCTGGGAATAATCGTCTCTGTAGCCATACCAAAACTACTGGGTTGGCCGACACTAATCTCCAGCCTGGCAATTATTGGCTCAGTGATCTTCTCAGCGGCAGTCGGAATATTCTTTGGCTATTATCCGGCGCGTAAGGCCGCAGCCCTCGATCCCATAGAAGCCCTGCGCTACGAATAACTTTGTAAACAAACGCGGCAAGCCGCAAGAGGTACACGGGCCGCAAGGGTTCCCATCTCTGACGGACACTGCCATACGCCGCAGTGTTAGCCGCGCGAGCTTCATGTGGAACTGAAAATGCTTTGGTTTTTTTCACCATGGCCAAATCCCGGCGAATACAGCCCTGGTGGCTGACGGATACGACTGAGACGTGTCCGGCATGCAGTCAGGCGTACGCATATCACACGGAAATTCGTTGCGTGGATTGTGACGGACCGCTCTGTCCGATCTGTGTGCAAGTGACGACTACGCTCACATTGTCCTGTCCCGACTGTTTTGCGGCGAGCCACTCAGCGAACGAAAACTTAGCAAGCGAGGTTTCCGGATAATGGCGGCGCGAGCGATCTGGAAAGGCGAACTCAAGATTGGCGGCAGCAAGATTCCGGTGAAGCTCTATTCGGGTGTGGTGGACCGCACCGTCCATTTCCACATCCTCGACGACAAGCACCTCATGCGCGTCAAGCAACACATGGTGAGTCCCGATAATGGCGACGAAGTCAGTAACGAAGCGATTCAGAAAGGCTATGAAATAGAACCCGGCAAGTTTGTCATTCTCACGGACAAAGACTTGCAAAGCCTTGAGCCGGAGCCATCGCGCGAAATTGAGATCACGGAGTTTGTGCCGCCCGAGGCCATCAGCCAGCAATGGTACGAGCGACCTTATTACCTCGGTCCGGATGGGGATGAGAGAGCATATTTCGCGCTTGTCGAAGCTTTGAACAATCGCAAGCGAGAAGGCATTGCTCATTGGGTGATGCGTAATAAAGCTTACGTCGGTGCTTTGCTCGCGGAAGGCGATTATCTAGTGCTGTTTACCTTGCGCAATGCGGAGGAAGTAATCTCCGCGCGTGAACTTCCGAAGCCAAGCGGCCGCGCGCCCACACAGAAAGAATTAGAGATGGCGAAGCAACTGGTAGGATTCCTGGAGGGAGATTTTAAAGCTGAAGATTTCCAGGACCAATATCGCGAGCGGGTCATGGAGTTCATTCAGCGCAAGGCCAAGGGCCACGCGCCGAGACTGCGGGCGGTAAAGACGAAGCGCAAGCCTTCATCGCTCGACAGCGTGTTGGCCCGCAGCCTTCAGTCGCTAAGAAAGGAGAAGCGCGCTGCCTAACAAGCGAATCAGAAGAAAGAAGGATACTGACGAATCCAACGGCGAGCAGTCCGGTCCGCGTCCATTCTGGTCGGGAACGCTGACGTTCGGGCTGGTCAGTGTGCCCGTGAATCTTTTTCCTGCAAACGTGAGCAACCGCATGCCATTGCGCCTGCTTAGTCCTGCCGGCGAACCACTATCGCGGAAGTACTACTCGGAGAAAACCGAGCGGGATCTCGACGCAGATGAGATGGTGCGTGGTTATGAAATCGAGAAAGGCAAGTACGTTGTTGTCACCGACGAGGAGTTGGATCGCCTGGCGCCCGACAAAACCCGCGACATCGACCTGAAGCGGTTCGTTCCGGAAGAATCAATTCCACGCGTCCATTTCGATCGCGGTTACTTTCTGACGCCCGCAGCAGATTCAGAGAAAGCTTACAAACTACTCGCCGAGACGATGGCGAAGAGTGGCCGGGCAGGCGTCGCCACGTTTGTCATGCGCGGTAAGGAATATCTGGTCGCGATATTTTCCGACAACGGCATCCTGCGCGCTGAGACAATGCGGTTCGCGGACGAATTGCGTTCGCCCGAAGATGTGGGCCTGCCAAAAAAGCCAAAGGTGCCGAAAGCGACTGTCAGTAAATTTGAAAAGCTGATTAGCAGTAAATCGAAAAAGCAGTTGTCACCCGCCAGGCTCGAGGACGAACAAACAGAGCGTCTGCGCAAACTCGTAAAGAAGAAGAGCGCCCAGCGCAAAAACATCGTCGAAGTTGAGACCAAAGAGCGCGACGAGCCGGCGAAAGTTATCGACCTCGTCGCCGTGCTGAAGAAAAGTCTCGCCGGTAAAGCGAAATGATGGCACGTGCTGGTCGAGTTCGGGTCGTGGCAAAGAAAGTCTGGGCCGACATTGGCAAAGACGAAATCTTCGGACGGGCAGCCCAACTTTCTTACTATTTCCTTCTGGCTCTTTTCCCGTTGCTTCTGTTTCTCACTTCAGTAATCGGTCTGATTATTGGTTCCGGAACTGGTCTGCGCCATAGTTTGTTCAACTACCTGGGCAAGGTTTTGCCGAGCTCGGCCTCGGATTTAATTAGTGCGACCATGCTGGAAGTCAGTAGCGCGAGTGGTGGTGGGAAAATTTCTTTCGGCATTCTGGCGGCTCTTTGGGCGGCTTCAAACGGCATGGGGGCAATCAGCGACTCGCTCAACGTCGCTTACCACGTTAAGGAAACGCGTTCATGGTGGAAGCTGCGTCTTATCGCCGTCGGTCTCACATTGGTTCTCGCCATCCTAATCATCTCAGCTCTCGCGCTCGTGCTCTCTGGCGGGAAGATCGCAGATTTCCTCGCAGGCCACTTCGGCTTTAGCGAAGTCTTCACCCTGGGTTGGAAAGTGCTGCAATGGCCCATCGTGCTCGCCTTTCTCCTGCTGGCTTTCGCCTTGATTTATTACTGGGCGCCGGATCTTGCGGATCAGGATTGGAAATGGATAACGCCGGGATCTGTTATCGCGGTGGCCATCTGGCTGCTGGTGTCTTTCGGATTTCGCCTATACCTCCATTACTTCGATTCATACAGCAAGACTTATGGCTCATTAGGCGCCGTGATCATCCTCATGCTCTGGTTCTACTTTACCGGCGCGGCGATTCTAATCGGCGGCGAAGTGAACTCCGACAGCGAAGATATAACGCCGCATGAAGGCGATCTGGCGGCGAAGGAAAAAGGCGAGAAGACTCGGGATAAGAACACCTGACTGAAGCAAGGGAGCCTTTACTCAACCTTGAAAGTCTCATGGTTAGGAGGAGGTAGATTCCCGCAGACAAAGTCAGAACCGCTCGCGGTACTTTTCGTGGTTGTCTTTTTGTCGCCATCGTCAGAACTACTCTATTTTCTTGGTTCTTGCCATGATAATTGGCTACCGTCTTGGCGCAAATTTTTTTCCGGAGATGACCCTAGACTTCGGATTTTACAGTGTTATAAAAATTAACTCTAGAACCGGTTTCATAACCTCCGCAACGCAATGAGCGCAGCGGCGAGTTGAAAGAATGCCAGGAACATGCGGGTGGAGCGCTCGTGGCGAACGAGGAGCCGACGGAAGGCTCCAAACCACGTGATGGTACGTTCAATGATTCAGCGATGCCGATACGTGCGCAGCCAGCAACTGATAAAGATCCACAAAAAACCGGGATGAAGAGTGCTGGCCCAGCGGAACATTCCTGTGATGATAATGGCCACAACCTTCTGGTGTCTCCGGTTTTGAAGTCTGTGAACAACTTCTGAGGGAAGGCTTACACTGCTCGAACGACACGAGCGGCTGAGGCGATGGCCAACTTGTGCCCGGCAGATAAGTATTAATCTGTACCAGGAACGTCAGACACGGCAATTACAATCAATTTCATGAACGCAAGAAAATCGGTTGCGATCATTGGATCTCGAGACGTTGATCGCCAGACAGCCCGCGGTCTCTTTGAGCAACATCTTTCGTCACTCTTGCACCAGGGGAGGACCTGGTTCCTTGGTGGTGCTCACGGGATCGACCAGTGGGCCATGGAATGGCTGCTGGAGCAGAATGAAATCTGTTGGGCGGTTGTTCCCTATACGATGGCGGACGCGCCTAAGTGGCTTCGGCCCTGGTTTGAGCAGGTCGAGCGAGTCGTGGAGTTGCAACTGCCGAGACGGAAGAGTGCCTACTCTTTCAGGAACCGGTATATCGTTGATCTTTGCGAGATCGTGATTGGCTTTCGGTCTGGTAAGGGAGGCGGAACTTTTTCGACACTCAGATATGCGTTGCGTAAGCAAAAACAGGTACACGCCATTCCTGTGCTTATGAAAACAGATTCGGTCACAGACGATCTTCAGCTTCGCGAGCTAGTTGAACGATAATTTCCACTGACGAATTTCAACAAGGATCTCAGACAAGATTTGCACCGAAAAGAAGAGGTATTCTTGATGACCGGCGAAAACGTCAAGCACACGAAACAAGATTCCCAAAAAAGGACGGCATCCCGGACGGACGAGTACGATCCATTCGTCCGGGGTCGATTTCCTGTTGGTGTGCGTACGATCCAGGCACTTGATACGGTACGGGACCGCCGGCCTGATGGAATGACGGCGAGTTGGTTGACTCATAAAACCTGCAAATATGATAGGGTCAGGTCCCGTTGATTGCCGCGACGTTACCGATCGACCTAAAGAAGCGGTCACACAATTGGAGGCTTCTCATCCGCAGGTTACACTCTTAATGAGGCAGGTGATAGATCAACTCGGCTATAGTGGTCTATCTAGTGGGCTGACTTAATGAGAACACAAACTTTCTGTCAGCGAGTTGTCGAGGCAGCCAGCATTCGCCCCGACAACGTGGCGATGATGCTGATTGAGTCGAACGGCGTGGAGACTGTAACCTTCGGCTCACTGCTCGCCCAGATTCGCAGCATCGCCTATCGTCTGGAACAGGAGCAGATCGCTTTTGGCGACCGCGTTGCAATCATTGGCGAGAATCATCCCCATTGGGCGATTGCCTACCTGGGAATCCTTTATCGAGGCGCGGTAGTTACACCACTCGATCCCGCTGCAACCACAACCGCCCTCGCCGCTTTTCTCAAAGATTCAGAAGCAAGACTCGCATTCGTTTCCCCTGCTTCGCTGGACAAGTTTTACGCGGCCTGCGAGCGAACGGGCGAAAAGATTCCGGCAGTGGTCCTGGCCAGTCTGGCGTCACCAAATGGACTACCTTCGTTCGCAGACTGGACGCAAACCCCGACCCCGCGAGCGTTCAATGAAGCTTTGCCATCCGCCGGACCCGAAGACCTGGCTGTTCTGATTTACACGTCCGGCACCACCGGAGTACCAAAGGCAGTACCACTGACGCACGGAAACATCTACGCCGAGAGTGACAAGGTCCAGGAAGTGATGCGTATCACGGATGGAGAAGTCATTCTCAGTCTGTTGCCGCTTTTTCATGCCTATTCACAGATCGTCAACCTCTGGCTTGCGACCATCATCGGAGCGCGTGTCGTCTATCTCACGGAATTGAGTAGCGTCCAGATCGAGCGCGGGCTGAAGCAGGGTGGCGCCACCGCTCTCGTCGGCGTGCCGCGACTCTGGTATCTGTTTCATCAGAAAATATTTGATGCGGTGCGGGCGAAACCGGCGCCATTGCGCGCATTGTTCAGGGCAATGCTGGCGCTCAATGGCGGGCTGCGGGACCTGTTTGGCATTAATGCCGGATCACTTTTTTTCCGCCCCGTCCATCAGTCTTTCGGCGGCAGACTGCGACTCGCAGTATCCGCCGGGGCCAGCTTCGATGAAAGAGTTGCCAAAGATTTTCATCGGCTCGGTTTCACTATTTTGCAGGGATACGGTCTGACGGAGACCTCTGGAGCGGCGACCGTAACACGATTCGAAGATAACAAGATCGGATCTGTTGGCACGCCGCTTAATGGCATCGAGGTCAGGATTGACGAGCCCGGCGAAGCAGGCATCGGTGAAGTACTTATTCGCGGCCCAATCGTGATGCAGGGGTACTATCATAATCCCGAAGCCAATCGCCTCGCATTCACTGCTGACGGATGGTTTCGCTCAGGCGATTTGGGGCGATTCGATAAGCAAGGGCACCTCTACATTGTTGGGCGTAAGAAAGACGTAATCTTGTTGCCGTCAGGCAAGAATGTTTTTCCCGAAGATGTCGAAGCACATTACGAACACTCGCCCTTCGTTAGCGAAGTCTGTGTCCTTGGTGTGAAAGACGAATCGAGTCAGTTTAAAGGAGCTGAAAAACTATGTGCAGTCGTGGTCCCGAATTTTGACTACCTGAAAGCGCAGCGCATCGCCAATGCCCGTGAATGGATTGTTTGGGAGCTGGAAAATCTTGGACGAGAACTGCCAGAATACCAGCGTATACATGATTTTGTTCTTCGCGCCGAGCCGTTGCCGCGCACCGCGACTCGCAAAGTGCGCCGGTTCGAACTGAAAAACGAACTCGAAACGGGTAACGGCTTTCGGCAGCCAACCCGTGATACTAAACAAGACTTCTTCACCGCGACGGATGACACGCTCGTAGATTCCCCGGCCGGCCGCGCTCTGGCCACCGTGATAAGACTGCATGCTCCGGAAGTCACGGTTATTCACCCAAAAATGAATCTCGAAATTGATCTGGGACTCGACTCACTCGCCCGCGCCGAATGTATCGTGCATCTCGAGCACACCCTCGGCATTGAGTTTGATCCGGAAGAAGTCATTGCCGCGCACAAGGTAGGGGAATTGATTCAGTTAGCAACTGCGAAGAGTGTTGGAAAAGCAGTTCCGCCAACAGATAAGGACCTACTCGGTGCGGCTGCAGCGAACGCAGAATTCCGTTGGGGCGAAGTTCTTGGCAGCGCTACGACAAACCTTCCTGAAGTGCAGCCTCTCCTGAAACCTAAAACGGCTACGACGTTGCTTGCTTTCCTGATACTGCGACTCGCTTACGTGATGGCCCGATTGCTGTTTCGGATGGACGTCAAAGGTAGTGAGGTTCTGTCTCGGCTGAAGCCGCCATATATAATTTGCCCAAACCACCAGAGCTACATTGATCCGTTACTTGTTTGTTCAGTTTATCCGCGCAGCGTAACCAGGAATGTTTTCCACGTGGGCGCCAGCATGTACTTCTCTAGCTTTGCCATGGCCCAGCTTGCCCAGTTGATTAATGTCGTCCCAATCGATCCGGATGCGCAACTGTTACGCGCGATGCGCGTCGGCGCCGGCGGTCTGCGGGCCGGCAAGATTCTCGATATATACCCCGAGGGCCAGCGATCGTTTGATGGGAAATTACAGGAGTTCAAAAAAGGCGCCGCGATTCTGGCGGCCGAACTGAAGGTGCCGATTGTGCCCGTAGCTCTGGATGGTGCACATCTTATCTGGCCCCGTAAGTCGCGGCGGTTTCGACTGGCGAAGGTCAAGGTAAGCTTCGGTGAACCGATAGACACTCGACAGGTGGCGCCGGAAGAGACAAACCAAGAGCTTGTCTACGAAAAGGTTATAGCCCTCGTAAAAGAACGAATCCAGCAGATGCTCGACGAAATGCGCCGCTAAGACTTGTGTTGATAAATGCGCCTGGTCGCTTTGATCTCAAACCGGAATCAGTTTGCCCGCGGGCGCAAAAATAATCGAGACATGGAGTTTTACATTCGGTTCCATTAGAAGTTTTTGGCTCACCCGCGGTGGACACTCTTTGCACCTTCCTGCTAACACAGCGAGCAGAAGGAGTAGTAAGCGATAAGATCCAATCGTAGGGCCACTCGAACTTCAGAACCCGTCCGCCAATTTCTTGCCGACAGCCTAAGACTCTCTGAGTCACCATACAGGGACATACTATATCGCAAGTACCTCACAGTCTGCCGCGTCAAAGTTCCACGCCAACGGTGCAGATCGCTTACTATGCGGCGGCACTGTAATCAGATGGATGCTGCAGGGTAGTCCATGGATCTGTTTAGCTGGTGTTTGAGGAAAGCACAGCGCGCATCTTTACGTGAGCGTGTAGCATCTCGAGGTAAAAGGAGAAACGATGGAGCAGAGCCGCGCACTCTTCTGTCCCGCGCACGTCGATAATCTGTTGTCTAAAACCTTCGTATGTGGCCCAGTCTTTGAACATTAAATAGCGCATACTTCCCGCCCTAAAGTCATCGATGCTCTTGATGATCCGATCCATAGAATGTTGATCGTCAGCCTTCGTCTCTCGCGCGAGGTGAATGAGAGTGGTCAAATCGTGATCGAGCCGGAGGGACTGCTGCTGTCTAAGTTCGAAGTCGTTAAAGAGTTGCGCGGCGTCAATAGTTGGGTCAAACGCTCGGGCGAGGGTAATAGTTGCCTGTTGAAAACAGTTACAGAGTATGCCATGTGCGTGTACTACCCGAGGTCGAAAAGAACTGGACTTAGTGCCGGCGATTCGCTCTAACTCGCTTTCATAGACCCGGCGTAGTTCATGATGGATGACATAGCTAACGCCGTCCAGCGCCTCGTAGACTTTTGGAGGTAGCCCTTCCAATGTTGCAGCGCACGTGTCGATAAAATCGAGTAGCATGCGCGTTTCTGCTTCCACGAGCAGGAACGTAGAAAGTACCTCTTCAGACGCGCCGACTTGAAGCAGCAAATCGGTCTTCAAATGACCTAAGTATCCAAGAAGGCGAGTCAGATCAGCAAAGAGCCGCTTTACCGTTTCTCTCAATGGCTCAGAATCCAGCCGCTCGATGATCGCCGAGAGTTGGTCCTGTGAAGGAGGGGCCGCTTGATGTGTGCTTAGCTTAAGGTGTCCGAACACTTGCGTATCCCCCGCCGTTCGGTATCTAACTTAGCCTTCGATTGTGCTGCCTCGACCACGAGGGCAAATGTTAATTTCCCGCGGAAACCGCACGACAGGAGCGGGTTACGTTAACACCACCGCGAGACGCTTTGCTAATCGAGAATTTGGGAATACCAAAGGTAAAGGACGTCGATTCTATTCCAATGTGCCCTGGAAACCGGTAGGTTACTTAAATCGTAATCAGGCCTTGAAAACTTTCGGCAAACGCCCTAAGAAATATGCGGCAGACGATGACAAC
>DIYZ01000097.1:24038-28660 GCA_002427845.1 Chloracidobacterium sp. UBA6041 | reverse complement strand
TCTGAAAGACGTTATGTCTTCCCCGTAAATTTGGGAGTGAAACAATGGGCCGAACTCGACTGCCAGCATCCATTGGCTACCGCCAACGGTTCTGTAGTCAGTGCCGATTTTAGAGTGACTTCTTTCACCAACCGAGTTTTGACACAGTCTCTGCTAGGCCGAGCTAAGTTGTCAAATGCCTTTGGCATTGTGCGTTACCCTTTCCCCTGTTCCACCGCGTCTCGTCCCGCCAATAGCAGATACGAATAAAGTGCCAGGCCGGTGATCGCGGCAATGCTGAACTTAATTGCGGCGGGAATTGGCGCGGGCGAAATGAATCCCTCAATGATGCCCGCGACCACCAGCAACACCGTCACGCCCATCATCAAACGAACGGCATCCTTGCCACGGCTTTTCAGAGCGTCAGCGCGCGAGAGATCACCCGGCATGAGCATGGCGCTTCCAATCAACAGGCCGGCGCCCCCGGCAATGAAGATGCAAGAAAGCTCGATCACGCCATGACCCACCATGAATGTCAGAAGCGCATTGCCAAAACCGGCGCGAAAGGTCAACGCCAGCACTGATGCGATCGTCGCGCCGTTATATGCCAGGTAGAACAACGTGCCGACGCCAAACATAGCGCCAAAGGCAAACGTGTAAATCGTTACCTGAATGTTGTGCGTGAAGATGGAGCTGGCGCCCACCTGGTTTGCTTCGTTGAGGTCTTCCCACCAATGAGTTTTGGTGTCTATGTAAAGCTCGCGAAAAGCCGGCGGCACTCCTACCAGTTCGGAAAATTCCGGATCATACCTGGTGCCCAAAAAGCCGACCACGCCAAATATTAGAAAGACCGCGAAGGCAACCATAGTGTAGCGCCAGGTGCGGCGAAACGTTTGCGGAAATTCGCGGGCAAAGAAATTTCTAATGCGCGCTACGCCCTGCGCGTCAGCCTGATAGATGCGGCCGTGCGCCCGGATGACCAGACTGTTTAGATAATTGATCAGACGAGGATCCCGCGACTCCGCTCGCGCGATTGCCAGGTCAGACGCAGTGCGCCGGTAGATGCGGCCGAGCTCGCGCACCTCTTCGCGGTGCAGACGGCGAAGCGAACTGCTATCGAGCAACTTAAGCAGATCTTCCAGACGCTGCCAGGCGCTGCGGCGTTGGTCGATGAAGCGGTCGTTGGGCATTGAACTAGTAACCAGTAAGCAGTAGGCAGCAGGCAGTAGGCAGTGCTAGTCTTTTTCTCGAACAAAAAGTGTAGCCGGCAAACAGGCCATTTGGTTTCTGCTGAGAAATCCTGCCTGCTGCCTATTGCTTACTGCCTACTGATGCAAAGCATCGTCGAGTGTGTACCAAACTTCAGCGAAGGCCGCAAGACTGAAACAGTCGAGCGCCTGGCGCAAGCAATTGCCTCCGTACCTACAGCCTGCGTACTCGACAGACATAGCGATCCGGATCATAACCGCTCAGTCATAACGTTTGTGGCGTCGGCCGAGATGATTGTCGAGGCGGCGCTGCGCGCCGTGGCGCTTGCCGCGGAGCTAATCGACATGCGCCAGCACGTTGGAGTTCATCCGCGTCTGGGCGCCACTGATGTGCTGCCTTTCGTGCCGATTCGCGGCGTAACCATGGATCAATGCATTGCGCTGGCACACGAGGCCGGAGAGCGCATTGCTCGCGAGTTGGCGATTCCGGTTTATTTCTATGAACAGGCGGCACTCAGAGAGGATCGCAGGAATCTCGAAGACGTGCGGCGCGGCGCGCTGGAACTCTTGCGCCAGGAAATTGCCGTCGAGCCTAAGCGCGCGCCCGATGTTGGACCATCGCAGGTCCACGAAACGGCCGGCGCGATTGCTGTCGGTGCGCGCCCATTTTTGATTGCCTTCAATATCAACCTTCGCACCGCCGATGTGGTGGTCGCGAAAAACATTGCGCGAGTCGTCAGGGCGCGAGGCGGGGGTCTGCGGTTTGTGAAGGCGCTCGGCTTTGCATTAAGCACGCGCGGGCTGGCGCAGGTATCTATGAATCTGGTGAATTACGAGGCGACGGGAATCGAGCAGGCATATAACGCGGTGCGACGAGAAGCCGAGCGCGCCGGCGTCGAAATTCTGAGCACCGAAATTGTGGGATTAGTTCCTGCAAAAGCTCTCGACAAGTCCGCGGAGTATTTTCAGAAGTTGGAAAATTTTTCGGAAGATAAAATTTTTGAAAACCGCTTGCGGGCTTGTGAGTAGAAAACAGGTTCAACGTCAAATGAACCTCGAGGTCAGGAAGGGGGCCCTGCCCCCGCTGCTTGTGCGGATAAGGCTAGGTTCGAAGCTTGAAGCAGCGGGGGCAGGCCCCCTTCCTGACCTTAGAGATATTCGATCGGGCCTGACAGTGACCCCATCTTGATTATCGCCTTGCGAAGGCGCGCATGTTTCTGCATAAGCTTCAAATAGCTGCTCTCATCCGAAGTTGTTTTTGCGTGGATGACTCGAACCAGCGCTCGTTTTTCAATATCACGCCACTCGCTTAGGTCTTTTACCAAAGACAGCGTGACGGCGAAGTCACTAAAAGGACGCAGCTCAGCTTCTCGCCAATCGTTTGTGCGAATGCCCAGCGCTCGCGTTAGCTCTTTAACCGCCTCTGCTCGAAATCTATCAGCATTGCCTATGTGCTTTGCAGCCATCTGTCGTTGAACTGCCAAACCAACATTTCGCACTTGAAACCGATCCCAGTCGCCCGACTTTGATTTGTCCACTTCGAAAATCATTGATCCCGCCGCAAGCTGGCGCAGCGTTTTGGCGGCGGTGCGGTAGGTAGAGCGAGAAGCGATCTTCTTTTCTTCACTGCGCATCAGCTTCGTCACAGCCGGGCTGGTTGGCCGAAAACCAAGCTTGCGATAAAACCAGAACGCGCCTGATTCAATGCCTTCCTGGTTTTCATAGCCGACCTGGTACGGATCAATTGAAAAAGCGGTAACGCCGAGCAAGTGGCGAAAAATGCTCAGGATGCGCGCGTAGAGCCAGGCCGTTTCGCCTTCGCGAAAGCTGTAGTAAAGATTGAATCCGCTTTCCATTCGTTCAAAAAGCGAAAGGCCCTCAAAGTAACCGACGGGGACACCATTCTTGAAGATCATCGCGGCGTGATAAGCCCGCAGCGGCAAGCGGCGCTTTGGAGGCAGGGCGGTAATGAAAACATTGATGCCGCGCCCGAGATTGGTTTTAAAAACTCTTCGCGGGTCGCCGTGAGTAAACCCATAAAGCTCGCGATATCGCACGGTCGAAGCCTCGCGGGCCATATCCAAAATCGCCTCGCCTTGTTTCGCGGAAAGCCGTTCGAGCGGTGGCGCTGGATTTTCCATTTCGCGTTGCAAAGAAACTTCTCTTCGCTGAATGAGCGGATCCCGGTGGTAAAAAACCTTTGACGTCGCCAGGCGCATACCTGTCCGCGTAGCGCGATAGGGAGGGCTCCAGCGCACGTAAAGCTTTTGGGAGTCGTAAAGCTCGGCCTTCTCCATGTCTGTCTTCGGTAACGATGCGAATCGCCGAATCAGCCAGGTCAAATCCTTCGCCGCGCCGCCGCTCGCCGCACGCAGCCACGTTTGATAGGGAACGTTCGCTTCGACAAACGAATCTTCCTCGAGCAACGGCATAAACCGCGGCCATGTCTCCGCCAGGCGATTCTCGTCTTCAAACCATTCCCAAGCGAGCGCCACTCGATCCTGCGGAAGTCTTACCAGCCAGCGCACAATGTAGTAACTGAAGGTGTCGGTGACCGACATGCCGGCAATGCCGGAAACTTCCGGCGATTCGAGTGGTGAAAGATCCTCGCCCGCAGCTCGCAATTTTTCGACGCGCTTAGCGAAATTTCTTAGGAGCGACTCGGCCAACGTCCTGGCGCGCGCGCTTTGTGGATAGGCACTGATGAAAAGAAGAGTTTCATGCAGACGGACTAAGGTTTCGCCATCCGCAACTTCTTGACGACCAAGCTCCGAAAGAATTCTTTCGACGCTTCGATGTTCGCGAGAACCGAAGCGATTCTTCAATTCACCGAGCTGGTTCAGAAGTCGATTGATTGCGGTGGAGGTCACGTAATTGGCTAGCGAATTCCTCGCCGGTATGGAGTGCGGCGGCTTGACGCCGCTTTCGAAAGCGCTGTCAAGCCAGCGCACTCCAAAAAGAGACTTACCTCAGATGCTTTCGCATAAACGTGGCAATCTTCCAGGCGTCGATCGCTTTCCAGGGCAGTTCCGCCATTGTGTAATGCCCACACGAAAGCCAGACCATGTCGAGGGGCAAGTTGTGGCGTTTCACTTCAGCGATTGTTTCGTGCGTTAGATCGAGCGGAAAAGTTAGATCGTAACGCGCGGCAATAAAGCGCATTGGGCGCGGGCCTATCTTTGGCAGCCGGCTGATAAAAGGCACCGGACTGATCGGTGTCCAATACTCCCGCAGTTCTTCTAACGTCAAATGATCGCCAAACCCCTCGCGCAAGTGTCGCGTCGATAGCCCGCGCCAGGCGACGTCAGCTACATAGCCGGATACGAGATTGAAAGTTCCGGCGTCGATGTCTGGCTCGTGGGCGAAGGCGAGAAACGCGATGCACGATCCCACGCTGGTTCCGAGGATGCCGATACGTTCATAACCCTGATCCTT
>DIYZ01000097.1:19443-23776 GCA_002427845.1 Chloracidobacterium sp. UBA6041 | reverse complement strand
CGCCGACATGCCGATGAAATTGAAAATTCGGCAGGCCTCGACGTGACTATCAGGCTGCGCATTCCATTGCGGCAGCACTACCACGGCTGTACGAGGGACCCGGGCGCGTTCCAACCCGGCCGGAAAATAACGAGCGCGAGCCACGTTGTTTTCAGCAGAAGGAGTTTGAATAGCGCTGGTCCAGGTTAGCTGGTCGCGCTCGAGCCGGAAGTCTGGTATCGCGGGCAGCGTGTAGAAAGTGTCACTGCTCTGCATTGCCTGCGCGGTGTGATTGCGCAGGACGGTGCGCGGGTCGTCCCCGTTCACGTGATCGCTGATGAAGGGAAGCCCCCACTCCAGGGGGCGCACGATGCGGTTATTGTCCCGCTCGTGAGCGGCGTGTTCGCGCCGGTGCATGTATGCTTTCCACAAAAGTTGTAGTTACCTCGAAGTTTATTGGACTGACATGCTAACGATGGGATAACAGTAGATCAAGCGGAGCGATTGCGTTCATGGGTCGTAAAAAACAAGGGCCGCCCGCAGGGACGACCCTTTTGTTAGGTTATGGAGAATTCGCTAGCTGACTTAGAGACCGCTATTGAATGTTCACAGTGTAAATATTGTAGCGACCACCGCTAGAAGTTTCCGGATTGGCTAGCCGGTGGTCAGAGAAGAATGGCCATACCGCCGAGCTGAACGGAGTAGATGACGAATAGTCGCCCGGGCCGTTCGGATTCCCGTCAAAGTTGGATTGGGCGGAGGTTTCCTTGACGTTCGCCGACCATGTCGCACCACTGTCCTGTCCTACCCGGATTTTTCATCCGCCGGCAAATTGGTTGCCGAGAGCGGACTGCAAAATCCTTAGGATAGTTTGATCGTAGCCGACGTAGAGTACAATCAGCTTTTCCGTTTTGAAGAAATGAGGTGTCGACAGCCACGAAGGTTTGCTAGTGCCGATGGTCATGCCATTCGAACTAACGCGCTTCGCTTCACTATCCGCCTTCGAAGGCTGCGCGTACTCAAACACCTGAACGCCTTGTCCGTTGACATTGATGATGCGGGAAGCGACGGAAAAGAAGGGTTGCGAAACCTTGTCGTTGGTAAGTGCGACAGTGGCTCCTTGAGCCCGAAGATTCTTAACGAGACGTAATACCTCCTCAGTTGATCTGACCTTTAAGATTGCGGAAGAACGACGTGGCTTGGCGCGGCGAGGGTACGGATGGCGAGCAGACTGCCCCGGAACGAGCGACCCGGCGTACAGCAAAAGAACTATCAGATTCAAAAACAAAGTAAATGCCTCCTACGTGATGGATGCCGCCAGGATTCGATGGGACCAATATAGCCACTTGTGACTTGGCATTCAATGTACGTTTGCTCAACCCAGTGAGAACGGAGAGATTAGTCAGGACTGCACTTCTTTTGTTGGCGATCAACGTTCTTCCAGCCAGTTCCAAATGCCCCCAATCTGGCGTGTTAGCCCCAATCTGGCGTTGACATATGACGGTCGCGGTAATATCGTAGTCGCGTCAACAATGTCCTGTTCACCGTTTCCATGGGAGACGACCCTTGGAATAGGACTCGGGTACAAGCCTTACACTCTGAAAGGAATTAGATTAATGGTCACAAGTTCTCGCCGACGTACGCTTATTGTCGCCGTGGTCTTAACCGCCGTTGCGATATTTGCCGTCGTCGCCTATGCAAATCACTCTTGGGGTAATTACCATTGGGCGCGCACCAGCAACCCGTTCACGGTCAAGCTGGGCGACAACACGACAGGCCCTTGGCCTGCGCATCTTTCGCTTGCGTCATCCGACTGGACACTATCCACTGTGCTGGACACGACTATTGTTGCCGGTGGAACTGGTGGTGCACGACGTTGTCCCGCTACCTTGGGCAGAGTGGAAGTCTGCAACGCGAAATATGGTCAAAACGGCTGGCTCGGAATCGCTTCGATCTGGGCCAATGGAGACCACATAACACAAGGCACAGTTAAGTTAAATGACACATACTTCAACATGGCGCAGTACAACACATCCGCTTGGAGGCAGTTTGTAGCGTGCCAGGAAGTTGGTCACACTTTCGGTCTCGATCACCAGGATACGGTCTTTAATAACTATAACCTTGGCACCTGCATGGACTATACCAATGCTCCGGCAGGCGGCATCGTCAATGGGTTTGACTATGGCCCATCGAACGAGCACCCGAACACACACGACTATGATGAACTGGGTTTGATCTACAACTCTCACCTCGACAGCACCAACACTAGTTTTCAGACCATCGGGCGTGGCGCTGCGGCTGGCAACGACTCGTCTGAGTGGGGTAGGCTGGTTCGCACCACCAATGAAGGTCGGACCGCACTATTCGAGCGTGATTTGGGCAATGGGAACAAGATGTTCACATTCGTCATCTGGGCGGATCAGGCTGAGGCCGGAGAATAACGCCATTTACCATGCGCTGGAATTCTGCAGCCCAGCGATGTAGTCAATAAGGGCGAGGCTCACGGCCTCGCCCTTCTTTTTTTCGGCTCCGTCGTGGAATAACGGTTCTGCGAATTCCGCTAACGTCGCCCGAAAAGACGTCGGATTATCTGCGGGAGAAGTAGAGAGGTATGCAGTAGGCTACCAGTCGTAAAACGCCGCGCCAGGCCGCCAAACAACCGGCCCGCCTGGCGTGAATAACGAAACCACCAGAGATCCGGCAGGAAAGAAAGACGATTGACGTGAATGTGCCGGGGACTGACCAGCTCGAGCAAACCCATGCGCCCGTGAGTTCGACCGTAGCCGCTGTCCTTAACGCCGCCCCAGGGTGTCTGCGCAATGCCGTGAGTGTAAACGACCTCGTTGACCATCACCGTGCCCGCTTCAATGCGTTCCGCAATTCGTCGTCCTCTGGCGATGTTTCTTGTCCACACGCTGGCAGTCAAACCATAAACGCTGTCATTTGCGAGTTCGACGGCTTCGTCGTCGGTTTTGAAAGTCATCACCGGGAGCACCGGGCCAAACGTTTCGTCACGCATTATCGCCATACGGTGGTCCACGCCGGTTAGAATGGTCGGCTCGTAGAAAAGCCCCTTGAGATTTGCGGCGCGCTGTCCGCCTGTCAGCACTCGTGCCCCATGCTGCTGCGCATCATTTACCTGCTCTGCGACGATGCGAAGTTGACGCTCATTGGACATAGCGCCGATGTCCACGGCTTCATCAGTTCCCACTCCCTGTTTAAGGGCCTTCGTCTCGGCAACTACCTGCTCGATAAATCTTGGCGCGATCGCTTCCTGCACATAGCAACGTTCGACCGACGCACACGCTTGTCCGGCGTTTGCAAATGCACCCCACACGGCGCCGCGCGCAGCGTTTGCGAGGTCTGCGTCTTCGAGAACGATCATTGGATCCTTGCCGCCCAACTCGAGTACGACCGGCGTCAGATATTTGGCAGCGGCTTCGGCGACGCGCTTCCCGGTGGCAACGCTGCCGGTGAACATGATCTTATCGACGCGGGCATCGATGAGGGCCGCGCCGGTCGTGCCGTCGCCGGTCACGATTTCCAGTAAACCTTCAGGCAGACCGGCCCGGCTGAAGAGCTCGCCAATTTTAAGCGCGATCAGAGGCGTAAGTTCGCTCGGTTTGAGTACGACTGCATTGCCGGCCATCAAGGCCATAACCACTTCGTCAGCAGGTGTCGCCAAAGGAAAATTCCACGGAGAGATTATTCCAATAACGCCGAGCGGTTTAAACACAATACGAGACGAGCGGCCCATCATGCCGTACTGGCCGATATCAATCTTTTGCGGACGAAGCAGGTTTTCAGAGGCATGCGCAAAATAGTGCATGGCGTCAAGCGTTGGCACGATCTCCATTGAAACTGCCTCTGCTGCTGGTTTGCCGGTTTCTCTGGAAACGAGTCGAGCGATCTCGTCGCGCTCACTCAACATGAGTTTGCGCGCCCGCAAAATGATGCGAGCCCGCTGTCTAAACGAGAGAGCTGCCCAGGCGAGCTGCGCGGTTCGCGCCCTGTTCACCGCTTGTTTCACTGCTTCAGGCGAACACAAAGTCGCGCGACCAAGCTCCTCGCCCGTAGCCGGATCATAGGAGACGATCTCGCGACTCTGCTCCACTTGCGAAGGTAATGTCTGCACGCTCATTCAATGCTGATTATCCAACAAAGCCACTCGGGCGGCTAGCTGGATGAAGGCATTGTGGTTGAACAGTTAAAGGTCAGGAAGGGGGCGTTTCCCGGTTTTTGTTGAGCGAGCATCATGAGCCGCTTCAGCGGCACTCAATACAGAACAGGGAGCAGTAGCGACCTGGTAACCTGCGCGATACTCAACAAAGAAGTGGAAAACAGGCAACCAAAG
>DIYZ01000097.1:18210-19146 GCA_002427845.1 Chloracidobacterium sp. UBA6041 | reverse complement strand
CAGGAATTCATGCGCCGCATGGATCAAAAGTCAGTAGCTATTATTCCCGGTGCACGCGAAGCCACGCGCTCCAACGACACGCAGTATCGCTTTCGCCAGGATTCGGATTTTTACTACCTGACCGGCTTCGAAGAACCAGACTCGATCGCCGTTATCGCGCCGGGAAGAGAACACAAGTACACGCTTTTCGTGCGCCCGCGCGATCCGGAACAGGAAATCTGGGTTGGGCGCCGCGCCGGCGTTGAAGGCGCGAAAAGTGATTTCGGCGCCGACGAATCGTTTCCCATCGCGGAGTTTCCCGAGAAGCTGGAGGACATTCTCGACGGCGCTGAAAAGCTTTACTACCGCCTCGGTGTAAACGCGGATCTCGACAACACAATCATTCGCCAAATTGCGCAAATGCGCGCGATGAACCGGAAGCCGATTCATCCCCCGCGTATGATTATCGATTCCGCGACTATCGTTCACGAGATGCGTGTGTTCAAGTCTCCGGAAGAGATCGAGCTGATGCAGAAGGCGGCAGACATTGCCGCCGAGGCGCACGTAGAAGCGATGAAGGCGGTGCGGCCGGGCATGAAGGAGTACGAAGTTGAGGCGCTAATTGAACAAATATTTCGCCGGCACGGCGCCGCCGGTCCCTCTTACACTTCAATCGTTGGCGCCGGTGTAAATGCAACGGTGCTCCACTACATTAATAACGATGGCGAGCTGAAGGACGGCGAACTGCTGCTGGTCGATGCCGGCGCTGAGTACAAAGGTTACGCCTCCGATATTACGCGGACGTTTCCTATCAACGGTCGTTACTCTAAAGCCCAGCGCGAGATTTACGATCTCGTGCTCGAGACGCAGATGTCTTGCGTCGAAATGGTTCGGCCGGGAGTCACCCACGACGAGTTAAAAAGTCATTCGGTTGAAATGCTGACTGAAGGCATGGTC
>DIYZ01000097.1:15165-18088 GCA_002427845.1 Chloracidobacterium sp. UBA6041 | reverse complement strand
GTGCGTATCGAAGACGACGTGCTGTGCACGTCAAACGGCCCGCGAGTGTTGACTACAAAGGTGCCAAAGCAAGCGGATGAGATTGAGGCATTGATGGCGAAGTAAGTACTCTAGCATTATCTGTTGGGCGAACAATTACGACTATGGCGCGATCAAAAACACCACCGCGTCCTGAGCCAGGACATCCCGAAGTCTCGGCCTCTCAGGGGATCCAGCTGATTGATACGCAAATCGCAAAAGCGGATGAACTGCTGCAGAATAGACCTCTGAAGGTAGACGACTATTCAACGTGGGAGCTTCTGACTCGCAACTATCTGGAAAAAGCGTTCGGACGACATTCCTCCAACATTTCGACTGTGATCGACGTGGGAAAGTATGGTCAATTCCCAATGGACCCAGGTGAGGAGTGGTGGGAGAACCACAGCAAAAAGTCTTCAGACGCAGAAACGAAAACTTGAAGGGCTCCGAGAACTGCTCCAAACGGAACTCCAACTTAGTGGAGGTGAAACTCCCAAAGTGACGCAGGAGCCAACAGGGCATAAAATCTTTCTGGTACACGGACACGACGACCGGGTTTTGCACGAAGTTGCTCGGTTCCTTGAGAAGCTCCACCAAGACATCATTGTTTTGCGCGAGCAACCGAATGAAGGGCGCACCATAATTGAAAAATTTGAAACATATGCCGACGTGGGCTTTGCTGTGGTCTTGTTTACCGGCGATGACAAGGGTGGTCCAATTAACGCCGCAGACACAGATCGAAGTCCACGTGCCCGACAAAACGTCGTGTTCGAGTTCGGCTACTTCATCGGACGCTTGGGACGGAATCGCGTTCTGCGCGCTATATGCCGATGACNNGCGCGTGGCGACTTGAACTCGCTAAAGAATTGAAAGCTGCCGGGCTGCCTGTAGCCATGAATCTTGCCCTTTGATCGCCCAACAACTCTAACCATTGGACCGGAGCGCTATTGGCGCACTCTTTAACTTGTTGTTTGCTTTCGATGTAGTTGCTAATCGCCGCGCCGGGGCAACTCTGACACTAGATCCCACTGATCCCGGCGGTCCTCAAAAAAGCCGAGGTCTTAACTGATTCCGGCCCAGAACATTGTCCTGATAGCGGAACACACCCACCCAACGAAAAAAACGCCGAAGGTGTTCGCCAATTCCAGCCCAGGGCATCGCCCTGGGAAAGCAGCAAAATGATTTGGAACGCTGAAAGCGTTGGCCAATTCTATTAACTCAGTCCAAAAACATAAGGAGGCTCACACCATGCCGCAATCTCTCGCAAAGCTATGGGTTCATCTCATCTTCTCGACGAAAGATCGGTATCCATTTCTTTCTGATAAATCGCTCCGAACAGACATGCACGCTTATCTCGCGACTGTCTTGCGCAACCACGAATGCGAGACCCTGATCGTCGGAGGGGTGGAAGATCATGTGCATGCTTTGTTTGCGTTATCCAGAAACTATTCGATCGCTGACATCGTGAAGGAGATCAAAAGAACTTCGTCCCGTTGGATCAAGGAGAAATCGCCAACACAGAAGAAGTTTAGTTGGCAACACGGTTACGGGGCGTTTTCCGTGAGTCAATCACATCTGGATCAGGTTACGTGTTACATCGAACGGCAAGAGGAACATCACCGGCGTGTGACGTTTCAGGATGAGTACCGAGCATTCTTAAAGAAATATAACGTTGAGTATGACGAACGCTACGTTTGGGACTGAACATGCTGGCGAACCCCTTCAGGGTTGCATGTTTCAAATGGACCACTGACCCAGGGCGCTGCCCTGGGCTGGAATTCGCCAACGCCTTCGGCGTAAATGCCTGCTGCCTGCTGCCTACTAGTTCTCTGACAACTCAGCCACGATCTCCCTCATCACCGCTCGGCCCTTCTCAACTTCCTCAGGCTTGAGCGAAATAGCGCCGACAACGGCGTGGCCGCCACCGCCATAGCGTTCGCAGATCTTTGCGATGTTGTGAGTGCGCGGACGCAGCGCCCAGGGGTTCGAGCCCACGGAAATCTTGGTGCGTTGCGGACCACGTGTTAAGGCAACGGTGTAGGTGGTGTCGGGATAGAGGTAATAAGGAATGAACTTGTTGAAGCCTTCGTAGCCTTCATCGATCAGATCAAACTGCACCACGCCATTCGCGGAGATGGCCTGGCGACGAATGGCTTCCAGCGTCTCCAAATGCTGTTTGAGAATTGGCTGGAAACGTTTTTGCACCTCGTCGCTGGTGGCCACTTCGTCAAGCGCCTTCACCGTGAGCTCGCGAATAACTTGTTCGATAAACTTGTCGTCCGGATCGGCTTCGATCACCTGCATTAGTTGTAACGCAGGCTCTTTCAGTTCCACACACTGGGCCGCGGATTCGTAGAGCGCTCCGTCGATGATATGCGCCCAGTGGACCAGCGACTGCAAAGGCGTGTCGTCGAATCCGAATTGCGTGCGCGCGACGTCGGCGATGAATTCCGTGCAGGACTTGCGACTCGCGTCGAGAAACTTCTTTCCTGATTTGTCATTCTTAAAATGAGTCTCGTCCTCGGGAGTCAGGAAGGCCGACTCGTGATGATCGAACCACCATGTGAGTTTGTCCGAAGCCGCATATTTGAAATCCACGATCGCATTTTCGTCGCCGTCAAACATCTCGAGATCGAATAAGTTGCCCGGGCGATGAAGCAGACCCCCATAGTTCACTTCAGCTTCGGGATGAATGCGTTCCTTGTAGAAACGCGTAAAGGTAGCGGCCGACGCGACGCCGTCGAAGCAGTGGCCGTGATAGAGCAGACGAAGTTTCATAGGCAGGTGTTGTCTGACGAACTGGAGTTTGTCTTGAGCCTGCGCGCGCGTCCGCATAAAGTCTCGCACCCCAGTCCAGATGCTCGGCTGGGGACCCCGCCCTGGGGCGTAAGCCCCAGGAAAGGGA
>DIYZ01000097.1:14693-14880 GCA_002427845.1 Chloracidobacterium sp. UBA6041 | reverse complement strand
ATCTCAGAATCGATGTTTTGAAATGGCCGACGCTACCGACGTATGCTGTCGCCCGTTTCACGGGCTCTGTTCTGATGTTCCTCAGATCCTGGGGTTCCGCCTTCGCTCCACCCCAGGCTTTATGCTTTACGCCTGCTTCGCAGGCTGAAGAGATGCGAAAAAGAGTCGGCAATCTTAGCAATGAAGT
>DIYZ01000097.1:2970-14439 GCA_002427845.1 Chloracidobacterium sp. UBA6041 | reverse complement strand
GATTAATCCAAAAAGCAGGGGCACGGCATGCCGTGCCCCTGCAACTCGTCAGCGAGTTTCAAAGTTCAAGTCACTCTTTACATGGCGTGATCAGTGCAACTGTGCTGGTCTTCAAGTGTTCGCCGATAAACTTGTCAACGTCAGCCTCGATCAATTCGCCGTTAACGATCCAGGCTTTCTCGGTTAGCACGTCGCCGCTTTTCGCCAACGCCGCGGGCTGGAGAAAAATATTCCAGGGCGAACCCCACTTGCGCGTATCGCCAGCCGACTGCCGGTAGCCAAAATGCGCTGTCTTGTCGCGTGCATCACGCGTTTCAGACTCGCTGACAACCGTGTAAGGTGCGCCTGTTGGTCCAAAATAATTCTTTACATCGTCACGCGAACCGTATTCGCTGACTCCGATCACCGCGAATCCCTGATCCTTGTACTTCTCATAAAGCCTGGCGGCCACCGGCGCTTCGTTGCGCCAGTTCGGACACCACGGCGCGAAGTAAACCACCATGACCAGTTTTTTCCCCTGAACGAGCGAGCGCAGATCGACGGGTTTGTTGTCCTTCAGATCGTTGAGGGTCCAATTCTTGTAGTTGACGGTTTTTTCCGCGAGCGGAGAGTACTCGTGGCCGTCTTGCGCGTAAACCGCCGCCGGCATCAGCGCCAGCGCGAGAACGATCAAGCCGAATAATTTGTTCATCGTAATACTCCTGAAAACGAATTCATTTGACACGATGGCCGCGCCCTCCACGGTTGGTACCCTAATTCTTTTGCGCCGTTGCCGGCACTTCGTCGAGCAATGGTTTCACTGCCGCTTCCCAACCGGCGCGGTCGCGAGCGCCGATGATACGCTGGCGAATCCGACCATCGCGATCAATCAAGTAGGTGGTAGGCAATGGCGTGCCGCCAAACTTCGCTTTTGCTTCGTCGCCGCCGACCAGCACCTGATATCCAAACTTCCTCACTTCCTTTTGATACGAGTCGACCCCTGCGGCCGTATCTTCCAGTGAAGCGCCCACAATCTTCAGACCTTTTGCTTCCAACTCTTGTTGCATTGCATTGAGCACCGGAATCTCTTCGCGGCAGGGAATGCACCAGGTGGCCCAGAAGTTTAGCAGTACGACGTGGCCGCGCAATTGGCCCAAAGTGAAAGGCTGGCCCGCGAGAGTCTGAAATTGCACTTGGGGCGCCGGTTCGAAATTTGTGTTCGCAGCAGGCGCGCCCGGGGTAGCCGGGCCCTTCGGGTTTACCTTGATCCAACCCTCCGCGTTCGGCAACAGCGCCGCCAGCTTCGAACTGGCCAGCAACATCGACTTGCCACTCATGACGAGTAAGCCAACCAGAATCAGAATCACGCCGGACACCACCTCCACCTTGTGGAGGTGCCGGCGAAACTTTCCGTAGAACGCCAGAAACTTATTGATGCCCAGGCCCGTTAAGAGAAAAGGCACCGCCAGTCCCGCGGAGTAGAAAGCCGAGAGCATCAATCCGCTGCGCCAACCGCCGCTGGCGGCCGCGAGACCAAGGATGCCGCCAAGAATTGGTCCAATGCACGGCGTCCAGCCGGCGGCAAAAGCAATTCCCAAAGTAAAGGAACCGAGTGGACCGCGCGGCTTATCGTCTGAGAAGAAACGCGTGTCTTTATAGAGTGCGGATATCTTCAGCAGACCAATCAACTGCAAGCCGAAAAGGATGATGATGATGCCGCCAATGATTCTCACCCAGGGGTTACTGGTGATCGAAGCGCCGACGAATCCGGCCGTCGTTCCCAGTGCCAGAAAAATAACGGAGAGCCCGGCATTGAAAGCCAACGAGTTCACAATCACTGCCCGTCGCGCGCCGGAACCTGACCCGCCTTCTTTAAGTTTGTCCACACTGACGCCCGACATCAGCGAGATGTAACCCGGGACAAGCGGCAGCACGCACGGAGAGAGAAACGAAAGAATTCCGGCTACGAAAGCTATTCCGATTGTTATGTTTGGATCTTCCACCTTTAGCCTGCTACCTCTTACAACTTAGTAGTCGGAGTATACGTTTAATACCGTCTGTTCGTTAGCGTGCGAGACGAATCTCAGCCACTCAACGTCTCAGTTTTTTGCGGAGGATCCGGCGCTCTTCTTGCTTGCTTGTGCCTTCGCATCCTCATCGAGCACCGTCCGCAGCTTCTTGTCCAGCGCCACGATTTCCTGTTCACCTGCGCCCAAGGCGATGAAGCGCACATTACCTCTTCGATCAATCAGAAACGACATCGGAATTGAGTATACGCCGTAGTTGAGATCGTTGATTCCCGTATCGGCCACAGCGAAACCGTAAGGCAGGCGGTTCTCTTTTTTGAACGTGCGCAGATAGGCGAGCTCTTCTCCGTGAGTGGCCCGATGCCCCTCGATGTCTCCGGAATAACTGGTGACGCCGAGTATGACCAGTCCTTTGCTTTTATAACTTTCGTGCCATCTTTGCAGTCTTGGAAAGGTGTAGCGACAGGGGCCACACCACGGGGCCCAGAAGTCTAATAACACTACCTTACCGCGAAGTTCTGACAACTTCACCGGCGTTTGATCAATCCACTGAGTGGCGACAATGTCCGGCAGGTTACCCGCCGTTTCCGGCAGCGCTTCATTGAATATGCCGCGGAGATCGACCGAGCTATCCAATCCCGCCATGCGGATGTTTGCCAGCCGCAAGAGATTTCCCGAAGGCAGCGAAATGGCCAGGCGCCGCAATTCCGAGACTGTGGCGATTGCGGCTTCCTTCTTGTTCAACTGCAAATAGGCGTCGGAAAGAAACGTCCCCGCGTTGAAAAGCATATCGTCTCGTCTGGAAGCATTGAATCCTTTTGCAGTCACGGTCATCTTCGCAACTCTTAGCATCTCCTCGGCGTGCTTTGACATCTCGGGATAGTCTTTTGCTTTTTGCAGCGCTTCGGTAATCAATGTCTCCATGCCAAACCATTCCACCAGATTCTGGGGCTGGCTCGTCGCATATGCCGCGACTGCTCGCTCCGCTTCGGGAATGAGGTTCTTACGAGTCGCGTATAAGACAACGACTGCGCGCGCGTTCTGGGCGGTGTCATCGGAGGATTCAGTTGCCAAAAATCCGCGCATGGTCTCCAGCGCCTCAGCTCCGTTGCCGGCTAGATGCTGAAGCATACCGAGGTAATAAGTGTCAGGAGCCGGCAACGACGGCCGGGATTTCAAAGCAGCCGCATACTTTGCCGCAAGATCTTTCTGCTCCTGTTTTGTTTTCACTTCCAGCTTGCGGTCGTAGGGGAGCTTCTGTTTGTTGAACTCGGTGAATTTTCTATCTACATAACGGTTTGCTTCTTCAAACAGAGTCCTGGCTGGCCGGCTGTCCGCGACCGAATTAGTGTCTTTGGATGCACTTTTAGTTGTTAACGGCGTCTGGGCCGAAGCACTCCCCAGCGCAATCACGGCGAACAGCAAAGTCGCCGCCGACACCAGACCCTTTGACTTAAGCTTCATCGTGAACCGGAATTCTTCTTACAACTTCTGTTAAGTAACATTCACCACGCTAAAGCGGTCCGGTGAAAATTCGTTGAGCGCCGGCGCGACCACCTTATCTACGATTGCCTGGGCGATTAACTCCCCGGTTATCGGCGCCAGCAGGATACCGTTGCGGTAGTGGCCGGTTGCATAAAAGACCCCCGCAATTTCAGCACAAGGTCCCAGCACAGGCAAATTGTCAGGAGCGCGGGGCCGCAATCCCGCCCAGGATTCGGTCAATGGCAAGGAAGCGATTTGAGGCGATATCTCCACCGCTGCCGCCGTTATGGAGCGCACTCCCTCGTCTGTAACCTGTTTCGCAAAACCTACATGCTCCGTGGTTGATCCGGCCAGAAGACGATTATCGCTTCGCGGCACAATGTATCCTCGCGGGCTGTAAATAACGTGACGGGCAATTTGCGGCGCGGTGGTAAAGCTGAGCATCTGGCCGCGCACTGGTTCGATGCGTACGCTCCGGAATGCTTTGTCTGGGGTATTACAGTCAGACTGGTTTTTGTCCGCAGTTGTTTGCTCTGAAACTGTGATGAGTGAAGTCCAGGCTCCGCCGGCCATGACAACGGTGTCAGTAGTTACCAGTCCGCCCGAAGTTTTAACTCCGGCAACGCAGCCGCGGTCGAGTTTGATCGACTCCACCGCCGTCTCGGTTACGATCCCGACACCAAGAGTTTCGTTTGCGACGGCTAGGGCACGTACGAGGCGGCGATTTTCGACCTGCATGTCGAGCGAAAATCTCAATGCTGTGCGAACATTTTCCGAAATCGCCGGCTCGAGTTGTCTCGCCGCCTCCGCACTCAGTTTTTCAATAGCAAGCCCGGCTCTGCTTTGCCACTCATAACGCTCCTCGAGTTCGTTAACGTCCTCTTCAGTGAAAGCCAGATAAAGTGTGCCCGTGGTTTCCAGTTCAACGTCGATACCGGTCTCATCGCGCAGGCTGGCGGCGAAGGCTGGATATAAGTCGCGGCTCTGGCGGCACAGCTCAAAAAACTTGTCGGCGCGATCGGCCTCGGCTTGAGGGGCCAGCATTCCCGCGGCTGCGAAGGACGATTCGGCTCCCAGGCTGCCACGCTCGATCACGAGAACGTCACGAAGGCCACGAAGGGCCAGCGAGCGCGCCACCGACAAACCGATAACACCCCCGCCGACCACGACCACATTTGCTATCTTCGGTAAATCAACCATCAACTTCCTTGTTGTCCGTAGTCAGTTGTCAGTTGCGAGTTGTGGCTTTATTCTGGTGCGTGAATCCAAGCCAAATGGCTACTGAAGATTGCGGCGGGAGACAAACGCTTGCGTCGGCTACAACTGACTACTGACCACTGACAAATGCACTGACCACTGACAATTATGAAACATCGTATCACACTGATTCCTGGCGATGGCATCGGCCCGGAACTCGCTTCAAGCGTAGTGCGCATCATTGAAGCTTCGGGCGTGGACATTGAATGGGAAACCCACTATGCGGGCGCTCAGGCGCTGGAAAAATTTGGCGAAACCCTCCCGCAGCCATTGCTTGATTCGATCATCCAAAACAAGGTTGCACTCAAGGGTCCGGTTACTACGCCGATCGGCAAAGGCTTCACTTCCGTCAACGTAGGCTTGCGAAAAGCGCTCGATCTATACGCGAACTTGCGCCCCATCCGGGCGCTGCCAAATGTTCCCTGCCGTTATCCCGAACTCAATCTGGTTATTGTTCGGGAGAATACGGAAAGTTTGTATGCGGGCCTGGAGCATGTTGTGGTTCCCGGAGTGGTGGAGAGCTTGAAGATCATCACGGAAAAAGCTTCCACTCGCATTGCGCGATTTGCTTTCGAGTATGCGCGGCGCGAGGGCCGCAAAAAAATAACCTGCGGGCATAAAGCAAACATCATGAAATTGTCTGACGGACTCTTTCTCGATTGCTTCAGAAAAGTGGCCACGGAGTTTCCCGATATTGAGGCTGATGACAAGATCATCGACAACGCGTGCATGCAACTGGTGATGCGACCGGAACAATTTGACGTGATGCTTCTGGAAAACCTTTACGGCGACATCGTCTCGGATTTGTGCGCCGGTCTGATCGGCGGTCTGGGCCTGGTGCCGGGTGCAAATATCGGCGAGAAGGGCGCAATGTTTGAGGCGGTGCACGGCTCGGCGCCGGACATTGCGGGACAGGGCATTGCCAATCCGACGGCCCTACTGCAATCAGGCATTCTGATGCTGCGCTACATCGGCGAACGCGAGTCTGCGGATCTGGTAGAGAACGCCATGCTGAAGGTTTTCGAAGAGGGTAAGGTGCGCACGCGCGATATTGGCGGCACCGCTAAGACGGCCGAGTTTGCCGACGCGATTATTCAGCAGATGAAGTGACGACCGAAAGGTTACGAGCGATTTGAGCGGGGTGATACCCCCGCTCTTAGATCCCTAACTTGATCAATAGCTTCCCAACTCTGGCAGCATCTTTAAATGCAAATAATCTCAGGGTTAGGAAGAGGGCATGCCCCCCGCTCGTATGTTTTGTCCCGGCTCTTATCGTTTCGCTGAGATGAGCAACAATCTATGAGCGCCGGGTAAGAGTCAGTTTAGATCTTGTCTGCGCACTGCCCACTGCTCACTGTTTCTTCAGCAACTCCAGCACCGCTGAAGTCATTGCCTTAATTCCAGTCCTCAACGTGGGCTCCGGCTCGGGTATGAACAAGGCGGAGTGAAGCGATGGCAAAGGCGTACCGGTTTCTCTGCTTTGTCTGACTTTTGCCGGCGCAACCGCTCCCAACCAGAACATCGTCGCCGGAATTTTGTGGTCCAAACTCAGATAGCCAAAATCTTCACTCACCATTGCCGGTGCCACTTTGATGACATTCTCCGGTCCCAAAGTTTTTGCGAAAACCGCTGCCAGCCGCTCAGTCAACTGCGGCTCGTTGTAAGTTGCGGCAGTCACCTCCGTCTCACTGATTTTGACAATGGGCGCCAGCTCGGCGGGAATGCCTGCGGCCAGCGCAATCCCTTTCGCGATACGATCAATGGAAGCGAGAACTCTTTTCCTGACCTCGTCCTTGTAGGTGCGAACTGATAATTGCAAATTAACTTCGTCAGGAATGATGTTGTGCTTGCTGCCGCCGTGGATCGACCCGACGGTGACAACGACCGGGTCAAGCGGCGAGTCTTCACGACTGACAATGGTTTGCAGCGCCATAATCACTTGCGCCGCGACCACGATCGGATCTTTCGTCGTGTCAGGCTTTGCGCCATGTCCACCAACGCCGCGAATTTTTATGTCCACTGACGTGGAACTCGCCAGCGCGTATCCGGGCGTGTAGCCCACCGTTCCCGCTGCCAGTTCGGAACTGTCGTGAAGGGCGATCGCGAAATCCGGTTGCGGCACTTTGTTGTAGAGACCATCGCGCAAGACGGCCCGCGCGCCGTCGATCGTTTCCTCTGCCGGTTGGCCCAGTATGATTAGGGTGCCGTGCCACTGGTCCTTTAACTGCGCGAGCATCCCGGCGGTGCCGAGCATGTTCGTAATGTGGATATCGTGGCCGCAGGCGTGCATCACACTCACGTTCTGGCCGGCATCATTCTTCGTTTTGACTTTGCTTGCGTAAGGCAGGCCGGTCTTCTCGTCAACCGGAAGGGCGTCGAGCTCCGTTCGCACCAGCACGGTTGGCCCAGCGCCATTCTTCATCACGGCAACAACGCCATAGCCGGTCCAATTTGGATTTTCATACTTGCCAAGGTGGTCAGTTACCGTGTATCCGAGCGAGCGCAACTGACTAGCGAAGAAGGCCGCAGTCTTTTCCTCTCGATGCGACAACTCCGGCGCGGCGTGCAATGTCTTGTAAGTCGCGACCAGCGATGCGATGTCGCGATCGATCAGCGCATCGAGCGTTGGTTGTTGCGCCTGGGCCGTGGTTGCCGATAGGGAGGCGCAAAGGAGAACTAGTAAGCAGATTCTATTTCGCATTGGTAGCCTCTTGTAGGTGTCCGACAGTTTTTGGAAAACAAAACGCAAGCGAGGTCCTCATTGAAGCGCGCTAATCCTACATTTTCCTGATCGCGGCAACAAGATTTTATTAGGTCCGAGCTTCAGGGCTTTGCGAGTGCTAGTTGTTTTCCTCGCTGGGCTGCGTGAGACTAAACCAATTTCCGGAGTTGTCCTTGAATACCGCTTCAATGCCGTAAGGTCTTTCGGCGGGTTCCGAGACAAATTCCACGCCCTTGCTTTTCAAGTCTTCATAAGTTCCGCGGCAGTCATCGGTATTGAAGACGCCGGCGCCGAGCACGCCCTTGGCCATAATCGCGCGCAGTTGGGTGGCCGTAGGCTCATCCATCAACATGCCGGGCTTGGGCTCCATCAGAACGATCTCGAAGGTTGGCTGGTCGGGCACGTTCATTGTAAGCCAACGAAAATCCGGGCCCGCCATCGCGTCGGTGTGAATTTGAAATCCCAACTTGTCTCTATAAAACTCGAGCGCTTCTTCCTGATTGTTAACGAAGATTGTGGCGTGTGACATCTTGCGGATCATATGCGCGTTCTCCTGGATAAAGTTTTCGCCAGAGTAAGCGATCCGGCGCAGAAGTGCTTCTCGAAAATTGCTAACCTGTGGAGGTATGCCGATAACCGCACAGGGCGCCAGGTATTCGCAAAGTTTCGTAAAGACGTAATCTTTGCGTCTCCTGGCGTCCGCCTTCACGGGCTTTGCGGTTGGGCATCCAGTTTTCGGTTTGATTTGACGGCTGTCGCAAAGTCAGGGCTGTGCCGCGGGTTCAAGCTTATACATCACGAGAAAACATCCCGGAACCTGCCGCCTGGCGGCTTGCGACTCGCGGCTCTTCTCCCGGTAAGTGATCGGCGGATGGCCCACGGACTTGTGGAAGAGACTGCTAAAAGATCCGAGACTTTGAAAGCCAACTTCGAAGCAAACATCTGTGACCCGTAGATCCGCCGAGCTCAAGAGTTCTTTAGCTCGTTCAATGCGCCGCTCGACCAGATACTGGTGTGGAGTCTTATTGAAAGCTTGCCGGAAGAGTCGCAGAAAGTGATAACGAGAAAAACATGCATGACTGGAGATCTCGTCGAGATTCAGCGGGAGGTCGTAGCAAAGGTCGATAAACTTGCGCGCCCGGTTGAGGCGCTCAAAAACGTCCGGTGCCGTTGAGCGTAATTCGTCCTTTACGTCGGTAAGCTTATTCATCTGCGCGTCGTCGTCGATCGTTGTTTCACGTGTTCTTATCCTAATTCGCGCCTAGGCGTCAACATCGTTTACTGGCGTGGCTTCCGTTGCGAAGGCGTTCCCGGTTCCCACAGTTCGATCCGATTGCCTTCCGGATCCATGATCCAGGCGAAGCGCCCATATTCATATTCTTCAACTCGATCATCAACCTCCACGCCTTCACTTCTAAGCTGCTGCAAAAGCTTGTCGAGGTCCTCCACGCGATAGTTGATCATGAAAGCTGCGCTGCTGGGATTGAAATACTTCGTATCACTGGGAAACAATGACCAGACTGTTTGGGCCGGCTTCGTTGGGTCTTCGCTTGCGTTCGAATCGAAAACCACTCCGCCATAAGGATCAGGCTCCATGCCGAGATGTTCCCGGTACCACGCTCGCAGTTTGTCCGGGTCAGCGGCCTTAAAAAAGATTCCACCTATTCCTACTACTCGCTTCATTAGAGTCTATATCGCAGTCCTTCTTAGTTGTTTGTAAGACCGACACGCTTCACGAGTTCGGCGTAATGGGACTCCGTCCGAAGAGTGTCAAAAATAGGATCAACTTTCAGGTATATCATCCACTGGTCTCTTTCTACGAACGCCTTTTCGAGAGACTCAAACGCTTTGTCCTTCTCTTCAAGACCCAGGTGTACCGTCGCAATGAGATAAGGCGAGACGTAAACTTCCCGTGAAAGTTGCTCAAACCTGTTAAGTATGCTCTGCGCATCTTCGCGCCGGCCCAAAGTCGCGTAAGCATGGCCCAGCGCCGCCAACGCTTCTGTGCTGGCTTCGGACAGACCTTTTGCCCGTTGCAGTTCAACGACTGCATCTTCATACAGCTTCATAAATTCGTATGCCTGTCCGAGATAGAGATGTGCCTGGAAGGAATTTGCTTCCAATTCCAATGTCTTGTGGAGTTGTGTGACCGCGAGGTCCGGCTCGCGGGCCATGAGGTAATGCCACGCCAGGTGGACATTCATGAGCAGATCAAGCGGCTCCAGTTCGAGCGAGCGAAGACTCTCAGCCAATGATTCCTCGCTTCTTCCCATGGCAGTAAGATAGTGGGAATAAGAGTGATGGGCTTCTGTGTATTTTGGATTCAACTCGATGGCGCGTTGATATTCCTTTTCCGACGCTTGCCAATCCCAGTCATACAGCAGCTTCACGTAAGCCAGCGAGGTGTGTGCTTCGGCCAGCGTATCGTCAAGGCTTAGAGCTCTCTGCGTAGCAACCTTCGCTTTCGCCATCCCCTCGCTCGGACGGAGTCCTATGCTGGCGCCACCGCCCCGATGGATGTAACAGTCCGCGATTCCGACGTATGCCAGGGCGTAGTCGGGATCCACGTCGATCGCCTGCTGGAAACAATCGATACCCTTCTTCAAACTTTCGGGTGTTCTCTTGGCCCAAAAGAAACGACCTTTGAGATAAAGTTGATAGGCCTTGCTGTTTTCCGTGTAACGCTTCACCAGTTGCTTTTTCTCCGCGCCCGTCAATTTCATCCGCAGCATTTCTGAGATCTCTCGAGCAATCTCTTCCTGCACCTCAAATATGTCGGCAAAAGCCAGGTTGTATTGCTGCCCCCAGAGTTGCGAGCCATCGGAGACATCGACCAGTTCTGTATTGATCATCAGTCTGTCACCAAAGTGATTAACTCTCCCCGATACGACCGCTCGAACTCCAAGTGCTTTGCCAACTTCCGAAGGGTCAACGGCTCGATCACGATAACGAAAGACGGTACTGCGGGCCATCACGCGCAACTTAGGCAACGGTGACAGGCTATTGATTATGCTCTCGGTGATACCCTCGCTGAGATAGTCAGTGCCGGGATCCTGGCTAACGTTGACGAATGGCAGCACGGCGAGCGAGTCAATCGTTTTTGATTTTCGTGGGCGTCTGGTTTGTGTAAGTGTGGCTGAGGTCGTGGGAATGTTTGAAACGCCTTGCTTCTGGGAATGGATCGAACCGCCGATCCCGGGTTGGACCTTCCCCAACAATTGTTGAGTATCTGACTGCGACCAGGATTCAATCACCAGCGGTGTGCCGTCCTGACGACAGAAGTTCACGTTATCGTCCTTAAAAGTTTGTTTGCATAAAGGACAGAACTTCATCTGTAGTGATGGCCTTGACCTGATTTGTCGAAGTTTCTGGGCAGCCATTCTAGCTTCGGATGGTCCCCGCAGGCTAGCATTCTACTTCACTGGCGCGTCACAGCTGGCACAGATAGTATGGCCGCAGGCTAAGAGCCAGGTTCGTTCCTATTGAACATGAGATCGTTCAAAACTGAACCATGAGTAAGAATGAGGAGTGAAACCAATGCCGAATAACGTCAAACACTTTGCAGTCCATGCCGACGATGTGGACCGCGCGCGAAAATTTTATGAGCAGGCGTTTGGGTGGCAATTTACGGCCTGGGGGCCGCCAAACTTCTATCTTATTAAGACGGGAACAGACGAAGATCCGGGCGTTCACGGGGCGCTTCAGGGCCGGCGGGAAATTGTGAAGGGCAAACCGACCTACGGCTTTGAATGCTCGCTTGGTGTTGACGATATCGATGCCACAATCAAAGCCGTGGAAGCCAACGGCGGCAAGATCGTGATGCCGAAGTATCACATCCCAACCGTGGGCACCCTTATTTTCTTTGAAGACACGGAAGGGAATGTCGTCGGCGCAATGCAGTATGAAGAGGGCCAGGGGTAGCGGCCACAGATGGACACGGATTAAGAGAGATCTGAACGAGAACAATTCAATTGGCTTTGATCATATCCGTGTTATCCG
>DIYZ01000097.1:0-2771 GCA_002427845.1 Chloracidobacterium sp. UBA6041 | reverse complement strand
GCCGAGGCTATAATCAGACATACGATTGACGCAATGATTTTGGCGATGTTGACGATGTTAACAAGGGTATTGATGAGTTCCGATAACGTTTCGCATTCTTCGCAGCTAGCGGAGCGAGTAAGTTTCACCGGCCGAATTCTTTTTCTAACTGAAGACATATCGCTTATTCGTGCGCAATTGGAGGCCGCAGGCGATGAGCGCGAGCGGCTGGAAGCAGAACTCGCGCGCCGGTTACTGAACGACGATCTGCCGCTGATGAGCAACATCTCGACCGACGAGATCACGCCCGGCTGGGTTTGCTTTTACTACGACGAAACGTTGGGCCAATACGTCTACGTGGGCATGCGCGAGGGCGCGGTCAAGAAAGATGAAGTGAAGAAGGGCGGTTTCGCGGTCGTCGTCTCGGGGTTGTCGAAAGGGTGTGGTTCATCTCGCGAGACGGCGCCTTACGCCGAGAAGTGGGCCGGCATCCAACTCGTCATCGCCAAAAGCATCGAGAAGATTTACGGACAAAATTCTCAGAACATTGGTTTGCTGACCTCGACTGATTTCGGTTTGATCGAACGTATACGCAGTGGCGAGGAGATTCCACTTTCAGAGTTCACCAAAGGACTCGATCCGATTTCAAAGGACATCGTCGAATACGGCGGCCTCTTCAACTACAACAAAGCGCGCGTAACTGGTGCGGTCACGCCGCCGCCTCTCGAGACTAAAGCGCGTCCGATGACGATCGTGGAAAAAATTATCGCTCAACATGCGTTTGTACGGGCCGGGCAGGTCGGAGTCGAGGCAGTGAAGCCCGGGGACGCGTTGTTTGCGGTAGCCGATGTGCGGTTTTCGCATGAGTACGTCACGCCCATGGCGGAGTCGCTTTTCAAACAAGCGCTGGGACCGGCAGCTCGCGTGAGCGAGCCTGAATCGGTCTTCGCGTTTCGCGATCACCTGACGTTCCTCAGCAAGGTGATGTCTCCAAAACATCGTGAGATGGGCTTGCTTGAAAAGGCCGAAGGCCTGGCCACGACTCAGGAAGACTTCACGACCCGCCAGGGAATCCGACTTTACGGCGAAAGTCCGGAAGGCGGATCGGAAGCGATCTGCCACAACGCGGTGGTCGAAGATCTCGCGCTGCCCGGGCAGATTGTTATCGGCACCGACTCGCACACGTGCATGGCCGGCGTGCTTGGTTGTTTTGCGTTTGGCGTCGGCTCGACCGACATGGCAAACGCCTGGTACACGAAAGACATTCGCATACGCGTGCCCGAGACAGTTCGTTATGTTCTAAAAGGGAAGAAGCGCCCGGACGTCGCGGCGAAAGACGTGATGCTTTACATACTGGCCAGCGATTACATGAAGACGAGCAAGGGCATTGGCAAGGTGCTGGAGTTTGCGGGCGACGATTTGAAAAACTGGCCGATGGATGAACGTGCCACGCTAACCAATATGTCTGTGGAAGCAGGCGGCACAACTGGAATCATCGAGCCCGATGAACAGACACTTGATTACATCGTGAAGATGCGTGGACTCGATCCGGAAGAGGTTCGCAAAGGATTCACTTTTAGTGATCCCGACGCGGAGTATGCTGCTGTGTTTAAAATTGATCTTGCCAAGGTCCCGCCGATGGTGGCGCTGCCCGGGGACCCGCGCAATGGTATTCCCATCGACGAGCTAGGCGAAGAAGTAAAGATTGATGCGGCGTACGGCGGCTCTTGTACCGGCGGCAAGATGGCCGACATGGACATGTATGCCGAGGTCTTGCAGAACGCTTTGGACAGAGGGCAGCGCGTGGCGCCCGGCGTTCATCTCTACCTGCAATTTGGTTCGCAGAAAATCAAGCAGTATGCGCGTCAACGAGGATATATAGAAATTTTTGAAAGGGCCGGCGCGGAATTGATTGATCCCAGTTGCGGCGCCTGCATCAATGCGGGGCCAGGAGCCTCACCGAATGCGGAGACAGTTACAGTGAGCGCGCAGAACCGCAACTTTCCCGGCCGCAGCGGACCAGGCAAACTTTACCTCGCCTCGCCTTACGTCGTTGCCGCGTCAGCAATTGCTGGGAAGATCGTCGAGCCGGGGGAATTCCTGCGTGAGTCGCAAGAGAGTTAGTCGGAGTTTAGTCGCCCGCAGCGTAGAGGGGACATGATGACTTCTGAGGAATTTCTGCAAAAGGTGCAGACACATACTAAGTCCTTCGCAAAAGCTGTCAGCACGGACGAAGGAGACTGGATCATAAAGGGCTTCATAGATATTTCCCGTCGTATCTACACGATCTCAGTGGACACCAAGATAGTTTCGAAGGTCCTCGAACTCTTATTATTCCCGATGTTTGTTGAGTTCGCCAAAGAGCATGATCTTAGAGTTGAACTTTGCCCTCAGCAAAATTTCTATCCGGATCTAACTTTCGTCCATGAAGGTTCGGGCAACAAATTCGCGGTTGACATCAAGAGCACCTATCGTGTGGATTCGACAGACGTGAACGGAATGACACTTGGCGCTTTTACGGGCTACTTTCGCAAGCAACAAGAACACCCTCTACCCATACAGTAGCTTTAATGGTCACTTCGTGCTTGGTGTTATTTACTCCAAATGCGACGAAGTAGCCGACGAGAGAGCGCAATTCGCCCTTGAGGATTTGGCTGCGATTTTCCTTCGGTAATAAGGGATTTTCAATTCTTTGCGCAGCCCAAATATAGAATTGCCTCTTCGAGACCAGGAAGCGGTAACACCAAGAACATAGGTTCGGTTGTAAAAATTGAGCAGCTTGTAAATGGTGA
>DIYZ01000053.1 GCA_002427845.1 Chloracidobacterium sp. UBA6041 | reverse complement strand
AAATACAAAAGACGGAGTATCAGCCCCGGGTTTGAGGTTGAGTTCATATTTCATGCCTTTGGTCCGGAGTACACCCACGGCTTTGTCAATCGCGCTGAAATCCAAATGACCCGATTCCTTCTCCAGTTCTTTCCAGCCGATGTGGAGGCAAACGCCCGAAAGATTCGGGTTTGTTCGAACCATGGATTCGAACTCACTCATTTCAGCTGTATTTCCGGGAACGCGTTGCGTCACCCATAAACCTGTGCGGAGCGGTGGGCCCGACTCCGCAAGGAGCGCGACCTGGCACAAAATCGCGACAGCGAGCACACAGAAAAACGTCCGGATGGTGAAGCGAAATTTAGGTAATCGCGTGTAGCTCGCTGAATACGACTGATTCTTCACTTCGCCAATCACATTCCACTGCTGTTCTGTTAGGTCGTCCATAACTAACTATACACAATATCCAGGGTAGATTACATTTGTGAGATGGCTTCTAACATTTTCAGATCTTGTTTCCGGTGATACGGCGTTGAGTTCGGGACGCATCGGTTCGAAGCTGGCGACCCTAAAATTCGTGTTTGAGGTATGGTGCGATGGACTCCGCCCTAATTTAAGCCGGGATACCGCCGTCGTTTTGGTTCGCCGTAACTCGGCCCGGACGCAAATTCGACGCTGATGGCCTCCTAGTAAAACTCGACAAGTGGAATGTACAGAAATTGCCGCTATCTATAATATTTGCAATACAATTGGTTTTTGTAAGAGGATCCGTTGTAAACAGGCGGAGCCTGTGGGAGAGAAAATGATGCATTTAAAGCAGTCGATGCGGTTTCTTAAAAGACGCTTTTCGCCACGCGCATATCTCGGACTTCATTTGACCGCAGGCGTTTTACTGCTGATCGGGAGTGCGGGGGTTTTTGGAGGACTTGCCGAGATGGTTCTTCACGATGATCCCCTGATAAGAGCGGATGCGATCGTTGCTTCATGGTTTCACGCGAATATGACAGCAGGAGCAACGCTTGCAATGAAGTATATCACGGAGTTAGCAGCGTTCTCGACTTTATCAGTTCTGGCCTCGCTCCTGGCCTTGGTTCTCGTTGTTCTCAGGAAATGGGAAGAATTACTCCTTCTTGTTCTAACCATTCCTGGGGGTAGATTGCTTGGTTTCGTTCTCAAATCAGCCTTTCAACGGCAACGTCCGCATTTTGGGGATCTCGAGTTGACTGTACATGGGTTTAGTTTTCCAAGTGACCATACCATGGACGCAACCCTTCTTTACGGTTTGTTGGTAGTGTTTGCCATAGGGACTTTCCGGAGGTGGAGCGTGCGATTAACATCGGCCGCAACCGGCTCCCTCTTGGTCATATTGGTAGCGTTAAGTAGAGTAGCTCTGGATGCGCATTACCTTTCGGATGTACTCGGCGCGATTGCAGCCAGTGTTGCTTGGTTGGCCCTCTGCTTTACCGTGGTTGATACTTTTCGCCGGCGGCGGCAGAATATTAGTCAGGGAACTCACCGCAACATAGTTTCCGGAGACTAATCTGCCTCAGAACGTCAAATTTCGCGATGGGTGAATTGCACACGTCCAGGGCGAATCCATAGGATTCGATGAAAATCATTCTTGTTCCGCACTATACTCCGTCCATCTGCTGGAGGAACTCCGCCGCGACTGAGTTCTCAAAGCTCATAGCCGAAACGCTTCAGATCAGCTTGAACATCGGGCCCTAGCTTGGCCATCGCGCCATCACTGGCTCGGCGCCATCGGCCGATATTACCACGGTCACGAATCCCTTCGATAAGCGGCCCGACATTCATTTTGGGTGCTTCGAGGAATTCCAAAAGTTGTGTAACCGTTTCGGCCGGTTTCTGGCACAGATCCTCGTAGCGAAGCATATAATAGCGATCTCCTAGATAGCGTTGGCCGAATTCCACCGCCCGCTTGTTCCCCAGCCGCCACAAATCCAGTTGTGCTACTAGCGGATTTTGCCACCAGTCACGCCCGAGCACCCAATGACCGTGCTGCCGTAGAAAATATCTGTTCTCCGACAACATCATGTCGCGCGCATCCCGGACCACGTGAACGAATCTCATCTCCGGAAAACGGTCGGCGAAGAACGGAATCAGCCACATGCTACGCGGATTTTTCCATCCCCAGCGGGCATCCGGTGACGGAATGCCGCGCCGATGAACGTTTAGCATCCGCTCGAAATCGCGACGGGCCGCGGCGAGGGTGCGGTTGTCAACATTCGGAAAATCCCTCAGGCTTCTCAGCCATTTTGTCAGAAACCACGCCATCGGCAGGGAATCTTCATTCCGCGAGTCGACGCGATTGCCCATGAACCAGCCGGCTTTCCGAAGCACTTGAACGAGGACGCGCGTTCCAGATCCTCCGACAGCCGCCACGACGACGGGCGGCAGAGCGGACGGGTCGAGGACTTGGGCGGCCCGCGCGAAGGAAAGCAAAAAGCGGTCGAGCTTCAGACGGGCTTGCTCGAGCCGTGATTGGGGTCGCGAGCCGATGCTCAAAAGCAAGCGCAGTCGCTCCAAAGAACTGCGCAATTTTGAGCTACTCACGTCGCACGACGTTATGGAATCGGCAATGCCGGTCAAGGCCTTTACGGCCTCGAGTTTTCGGACCGAGAATCGGCGATTTTGACTGTTATTCTCGTAAGAAGGTTGGGCAAGACGTGACCGCAATGACTAGTGACAGGTAAAAGTTTTTCCAAAAATCGTATTAATTAGGTAACAATTACGTTACAATTCCGCGATACTTGTAATTGTTAAACCTTGCCAGCCGGCATCAACTTTGTCCATCATTACGCCCCGTTCACTGAATAGCCATCCAAACCGCTTTGCCGAAACAATCAACCGCAGAAGTTTTCCAGGAGCCTGAAATAACTCAGGAGGCGATCGCTCTGTGCGCGATCGATTACGGGTACGTCCAGGCCGCTCGTCGCAGAGTCGATGAGGTGCGCACCAGCGAAGCAGCTTCTCTGGAGCCGCCGACGCTGGTCGAGCTCGAGGAGGCGCTAGGCGAGCGAGTGCTAAGGTGCGAACTTTGGCAATGGAATTGGCGGAACCGAGTGTATCGAGTGGAGCTCGCGAAGGGCGGTGTTGCGGTTGCGAAACAATTGATTATGGCGACGGAGGCGAGGTTCCAATGCGAACATGATCAGCTGGGAAGACTCGCCAGCTTGCAGATTCCTGGATTGCGCGTGCCAAAGCTGCTCGCTTTGCTCCCCGCGAAGCGCACGTACGTAATGGAGCTCGCGAGGGGCAAGACAATCCCCGCCCTCCTATGGAATCGTAAGCACGGAGACGACGTGCTCACGGCATGCGAACTTGCGGGAAAAATCTTGGCACGAATGCACCTGGCTTGGACGGAAAAGATCTGCCCAATGCCCGTCGACCTGCTCGCGCGAGATCTGGCTGCGACCCCATGGCGCCTCTCTTCCCGCGAAGGCAAGATTCTTCAATCAGTGTTTGAAAATCTCGCTCGCGCAGAAGTACGGACCGGGGAGATTTATTACGACTACAAGCCAGCGAACTTTTTGTTTGAGGCCGGTGAGTTGTTTCTGATCGATCCGCCCGGCGTGTTGCGGCAAGGGGTGCAGCTGTGGGATTTTTCGATCTTCCGCAGCTTCATGCGGCGCGAATTATGGAGGTTTACCTTGCGACGACCCTTCGATCGACGGCGGATGATCGCCAGGCAAACTCTGTCTGCTTTCGAGCGGGGCTATCTCTCGATATTCACGGAGTCGTTTCCCCAACCCGCGTTGTTCCCGCTGGCCGCGCGGCTTTTTGACCTCCAGCGTACTGCGGTCTTGATGACGATGCAGAAGGGAAAGGTCGCTATGGCTCGTGAGATGCGCTCCGCTACCAAGGAGATGCGTTTTCGCAATTCGTTAGCCAACCGCATCTCGCTGCCTTTGCTGGAAAATGAAAAACGCTGGCTCTTTCGTCAACTCGCCCGTGAGCTGCCGGCCTGAGTAGCATCCGGCCGTCACGCAAATCTCACACGCCGCAAGTCGTCTGACGTTTGGGTGTCACAAGGCAGAGGCAACCTTGCTCAGCAAAAATCGGCCGGCGCCCTCGGTCGAGCGGCAAAACTTGTTAAAGGATGCAGGTTTCGGCGTGGCTTGTAGAGCAGCCAATCCATCCCGGATTACGTCTGCGTTCTTGCGCAGGTTTTCTTCAAAAAGCTTCTTGGCAAACTCATAAAGCTCGAGATCGAGCCGATTGTGCTCGCGGATCGCATCGATCACGCCCGGTTGTACCGAAGGACGAATCTTCGCAACTTTGCGATTCTCATAAAAGGGAACTTCCCATCCGAATGACGCCATCATCAGCAACAAGCTCTCCTGAAATCGTTCGCACAATCCGACGACCCGAAATGAACGCGTCAGGTTTTCTTTTGCGACGTCGAGTACCCGCTCATCGCAAATCCCGCCGGCGCCAATTCCGGAGATGAATCGGCACTGCAAATTCTGACGATGAGGCGTCATTCGAATAAGATCTTCCACGCTTAGCCGGCCCGTCTTTAATTTCCGGTGCAGCGGGTGAAGCGGCCTGCGAAAAATAAAATGATATGACGATAAAAGTCTGGCGACCGGTTCGCGGAGCATTGTGATATACGTAGCGCCTTGCGGCAGGAATTCATGAATGCCGTAAAGCAGATGTCCGCGCACGACTCGGAACCGACGACGTCGTTGCTCCGAAAACGTCTTGAATCGTTGCCCGAATTCGGTGGGGGTCAACCGTGAAGATCGAAACCGGGTTGTACTGCCATTCAATGATCCGGTTGAGCGTCGTCCCTGCTGTCTTGGGGATGTGAAGAAAGATTAGCGCCTCGCGGTCCATCGCGGCAGATCGTAACATTCCGTGTTCGGTCGAGCAACTGCCGGACTGGAGACAACGCAACTCCTGGTTACGTCGATGACATAATCACTATTTTACTCCGTCGCGCATACGCGTAATGGCACAGAAAACGCTGCAACTGCATATAAATATGAGCTCCCTTGCTCGGCTCAAGATCGCACCACTTTTGCCGAGAACTGCGTTGAATACCCACGTCGGAGTATTCCCCCCCCAAGGCCGCGTCTCCGCCTGAGGTGCCAATCCACAACAGAAGATTTTCCCCCGCAGCACCCACGGGACTTCAAGTGGTACCTTAACGCGCCGCCGTCGATTCAGATTGCCCTTTGCGGAGCGGCGGCCTCTCGGCTCTAGAGCGAAACTGGGCCGGCCACTCCTGCGATAGGTTCTGCTAGCGCAACCAATACTCGGTCCGAGGTCAGAACGGGATAAACCCGATCTAATCGTCGGGGCAGCTGGTTGAAAGGCTTGTCAGGACAATAAAATTCCTTTATTACTTGATGAGAAAAAATGGAAGTCCCTCTCCCAATTCAAGCAGACTATCCTGAAGAAATATTTCGATCGGATCTAGCTCCTGAGTATCGGGTGGGTTGCGCGGAGGCATACTTCAAGACTAATTTCTTAACCCGGCGGCTCTTTCGGCGGCGCGTCAAAATCGCTTTCGCTCTGATCTCATCTCAACAGTGGGATCGGGCACTCGATGCCGGCACTGGTGCGGGCTTTCTTCTTCCCGCTCTCGCCTCACAATGCCGTGAGGTACGCAGTCGATCTGTCGCCTGTCATGCGCTACACCCGAGGGATGCTGGATAAACGCGGCCTCCATAACGTTAAGCTTGTGGAAGCGGATCTTCTGAATCTTCCGTACTCCGACCGGACATTCGATCTAGCCGTGTGTCTAAGCGTAATCGAGCACATTCCCGACCCCTTGGCTGCTCTCAGGGAGACGGCAAGGGTGCTTCGTGACGACGGCGTGTTTATTCTTGGTTATCCCTTGGAGCACGCCATCTTGCTGTCGCTGGAGTGGCTGATCCGTATTGAATCGCGTCTCCGCTGCCTCCTCCGACATCAGCCGGTGGCGCGAGGCAAACCCTTTCGCCCTCATGTCTCAGATTGCAGGGGCTTAGAGAAAACCGTAGAGAAAGTTTTCGAAATGGAGTCCCGCCGCACGATTAGGATAATCGGCTCCCCGGTTTATCGAATCTTAAAACTACGAAAAGCAACTGGCGGCATGGGTTCTCCTCGAGGGTCGTCCGTTCCAGTATAGTCAGAAGCACTCAAACATAGAAGAGCCATAAAGTTGTGTTGATGAGAGTGATCAATCGCGAGAAGTTTCCGCGAGGGCTGGACAAACCGCGCACCATCAACTCTATGAAAGATTCGATCCTCCCGGCCACTGCCGCGCATGCCATCGACTTTGGGTATATCCAAGGTGCGTGCCGACGTCTCGAGGCGATGCGCAGCAGCGAAATCGATCCCGTGGAGCCGCCGACAGTGAGCGA
>DIYZ01000085.1 GCA_002427845.1 Chloracidobacterium sp. UBA6041 | reverse complement strand
ACACAACATTTGCAAAAAACTCCCATCAAAGACCTCGATATAGAAGGCAAGCGTGTTTTCATTCGCGTTGACTTCAACGTGCCTATCAAGGAAGGCAAGGTTGATGACGACACGCGGATTCGCGCCGCGCTGCCCACTATTCAATTTGCGATACAAAACAACGCCCGCGTGATTCTCGCTTCTCACCTGGGACGGCCGAAAGGCGAGCGCGTTGAGAAATATAGTTTGAGTCCCGTCGCCCAACACCTTTCGGGTTTATTAGGCAAACCGGTTGCGTTCGCGACTGACTGCGTTGGCGCGGAGGTGGAATCCAGGGTCAGTGCGATGCAGGATGGCGACGTGCTCCTGCTCGAAAATCTGCGCTTCCACAAGGAAGAAGAAAAGAACGACGATGCGTTTGCGCAGCAACTGGCGAAACTCTGCGACGTTTATGTGAACGACGCCTTTGGCGCGGCCCACCGCGCGCACGCCTCTACAGTGGGTATTACGAAATTCGTCGCCCAGGCGGCGGCGGGACTGCTGATGCAAAAAGAGTTGGAATATCTCGGTCGCGTAATCACCAATCCGGCACATCCTTTTGTGGCTATACTTGGCGGCGCAAAAGTTTCCGACAAGATTCCTGTCATCAATGCGCTAATCAATCGGAAGGTTGACAAGATTCTTATTGGCGGCGCAATGGCCTACACTTTTTTCAAGGCTGAAGGTTTTACTGTTGGCAAGTCGTTGGTTGAAAACGACATGCTGCAGACGGCGTTGGCCATTAAGAATCGCGCGCAAGCGGAAGGCGTTGAATTGTTACTACCGACGGACCACCAGGTCGTGGACAGCTATGAGCCGATAAAAGGTGACAAGATAGTTGCCAAAACGATCCCGATTGAATTTACCAACGCCGGTCATGCCGGCATGGACATCGGCGTCGAGACAGTCGCGCACTTTGGCAATGCGTTGCGCGACGCGCGCACGATAATCTGGAATGGGCCGATGGGAGTTTTTGAAGAACCGCCTTTTAACGAGGGAACGATCGGCATTGCCCGCGCCGTCGCAGAAGCTGCGGATCGCGGTGCAATCGTCATCGTCGGCGGCGGCGATTCAGTCGCGGCGGTGACACAGGCTGGAGTTGCCGAACGTATAACGCACATCTCGACGGGCGGCGGCGCTACGCTTGAGTTTCTTGCTGGGAAAGAGTTGCCGGGTGTTGCGGCCTTGAATGATAAAAATTGACCCCTGTCTTTGCGTCCTTGGTCTTCGGTTTTGGTCTTCGGCACGTTTCGAAAGATCGAGCAGCGAAGTGGGATCCTAAGACCAAAGACCCAAAACCCAAAACCAAATCTGTTATGAGAAAACCTCTAATTACCGGAAACTGGAAAATGTACAAGACGCTCAGCGAAGCAGTTGAAACTGTGCTCGCCTTGAAGCCTCTCGTTGCCAACGCCAACCACTGTGAGGTCGTTGTGGCGCCCGTTTTCACAGCATTGAAGATCGTCGCAGACCGTCTTGAAGGCTCCAACATCGCCGTCGCCGGTCAGAATTGTTCTACCGAGACAGAAGAGGGCGCGCACACTGGCGAAGTCCTGGCAGCGATGCTTCGAGACGTCGGGGCCCGGTATGTAATTGTCGGCCATTCGGAGCGCCGGCAGCTTTATTTCGAGACCGATTCGATGGTCAACAGGAAGTGCCAGGCCGCGCTGGCCTCCGATTTAAACGTGATACTTTGCGTGGGCGAGAGCCTTGAACAAAGGGAGCGGGGAATTGCAGAACGTGTTGTGAGCGGCCAGCTTAGCGGCGGACTCAGCTGGTTGACAGCCTCAGACCTCGACCGTATCATCGTTGCCTACGAGCCTGTTTGGGCCATCGGCACGGGACGTACAGCGACGCCGGAGCAAGCGCAGGAAATGCACGCGTTTATCCGGCGCGTTTTCGCGGAAAGGTACTCCGATCAGGCGGCGAATGAGTTGCGGATACTTTACGGTGGCTCAGTAAAGCCTGACAACATTGCCGGCTTGATGTCGCAGACGGACATTGACGGCGCGCTGGTGGGCGGCGCTAGTTTGAAAGCTGACAGCTTCGCGAAGATTGTGAATTACGATCGACAGTAAACCGGAAACCGTAAGCAGGGAACCGGAAGGGACGTTTCACATTGCTATTTTCAGATCAACCCGACGCTGCATTGAACAACGGTCTGTTCTCGGTTTTCAGTTCACGGTTTTCGGTTTACCAGGAGAATTGAATTGCTAAGTTACACTTTGTACGGATTATTCATACTGGATTGCATGGTGCTGATGGTAGTCATCCTGTTGCAACCGGGCAAGTCGGGCGCCGGCGAGCTTTTCTCCAGCAGCGTTTCGAGCACTGCTTTTGGTCCACGCGGGACGGCGAGCATTTTGTCGAAGATCACGATTGGAGCTGCGGCTGCCTTTATGCTGATTGCGCTGATGCTTTCGCTGCCGGGAGTAACGGGCTCGCGTTCCGTGTTGCAATCGACGGCGCCGGAGGCAACGCCTACACCGGCGCAGCAGCCGTCGCCGGTGGCGAGTGTGGCTCCCGCGGCGTCACCTGCTGCCTCGCAAACTGCTTCGCCCGGCGCTTCGCAAAAGTAGGTAGGTAAGGCAACGTAACGCAATCTGTTAGATTGCGTCGCAAGTAAGCAAGTTAAAGAGCCGAGTCGCAAATTAATAGTTTGCGTTACCAAGGCGAGACGCAAATTAACAGTTTGCGTTACCAAGCGACACGCAAACTAACAGTTTGCGTTACAGAGATTGCGTCGCCAATTGATAGGGTTAAAATAGATATCTGACAACTCGGGCCGAAGTGGCGGAACTGGCAGACGCGCACGTTTGAGGGGCGTGTGAGGTAACTCGTGGGGGTTCGAGTCCCCCCTTCGGCACCAATACCCACCTTAATTTTTTGTTTGCAATAACTTAGCTCTTGTAATATCCTCTTGGTGTCTATCAAAACGACGAAATAGACACCAAGGAGGCATCCGTGTACTCGCGTTTTACGAACAAGTCAGAGCCATCTCCCCCACTACAGCCTTCCGCTTCGCGGTCCCTCAAGAAGCAGGTTCGCATCACAAAAAAGATTCGCACGGCGAAAGGCGTTTGGCAGTTCATCTCACTGCAACGGGTTAACAGTCGCTATGTCTGGGACAAGCGCGAGGGCTACTACTACATCGAATGGTGGGAAGGTAGACGACGTTGCCGTCAGCTGGCGGGACAAACACCTACTCAGGCAACCGAAACTCAACGAAGGAAACGAAACGAACTCATCGGTGAAATGGCGACCGGCGGCCGGCAACGGCTTCCTCTGGCTCACGAAGATGAAGCGTTTACTCGGATTCCCGATGCCGTCGAGTTCTTTACCACGCACATTCAGACTCACTCTCCTGCGAAGCCCCGTACTCTCGAACGCTATAAAGAAGTGCTCAGCCATTTCGAACGTCTCATTGGCAAGAAAAAGTATGTTGAAGCGATCAGCCGGTTGCACATCGACGACTATAAGATTGCCCGAAGCAAAGAGAGCGTGGGTAAGGGTAAGGTCACTCGCAAAGTCGCGCCTAGTACGATTAACTTTGAGGTAACTGTGCTGCGCTCGTTCTTCTACTACTTGATGCGCGAGCGTGGTATCAAAATTGAGAATCCTTGCGCTCACTTCAAGATGCTGCGAGCTGCCAAAGAGCGTCTCAAGAGTAAGCCGCAAGTATATACTCAGGATGAGATCAATCGGCTGCTGGCCGCCTGCAACGCCGCAAGTCATGCGATGTATGGCACTCTCCTATTAACCGGTCTTCGGAAAGAGGAACTGGCTCATTTGTCGTGGGACGATGTTGATTTCCGCCATGGGGTAATCCGCGTTCGGGCAAAAGACGACTTCATGCCGAAGGATTACGAAGAGCGAGATATTCCCATGCCGCCGGATCTGATTCCGCTCCTCAAAGACCTGCCGAGAGCGGCGGACTGGGTATTTCCGGTTCAAAACGGAAACCGCTTCGGGCGCAATGAAATGCTCCGTCGGCTGAAGCGAATAGCAACTCGGGCTAAAGTGAGCAACGCGACCCTGCACAAGTTTCGTCACACATACGCGACCCGCCTCCTTGAGCAGGGAGCTGACATCGTGACCGTGCAACATCTCCTGGGCCACTCCGACATTGAGACAACGCGAAAGTATCTAAGTCCTGATGACGCCCTTCAGCGCCGCGCTACGGATCGCCTTTCGCTAAAGGGTTAGCGGTCGCTCCTGTCAGTAAAGGTGATGCGGTTAGGTTGGTAGTTTTGCTCTTCGATCCAGGCCAGGATCTGTTTCCTTACAAAACGTATATTTGACTGGATGCGGACATAAGGAATCAGGCCGAGAGATACATAGCGATAAATCGTCTTCTGGTCAATCTTGAGAAATGCCTCCAGTTCCTTTACGTTGAGCATGGAAATATCCGCTGGCCCAATCTCAGAGAATTCTTTCTTGCGTTCGCGATTCATTTCTTGTGTTGAGGGCGCGGGTAAGCTGGAGTTTTTCCGATCTCGTCTTCAATACCTTCCAGGTTGGATCGGCTCTAACCCAGCTGGTCTTGTGCACATGTCATGCCAATAACGAATGCCTCTAGCTTGAGGGTTAAGGGTGTTGAACGACGCTGTTTTAGGCCGATTTTACGGGCCTTCCTTTACTGAGAGCGTCCTACGAGAGAAGGCAGGCGGGTGGGTCTGAAAAACCCAGTCGGCATAAAAGTAGCAAGGTGCAGGCTGAGGGTGTTCGCGATCGCTGACAGTCATCGACGCAAATTGTCGGCGCTTGCTAACAGTAGCCGATACGTCTGGGGCTAAGCCTATATCAGTTTAGGATATCCTTCATCGACTGCAGAAGTTGTTCGTCGGAATTTCCCTCTGACAAGCTAGTAGTAGGTGTATGCGAGGTCAAGGTTTGAAGCCGATCTCTGTCCAGAATCGCTGGACTTCTTCGAGTGGTTTATTTCTGAGGGTTGCATACCATTCGG
>DIYZ01000052.1 GCA_002427845.1 Chloracidobacterium sp. UBA6041 | reverse complement strand
GAAGCGGCGCATCCGATCCTGATTCGAAGCAACTTCAGCAGGAAGAACCTTCAGAGCAACCTTGCGATGCAATCGCGTGTCTTCAGCAAGATACACTTCACCCATCCCGCCCTCACCGAGTTGCGAGCGGATTTCGTAGCGGTCCAGTTTTGTACCGATGTGAATCGTCATGTCGGCGGAACAGCGAGAGGCCCAATCAGAACTGTGGCGTAGACGTACGAAGCAGCGGCGATCCCTGTTTGTTCGGGATCAATATTTTCGATCTCGACCTCCACGGGGCACTGACCAATTTTTTCATCTCGCGTGCGGTCCTTTATTATAGTGCTCTTCAATGCCGTTCACGGAAGGAGCAATCATAGGTGCCTCACTTTTGAAGATACGGAACAGGTAGTAATACGAAGGAAATAGTACGAGCACCCCTGCCGCAAGCGCGATTAGTAGCAACTGCAATGTGTGGCGCGCGGTCCCGAAGCGGAGTAGATGGTCATATCCGGTTCGACAAGATACGGAAATTGCGCGACAGCCCAGCCTAAGAGAATCAAAGTGACCTGTGCCGCCGCACAGATAGGCGCGAGTCTGTACTTTCTGGACCATAGACCATAGAAACGCGCCGACTGCAAAGGCAGCGGTGAAGAGGTGGAGGCCTAACGCCCACCAACTTCGGCTGATACCAGCGCGCACGGTCGGCGCGCCCTTTCCAGCTAATAGAAAAACGGCTAATGCAATATGCCGACTGCGATACCTGGCACAACGCCCTCAGTCGAAACTCTTCCTGCAATTCATTCTCAGACGCTTCGACCGTTAAAAAAACCGCCGCGAGAAATGCGAACAACGAGAGCGCGAAAAAGGGCAAAGGGAAAGGGCGCTAGCCACGACTTAAGAAAGCCCGATACGACTACACCATTTTCAACCCGAATCGTTCCAGAAGCGACAGCGCCGAGCACAATGCCCAACAGCACCAGTGTGATCATGCTCGCAATCGAGAAAAGCAGGCTCCAACGACGTTGTACATCATCGCGTTGGGCAGCGCTCGGAAGACTAATCAGTCCAACCTGCACAGACAACTTCACCTTTCAATACGTGGGACCAGCGTTAACCAAAAGGTGGACTTTCAAGATCGCTTGATGATGAACACCGTTTTGTCGTCGATTAGGGCGTCATCGCCGTTCCGTCGCAGGAGGTCGTCTTGCTTTACCGCGTGCTCCAACAATGCATTGCAGATGTCCCGTGCCGGTTGACTATCGTATTCCCGCAAGACCGCTTCGAGTTGCTCGCGCACTTGTTCATCGCTGCCGTCGTAAACTCCATCGGTATAAAGGACAACAATATCTCCTGGACTCATCAACGTGATTTCAGCGATATCGGAAGAGGTGAACTCTCTTTGCCGAAAGCTCATGGAGTAGTATTTCTTACGATCCGGGTGGTCTGAGGGGATTTGCAAGCCGAGCGCAAGGAATTGCACCATACGGCCTTCATCTATCTTCATGAACTTGCGATATTCGGCTGAGTACACCAGCGGCGGAGGATGTCCAAAATTAACGAATCGAAAATGGCCGCCTGGACGCACTTCGCCGTATAGCATGGTCGCGAGTTCGCGCGCATTTTCTTTCTCCGTGATCCCCAGAGCGTTGCGGGCGGTGACCGATTGCGCCAGGCGGAGATTGAGATTTTCGAATAGCTCCGGCGTAGTTTTTCCGTATCGGTCGAGTTCGGAGAGCGTCAACGCATGAAAAGTGTCATGAACCGTCGAGGCGATTTTCGCCGAGATTATTCCGTGTCCCTGGGCGTCAACTATCAGGGCACCGGCCGTTGTATAAAGCTCGTGCAAGTCCTCCGCGACTCGTGCCTGCTCCGAACTCCGGGCGTCTCTATATTCTGTTTCCATCTCAGCCCTGTAGCCCGGAGTTGCCTTCAACCATTGCACGTGATCGTCGACCGAATTACGCAGCGGTGCACCTTGGGGCAGTGGTTCGAGGAACTCATTTGACAGCCGCAGAGCACGCTGAATGCGTGCATCGATGTCGTAACGCTGTTGAAAGTTGATGTACTCAAACAGATCCCCGCCGACAGTTCCAGCTGGAATGGAATTCCCATACATTTCGATGCCTGGTAGGCGCGGAATCGCACCTTCCACCGGCATGAGCCGATCACGCAAATATTCATCGATATTCAGAACTGGGTAGTCTTTGGTCATAGTTAAGCTCAATGATAATAACCCATGCTCCCACCTTCGTTGTGTTCTTTGGTCTTTTTCTCTCGACACGTTGAATCGACAGGGGCATAACCTTTCATACACACAGGTCCCAAAGGAAAGTTTCGCGGGTTCCTTTCCAGGAGCAACCGAAATTGCCGAGACGTTTAGTTTCTGGGAAGCTCATACCTACCTAGGTTCGGATTCGTCGGACCGAATCGCTCTTGCAAACAAAATAGCAGGCCGGCAACCGACCAAATTCTCAACGTGGGCCCGAGTGAATTTCCCGGCTTGAAGTCTGACAAATGAGAGCACATGCAAATGAAGAGCACAGACAGAATGGTGGAAACCTCAATACCGGACCTCGCGAAGTTGGCAATAGAAGCCCACGGCGGGTGCCGGCCTTCGATTCGGGCGGGACTCCTAGGAAAGCGATCTCTGTCGAAATGGCAGATTCAATGGCCACTTTGGAGCAAAAAAAGAAAAAGGCGCGCGGTGACGAGTTTTACCGGCACTAGGTCCAAGCGAAGCCGTTGCCTGGCGAGCCGATCTTCATAGGTGGTGACACGGGAAATGGAAAGATATGTTCGCTTTCAATCCTTTAGGTTGTCTTCAGCCGGCCAACAAGGGCAAGATTCCTTAATTCCCCTATGGAAAGGTGATCTTGACTCATGCACGATTCCCCCGCAAAATCCTTCTGGGATTCACTACTCTCGCTGTTCCTCCCGTTTGAAATCGCCGGAGGGCTTGGAGCCATGGTGACTTTTGTTCTGTGGTTCGTTTTTCGAGGTGCAACGTTGGGGCGACACTCCGTGCTGCGTTCACTGTGGCAGCGTCAACGTCTACAAAATGGTTGACGCGAAAACTGGCGAACGGAACAAACGGTTTCTATGGCGCTGTCACGATTGCAAACTGCAATACACCGTTCGCATCGGGACAGTGTTTGAAGAAAGCCGACTTCCCCTTCGTCACTGGTGCTACGCTTTCTATCGAGCGGCAACGTCGAAGAAAGGCGTGTCTGCGTTGGAAATCAAACGCAACTGCCAGATCACCTATCGGTCGGCACTGTTTTTGATGAATCGGATTCGCTTCGCTATGGCCCCTGATTCTTCGACCGCAAAACTCACTGGCGTGGTCGAGTGCGATGAGACTTGGGTTGGCGGACGCCCGCGTGTGAAGGGTATCAGCAAACGCGGTCGAGGAACCAAGAAAACTCCGGTGTTCGCAGCCGTAGAACGTGGCGGTAGAATCAGACGACGGGTTGTCACTGACGTTACGGGCGACACTTTGAAAGAAGCTATTCGCGAAACGGTAGACAACCAAGCTCGCATCATGACCGATGAGAACTCAAGCTACCGGGGAATCGGGAGAGAGTACGCAAGTCATGAAACTGTGTGTCATAGCGCAAAGGAATACGCTCGCGGTGACGTGAACACGAACACGGTCGAGAGTTCCTTCGCATTGGTCAAGCGCGGCATCGTTGGTATCTATCACAACGTAAGCAAGGAACACCTTCATCGCTATATCTGGCAGTTTGATTTTCTCTGGAATAATCGCGCATTGAATGACGGCGAGCGCATGGCACTAATGATTCGAGAGTCCGAAGGGAAAAGGTTAAGGTACAAGGGGCCTAACGTCCTGTGAGGTAAGCCTGTGAGCATCATTCAGAAATTGTTTGGCAGTAAGGGAAAATATGATGACGTGCTTAACAGGTGCGATCTATTGATGGCGCGCGATGAGATACTTGACTTCCACAAAATAGTAAACGCAGAAGGCGAAGCGGAGGGAGGAGCGTATTACTTCAAGAAGGAATATGTCGCCGCGTGGGAGACTTTTCGCGGCAACCCGAACATCGATAACGCCCGAACACTATTGGAAGTCGCGCCAAAGCTCATTGAATACTTTGAAGGCTGCTCGCCTAGTGGTAGTTTCTATGCGACCAACCAATACCTAAAGAAGCACGGCCTAAAGAAGTGAACAAAAAGGGAGTGAAAAAGAGAAAACCACGTCCGAAGAAGAAGCGAGTTCAGCCGGGACCTAAGCCAGACTTGTTGAAGATTGACGAGGACTGGCGAGAGGCCATTAAGAAGTCGTTGAAGAAAAAGAAACCGGCTGACGGCTGGCCTAAGTAAGGCTTTGAAAATTCCGCTGTGGCGGCTCACGAAATCGTCAGCCTTCCCCTTTGCGTAAAATACATACTTCCGTAATTTAACTAGCATTCTGCGGCTTTAGCCGTTCAATAAGATGTGATAGAAAACAGTAGCACTGATCCAAATCGAAACCCATCCCAGTCCCACCGGGATAAGGATTCCGCTCCAGAAGCGTTTCACTGACGAATCGGTCACAGTGGTTGCTATTCCCGCTAATATCAGCAGTAGTGTCTGAGTGAGAACGATTGCTGCGTTATATTTGTGAAGTGTGGTAACGGCGACAGGTATGTTCTTCTCGAGCGCTAGCTGAGTGACTGCCAAGTACGTTCCCAAGCCTAGTATTGATAGATCGATCCCGACTCTGGCACAGTCAAAGGAAACGGCCCGTTTTTCGGCTTTAGTTGCTTGGGAACTTGGTCCAAAGAGGTAGGCCTTCGTCCAGTATTTCATGCTAACTGTAATGAACAAGACAAGCATCGCCGTTCCAAAGATGCTTATCACGTCCCACCCGGCAGCTGAGGATAGCAGGCTGTTCATATTCATTGGAGGACTGTCGAATCGACTTCTCTTAATTGGATCATTCGATTACCCCCTAATAGCCTATTCCCGGAATGAGTATTTTGACTCGCCTCCGCGTCAGGGAAGTCGCGCGTGTTCCTCTCGTTAGCTAGACGTGAAGTTACGCGAGCCGAAAATATGGCCGGATTATATAACTAAAGTTAAAAGGCGTCACCGTCTCTCTTACAACGGCAACGCCTTCTATCGGGAGGAGCCTGCAAGCTCTCAGGATGTTGGCTCCTCGATTGGTTCGCTTATACGCGCATCAGCTTTGGATGACAACGTTGGTCCCCGAAAGCATGATTTCCGGTTTTTACAAGAGTCCTTGTAAGGCCAGCGTTCCTAGTGTTAATCAAGAAACTCGATCTTGACCACTGGGTGCAATTCAATCCCGTTCGATGCCGTTCCCTCAGCGTGCCCTTGGGTGTCGAACATTCCAATTCCCCAAATACTAACTCTTTGATGAAACACCGGGCCTTCACTGTGATGCTCCGCAAACCAATCATCAAAGTCTGATCGTGCCTTGATAATCATGCTCTTCAAAGGTTCGGGGGTATCATCAAGGCAGTCTGGGTTAGGAATCTCCGCCACAAGTGTTTTGCCATTACGCTGAAGCACTAAATGATAGTCCTGATCGGTTTCATTCTTCTTCTTGAGCAAAAAAGCATTGATGCGCCAGATAGCGCCTTCAGCCTTGCTTGCTCGCTGAGTCCAAGCCCACTTTGGAACGTGCGTGCTTGGGTGCGTATTCCGGCCCATCGTGA
>DIYZ01000264.1 GCA_002427845.1 Chloracidobacterium sp. UBA6041 | reverse complement strand
TCTTTGCTTCGCGGCAATAGTATGAAAGCAACTTCAGCAGCTTCTTTGCGCCCCAGGTGGGATGATGACCTCGGGCACCGACAATCGATGCGACCTGGTCCGCTGGAGTTTGATGAGGACAGTGGTGCGGCAGACGAGAGCGATCTGCAAGACCTGTTGCACCCTCTTCGAGATAACGGTCGATCCATTTGTAGCCGGTCTTGCGGCTGATGTTGTAAAGGCGGCAGAGTTCAGAGACAGAGAGCATCTGCCGTAGGTAATCGGCGATAAAAAACTCTATTTCAGTTTTTCGTACTCGCGTCGCGCTTCTTGCAGGATGGGGATGTCCGTCTCGGCATCTTTCCAGAGTGCTAAGAAATCCTGATAAGCCTTCTGGCTTTTCGCAGTGTCACCGGCTAGCGCTGCAGCGCGTGCCAGACCGAGGTGTGATAGCGGGTATAGAGCAGACAACGGAGCCTGGCCTCGGTGGTCCAATATCTTTTGGAATTCGGCTGCTGCTTCCGTGCCTGCACGCTGGCGCAGGTAGGCTTGGCCGCGTAGGTAAATGGGCCAGAACTCTGCCGCTCCTTCATAGCGTCTGGTCGCCTCCAATAACTGAATCGCCTGGGCAGGGTTGTTGCTATTGAGTTCGATGGCCGCGCGGATGGTCGGCAACCATATCGAGTTGACCAGCGTGTCTTTGGGATACCGCCTCAGCAGTTCCTCAACGAGCGATTGCGCCTGTGACGGCTCGCCACCGAGCGCCAGTGCGAGAGCTGAGCGCGTCAGCGATATCTGGTTGCGTTCGAGTTTCAGAGCGCTCTGCGCGAGCGTCTGAACCTCAAGTACGGTACGGGGAGCGCTAGCGACCCGGTGACTCTGTAGAGCACGCTGGCTGGAAGAGACCAGGTCGCTACCGCTTCTTGTACCGTACAAGACTAGGCCGCTACCGCTCCCTGTACCGTACAGCAGCACAGCCTCTCGCAGCGCCTCTTCGGCAGCATACTGCGCGGCCACCTCTTTCGCGTCGCTGTGCACAGCAAGGTCAATTGAGCGGCGCGAGAAGTCCTGCGCCTGCTTGTACTGGCCAGCGAAGGCCGACGTTTGGGTCTGCCAATCCAGTGCCACGTACTCATCTGGCTTGCCGCTCGCCCAGTCAAGCTGCTGCTTCATCGCCGCCGCGTCACCGCTAACGAAGGCGATCTGATACAGCCGAGTGTGAAAGTCTGTCGAATCTATCTTCTGCTGCAGCGCTTGCTCAAAAACCTCCCTGGACTCCGCGAAACGACTGAGACGAAGGAATGCCTCTCCCAGGTTCGCATGCCAGGCGACCGCGTTCGGATTGAGGTGCAGTGCTTCCCGAGCTTCGGCGACGGCTCTCTCGAATTGACCAATCCGCAAGTAGCGGTCAGAAAGGTTGCCGGGCCCCCGATGATCGCGCGGGTACGTCCGCTTCATGAGCTCCTGCACTTCAATCGCCTTGTCCACTTCCCCGGTGACCTGGGAGTAGTAGAACGAAGAGATGCGGAGCTTCTCGTATTCGCTCACCCGGTCCTTCAGTGCAAAAGCCTTTGCCGCATTTTCTGCCCCCAGCCCTGGCTGATTGCTATTGCCGTACTGTATTGCCAGTCCGATGTAGGCGAGAGCGAAGTTCGGGTCGAGCTCCACCGCTCGTTTGTAAAACGGAATCGCTTGAAGCCACTTGCCGCTGATCGACTGCTCGTTCCCCAGGGAGTAGGCTTTGAGCGCTTCCAGCGATGAGGTCGTGGCCTCTTCCAGCGGCGCATCGAACTTCTGGATCGAGCTGAGCGACTCGCCCAACTGCTCGCGCAGCTTAGTCGCCGCTTGCGAGAGCGCCTTCAGCACTTGTTCCTTGCTTTCGGTTTCGACCTGCTCCCGGGCAATCACATCGCCGCTCTGCCCGTTGACCGCTTCTAGCGCGATGACGTAGCTGCTGCCGAGATTGCTGATCGAGCCTGCCAGGAATGCTTTCAGTCCCTGGCGCTGGCAAATCTCGCGCGCTATTTCTTTCGTAACACGATCATCCGGCGAGCGGTCCATCAAGCGCAGCGTCTGGCGAACGCGCGCGTCCGGAAAGATATCCAAAAACGGCGACTGGGCGAGTTGCACGGCGAGCCCCTGCTTGAGCGTACCGTCAAAGACGGCATCGCCGGTGGTGTTGACGAAATCCGTGAGCAGAATCGTGTCTTTTTCGGTCAATGCCGACGCGCGATGGAAATAAAAGAACAGGCCGGCGGCTGCCGCCAAGAGGAGCATAGCCAGTGTGAGTCCGACGCCTTGCTTGTGCCGTTTGATCTCGCTCACCAAATACTCAGCGCTTGATGTTGGGTGTTCTGCACGAACCTCTACGGTGCCTGCGGCTGACTCGTGGCTAATCGCTGCTCTCGCCTGCCCGCTGCCGGCTGCCATCTGCCTCTGTGTACTGACTCTATCTTCTGGCGCGATGGTTCGATCCAACTCCGCCTCGAACTCCAGCTTACGCTTGAGCCCTTTCAGATCGATCAGAAGGTCTTTCGCCGTCTGATAACGCTCCTCTCGATCTTTGTGCAAGGCTTTGGTCACAATCCATTCCAGTGGTTCGGGAACTTCTCGTGCGTAGCGCGCTAATGGCGGTGGCTCGCGGTCCAATATCGAAGCGATCATGTCGCTGAGGGTCTTACCCACAAACGCCGCGTGGGCCGTCACCATCTCGTAGAGCACCACACCCACACTCCAGATATCTGTGCGCGCATCAACTGCCTGGCCGCGAGCCTGTTCTGGTGACATGTAAGCGGCTGTGCCCATGACCATTCCCGGGCCGGTGTTCACAAGCGCGCGCGTCAGCGCTTCAGTGTCAGTGGCAGACTTTTGACGTTCGGTGAGTTTGGCGAGGCCGAAATCCAAAACCTTCACGATGCCGTCGCGCCGCAGCATGATATTTTCCGGCTTTACGTCACGATGCACGATTCCTGCGGCGTGCGCTGCCGAAAGAGCTGAGGTAACTTGAATGGCGACATCGAGCACGTCGGCAAGTTTCATCTCGGTGTTCGCCATGTGCTTGCGCAGGGTCACACCGTCAATGAACTCTGTAGCGATGAAGTAGGTCGCATCTGCTTCTTCAATCTCATGGATGGTGAGGATGTTTGGGTGATTGAGCGCTGATGCAGCCTTGGCCTCTTGGACGAAGCGGTCCATGCGCTGCCGAACTGAAGCCACTTCAGCGGGCAGGACTTTAAGCGCGACAGTGCGTTCCAGCCTCGTATCTTGAGCTAGATAGACTTCGCCCATTCCGCCTGCGCCTAGCTGGGCGCGGATTTCGTAGCGGCCAAGACGTGTGCCTGGTTGGATAGTTTCGCTCATGGAAGCTGAGGGGGAAATCTTAACCTGTGCGAGTGAAGTGCGCTAGGGGAGCGGGAACGCTTATTGGCATTGGAAGCTTTATTCGGGGGCGTGGCCACCGAGCGTGGGTTAGTAGCCGGCTGCGTGCTCGGCGCTTGCGCAGGTTGAGTCCTCGCACTACTTCCTTTCCGGTTTCCTTTGGACAGTGGGCCGTCATAAAAGAACGTCTGCGGGAATTGTTTAGAACGTAATCAGGAAGTCCGTCGTGGCCTTAACCCAAACGCTCCTTGACTACCTACAAAGATCAATCAGCGGATAGGTTCAAATTGCTTTACCAGAGAATCTTTTCACTGGCATATCTTGTTGCCCGCCGGACGCCATCCCTTCGCGGGCCCGCCGTGTAACTACCGAGCGTGAGACTTTTGTTATGTGGTCGGTGCGACATTCACTTGCTGGCCGCCGTTCCGACTCAAAAGGCGAAAGCTGTTGATTACTTTGGGCCATGCAAACGCGAATACGCTCCTCTACGAGAACACCATTTCCGAGTATATAAATGGACTGAAAAATACCTTTGCTCAATAACAGGATGCAGAGACTTACTACATTTTTTACTACAGTCACTTTTCTGTGATTGATTGAGCTGCCCGTAAGTTGTTGAGTAGATTGGAGGCGGCGATCGGAATCGAACCGATGAATAAAGGTTTTGCAGAAATTTACTAGCACTGTTCACAGAGGAGCATGGAGGTGTAAGCACCTACATAGAGTGCAGCTTAGATTTTTTCGTGTTCTTCCTTGTCCTTCAGTGCATGCAGGTATTTACTACATTTTTTACTACAGCGAAGTGTATCAGGTCTATCTTAGATCGTTGATCAGCACTAAATCATTTTGGTCGAAACCCCGAGATACAGCGAGTTGTTTGCCGCCGGGTGACCACGCGAAGGAAACTATGCGGTCAGATTCCCATTTAGTTAGCTGCCGCGCCGGACTTCCGTCGAGCGGTTGTACCCAGATGTTTGACACATCATGTTTATTGCCAATGTATTCCAGAGCACGCCCGTCCCGTGCCCACCGAATGGTCGGAGGGAAAATGAAGATTGGTAAGGTAACAGCGGGCGGTGACTCAAATAACCTGACCGGCTGCCCTCCTTCTGAGTGAATGATTGCCAGTCGGGGCTGTTCCGCCCCTGGCGTATCCCAATACCAGCAGGCTATTAACTTCCCGTCGGGCGAGAAGACGGCTCTTGCAGACTGCTTGTCGGTCAATCGAACGGGCTCGCCGCCGTCAATGGGCACCCTCCACAGGTTTCCATTGCTTTGGTAGATGACCCAGCGGGAGTCAGGCGAGACCTGCGGCAAAAGAGTCTCATTGGTGCCGCGAGTTAACTGTATCGGGTTGCTTCCGTCTACATTCATCCGCCAGACGTGATAAGTGCCGGAGCGGTTAGAGTGGAAAACGATGTAGCGACCATCCGCAGAAACAGATGACGCATAGTTTTTGCCTACGTCCGCCGTCAGTTGTTTCTGACCCTTCCCGTCATCCTTCATCATCCAGATGTCGGCATTTCCGCTAGCCGCCGAGTCGTAAACTATTTTGCCGTCCGGCGTCCATGACACGGAGAAGTATGTACTGGCTCCCGATGTCACTTGTGTGGCGTGGTTCAGCTCATCAAATGGGGTTAACCAGATGTTATAGAGTTGATTTCTTTGCACGGTGGCTAAAATCTTTGAGTCCGCCGACAAACTGACGTTCCAGTAATTGTTCAAGTCGCTGGTAACGCTCCGAACACCCCCGTCTGGATATGAAAGCAGCCAGATCTGGTAAAAGGCGGAGGCGTGATCCCTGGCGGTCATCAGAAGGCCGCTGCCGTCTGATATCCAAGTAATCTGTCCAATGTATTCCCAATTCTGAGTAGTGATCGTCTCTTCCGCTCCGTCCTTGACCCGCACCGCAATCACGGAAGTGTTGGTGACACCGTCGATGACGCTTGCCGCAAGACAAGCGATCACCTTCCCGTCAGGCGACCACGCCGGCCCGGAGTGAGGGAACCAACCGTAGCCAGGGAATTTGCGCACTGCGAGTTTGCGCTCGCCGGTGCCGTCGGCGTTAGCTACCATCAGTTGGTCTTCGCCGGACGCTTGATTGGCACGCACGAATGCGATGTGCTTGCCGTCGGGAGAGAAGGTAACGGGAGTGCCCACGTCGGCCGACAGTTGTCGCGGGTCGCCACCCAGGACAGGCACCTGATAGAGCAGCCCCGTTCCCCGGCCCTTTGAATACACGACGTAGAAGATGTAGTCGCCGTCTGTCGAGAAGGTTATGCCGATGTATTTGACTTCGGCGGGCGCCGCGATAAGGGATTGGCTGGCTATGGCTGCCTGCCGCAGCCAGAGGCTTTGCTTCCCGTCATCGTCAATCGCGTAGGCAATGTATTTGCCGTCAGGCGATATGGCGGAAGTCGTCACGTTACCAGTGTTTGTGATCTTGACGGCCTGTCGCACTTCGAAGAGCGCTGCGGGCTTGATGTTCTTTTGATCAAAGGACCTGTACAACCCGAAGATAAAGACTGCCACGACAGCGATGAGCGGGGGGAGAAAAATGATGCTGGACTTCCGCCAACGCTTGCCCGCGCCGATCAAATGTTTGAGGTGAAATACCGGTGCCGTAGAACCTCGAGCGGTCTCAAACGTCACCTGCCCACTGCTCTCCTCGAACGCCGCCCCATCGCTCGAATCTGTCTGTTCGACTCCACGTTCATGGGCTGTCTCTTGCTCAATATCTGTAATGATTTGTGCTTCCGTATGTGTTTCAAATACATAGGAAGTGCCTGTATCACGCACATCCAATACGCCCGCGGCGAAGCGGTAACCGCGCCTCGGGATAGTTTCAATGTACTGAGGCTCGTTATGACTCTCGCCCAGCGCTTTCCGCAAGGCAAAGATGTGTTGAGTAAGATTACCCTCTTCAACGAACGTATTGGGCCATACCTCTTTCATCAGCTCATCTTTTCCGACCACACGACCGCTCATTCGGACGAGCACCAGGAGCAGCTCGAACGCCTTCGGCGTAAGCGGCACGAAGCACCCATCGCGCACCAGACAGCGCTGTTCAGGGTCTAGCCGGAAAGGGCCGAACTCGTATAAGTGACTCTTTGACCCACTCATAGCTGCTTTTAAGAACTCATTAAGAACTAATTAACGGCGCCTTGAGGACTTCCTGACCGCGCTCCGGGTAGGGTGTGCGGCAAATTCCGACGGCGAGGGTCACGGCGAGGACGTATTATACGCCTGAAACGACTTTTAGAAGACCACGTTTGGGTCGTTCCATGGATCGTTAGACCGCGCGAAATATGGATCGCAACGCGGCGGGAATAGAGTTGCACGTCAACACACAAAAGGAGAATCAACATGCAGAAACGCGAATCACTCGTAGGAGTCACAGCACCCGTATTGCTCGCTATGTTCGTCTTACTGTCCCTGAGTTCCTCCGCAGCCGCCCAAGGGCCCCAGACGGGGCCGCCCTGGGGACCAGAGACGCCATCCTTCAACCTGGAGGTCGTTCTGCGAGGCGAAGGCTTCGGCCTCGTCAAATTCCGCCAGCCCAATGACGACGCTCGGATCGTCCATCTCGACGTTTGGCTACGCGACCTCGCACCGAACACGAGCTACCTTCTCCAGCGGGCAGTAGATACCAACGTCGATGACAACTGCACGAGCACAGCATGGCTTACTCTCGGCAAGGGTCTTCAGCCGCAGTCCATCACGACGGACGAGACCGGCACGGGCCGAGAAGAGCTGTTTCGCAACCTGGGAGCCGTCCCCCCTGGTTCGGAGTTTGACATCCACTTCCGGGTCATCGAGGAGGCGACCTCGGCGGTCGTCCTGACGAGCAAGTGTTATCAGTTCACCGTCAGTCAGTGACTTCCTTTGGTGCGCAAGGTCGCGGTCTACATCCGTTCTCGCCCTTGCAGGGAGACGTAGACTCAAGAAAATCCTATTACGTTCAAGCCTCTGATATTGCTGCCGGGATAGCCAAACACCTTTACGAGAACGGAGGCATCTTTACAGTTACTCAGAATTTTGAATATGTAATATTTAATGGCCGGCGAATTTCTCAAAATGAGGCTTATGAAACGACGAAGAAATGGCAGGAGCTTGGCTACTACAATTAGAGAGGACTGAGAATACCAACTCCTTAACCTTGCCAAGCTTGTGGGTTAACAGATATTCCCCGGGGTGTCATGTTGCCCAGAGACTATTTCCCCCGCAGAAAGAGCATCCAAAAGGAACCCGGGCGGATTGAAGGCCGGCATGCCCTTCAAGGGGGCCTCCCCCGCCTTCGGACCACGGGCTAAGTTGCGGTCGTGAATTTTGGGCTGGTTATTTGTGTTGGCTCGCGAAAGAGGTCATTTGCGTTGTCACCACCTATGAAGATCGGCTCGCCAGGCAACGGCTTCGCTTGGACCTAGTGCCGGTAAAACTCGTCACCGCGCGCCTTTTTCTTTTTTTGCTCCAAAGTGGTCATTGAATCTGCCATTTCGACAGAGATCGCTAGAGATCAAGAACGCCAACCAAAAGCCACGATGTTGCTTCATCATTGTTCCTCCGGTGGGGAAGATTGTTTCGACGAACGTCTCAATTAGTGCCGCGCGAGGACGCCCGGAGTGTATAACGTTCGGCCTTGGTTGGGAAGAGACGGGTTGGTCCACCATCTATTCGCGTGTTCGCCACGAACGCTGATGGGTAAGCCTCTAACTGAGACGCAAGATGAGTTCAGTTTCTTCGAGCAAGAAAAAACAGGACGAGATGAACAATGCGGTAGAAGTAATGCCGCCCTAGTCGCGTGCCTAAAAGAAAAGGGCGTCACCGTCTCATGCTCGGCAACGCCCGACTCGCAAGTTTGGCTTGCAAGTGCGCATCGGAAGCCTTTTGCAAGCTTTCTCAATCCGATGCGTTGGACGGATACATTCAGCACCCGCCTAATTGATCGTTGGTTATACAGCGGCTGGCTTCTTAGCGCTGACGGGGGCAGCGCTGATACAGAGGAAGGTTGCGAAAAGGGAAAGGGCAATTACTCTCAAGGGAATCGGAACTCCTCACAGATAAAGGCGTCACATAATAAATCGATTCGCGTTAGCTAACAACCCAGTTCGCGCGGAAAGCCGTGTCGATTGGGATTGAATACCAGTCAAGGTCGAAAGACTGGTTCTGTTGCGAGGTGGACTTTAGCTTCTTGGGGGGTCACACCCGGCACTTTAAGGGACAAAATGCCGGGTGTGAGTTGTCTGAGGCTTTCTTCGGCGAAAAGAACACAAACATCCAGTGCCTCACCGTTTGGCTCGCGACTTCTCTTTAAGCGCTTTTTCGCCCAGTGGGTCACCAGCACGTGCCTTTTCCATCCCCTTCGGAACCGCCGCCTCTGCCGCACCGGCAGCTCTCTTACACACAAAGTAGTTGATCGCACCGGCAGTGATGGCCCCTCCCTTAAGGTTACCTACCCCGGCCAGGAGATCGATGTGATCGTTGCGAAAGCCCGGACCGAAAGGTGCACCCTGAAGCACGCCGGCGGGAACGTTAAACCCGGCCGCTCCAGCGCCTACGGCGTTTGTTGCCAAAACCCCGATGGTAATAAATCCACAGGCCGCGGCATGAGCAGGTCCGCAGACGAGGTAGACCTCGTATTTGGTGTTAGGTTGACCGAATTCCAGGTTGATCCTGATACCCAGATTGCCGCCAGGTTGGACGTAGAGCACCTCGCCAACCAGCGGTCCTCGCATGTCGAGTGGTCCTCCGAACCCGCCGGCATCTGTATCGTAAGCAAGTAGCACGTGTGTTTCTTTAATTGGTCCAACAGGTGGTGTTGGTGGTGGCATTTTTGTAACCTCCTAAGGTGAGTTTGTATCGCTTGATTGAGGTTGTCGCTCGATTCCGCCTTCCGGTCTTGTAAGGGGTCTTTTTGGGGGGTTCAACTAAAAGGCGGATACAAATCGAAAACGGTTACGGCGATCTCGATAAGCGAACTGAGGTGTCGGCATCTGATTACTCAGAAAGAGACTTGTGTCTCAAAGAGAATCAATAGCGGCTGGATTAGCGAGTTTGCGAGCATTAAGCAGAGGCTCGTGAGAATTCAGCCATTCAGTTGAGAACACCCGGAGAGTATTCCTGTCCCGCGGGAATGTCAAATACTTTCAGTTCGTCATAAAGTCCAAAGCCGGTAGGCCATATCACAACAATATTCCTCAAGACAGACAGCAACGCTCCGGGCGTAGGTCCTCGTCCTATTGTGTCCCTTGGGTTTTTGATTTCGAGCGGTGTTAGCCGATAAGTCGCTTCGGCATAAACAACCTTCTTTTTTAATCCGGCAATATACTCTCTCCACTTTGGCTCTTGGCCGTGATATTTCTTGCAATGGTCCAGTTCAATTCGAGTCTCTGTGTAGCCGGTTTTGAACAGCCATGGCACGAGGTTCGGGACATCCTCCAGTAGAAACACAAACAGAATGAGTTGTTCGAACAGCGTCCGGGTTAACGGTGAAATCGATAAAGCAAATCTCTTAAGCCTGTGCGGGTCCTTTGGAGTGTCTGCACAGATAAAGAAAATCGTATGGAAGGTGTTGATTGCATTCCGAAATTCCTGCAAGAACAACTGCGGTGAGCTGTCAACATTCAGATAGCGGGGCTCCCGTTCAAGCTTGTTAGAAAAGAATGTAAGTAGAGTAGTGAACTGCTCCTGAATCACACCATAGGGTAATTCCCTTTTCTTCCTAGACTTTCTCTTCGTAGCCACAACCTTAAGCGCCCTTCGCACTTCGCTTCACGCCGAACTGGAAATTTAATTCACTCGCCAATCGCTTTGCCATTGAATGGGTAATATTCTCGCGGTCGGTTCTTACTAACCTCTCACCCTCATAAATGACAACCTTCCATAGTCCTGTAAATGGGAGTCCATCGGGCGGGTTCTCAGGCATTGGTTCCACTTCTGCGCGATACATTGTGCCACGCATGATACACCCCTTCCATTCACCGGGTCAAAGGGTAGAGTTAGCTGGCCTGCATTTTTCATGCAAGGAACTTTTCATTGACAGTAGGTATGGAAGGTATAGAATCCCGCGCAATCGGGTTTAGGTTGCTGGGGTGAGGACAGTGACCGTCGGGAAGCTGAATGCTTCCGCCCAACCTTAAGAGGCCGGTCCAAAAACCGGCCTTTCGGTTTTTACGCGCGTCAAGGCTTCTTTGAACATGGGCACGATAACAGTCAAGCTTGCTACCGGACATTCCTGGGTCGTCAATCAACTTTGAAGAATTTCAGGTCTCGAACTATAACTTGCTTCTTGCAAGCAACGCATTTCACCCCTTTGCTATTATCTGGCATCTTCAAAGATGTTCCGCAATATGGACATACGCCTCCAATTTCATTTGACATGCCGCTCGCTAATCCCATAAAAGGCAATGCTATGCCGAAAATTATCAGTGGAATACTGCAACAGGCTCCTATACCAGTTGCAGAAAGAAAGATCCCTGTTATAACGAGAACTCCTCCAATGACTATTCCAACGACGCCACCAGTGATAGTTTGAGCCGCACGCTTGCCTGAAGAAACCTCAACTTTTTGGGCTGCGGTAAATTTTTTCTTTGCAAGAATCTCATCAACTTTTGCTGGAGTCGATGCTACCAAATCACCAGATTGGAGAGGTCGTCCACACTGTGGGCAAGCATTGGCGAGAAGCGAACAAAAATTGCCGCAATCAGGACATTGCGCCGAAGGCCCGGGTCCTCTGTCTCAAACACGAATCTTCCAGCCCCGAGCTATCGGGGCTGTTCGTTCTGTTGACCGTCGAGGCGTTCCCTGAGATTCTATGAGAAGCTTTACATCTTTACTCCTGATCTTTCGCGGACGCGATTTGATCTGGCAGAACTGGTTGCCACGACAACCGACCAGATGAGGCTACTTGCCGAAGATAAGAAGATTGCTCTGCGCTGCGACACCTCGGAGCGTGTCTATATAGAAGGAAGCCGAGCGCGATTGAAACAAGTCGTGGTCAATCTGGTTGACAACGCTATCAAGTACACACCAGAGGGTGGGGAGGTTCATGTCGCCGTAAGCGAAGGGGACGGCAAAGCCATCCTGGAAGTTTCCGACAGTGGCGTAGGCATTCCCGCGGAGTCTCTGCCTCAGATCTTCGAACGTTTCTATCGCTCTGACAAGGCGCGGACGCGAAAGCTAGGAGGCACTGGTTTGGGCCTGTCTATTGTCAGATCTATCTGCAAGGCGCACGGCGGCGACGTTACCGCTGAGAGCACTGACGGAAACGGCAGTCGCTTTAGAGTCGAGCTGCCATTGAGTGACGGCACATCCGTGTAGTCACTTAGGAACCAAATAAGCCAAGGCCGATTCAATGGCCTATTTCGACGATCTCAAAGTATCTCCAAAATGATCTAGGAGGGAAACCATCGAAGAAGCAACCCGAGCGGTGCGGGCATTTCGCGGCCAGCACCAGCCAAAACCGTTAAGATTCGGTCGCCGGATAAGTACAAAGACGCTCAATTTTGCAACATAATTTCTATGTTCGGCGGCGGAGAAGAATATAACGCCCAGGACCGTCTAAGATCACGTCAGTTAGCTTGAGCGTTGAATTCCCAAGGAGACAGAAAATGAAGAAATTCATCTTAGCCGCGTTGGTTTTGGAATTATCCGCACTCAGCTGTCATATACAATCGCAGCGATCAAGCTACGCAACCGGCATTGCTCCCGAATCACTCCCATTCCGCCCGCCGATTCACTTACTTGTCGGGACGCTTCCCGTCAGTGTGACGATTGCTGATGTGAACAAAGACGGCAACAACGACATCCTCGTCGCAAACGGCGGCAGTAGCAATCTTTCGGTTTATCTCGGAGACGGGAAAGGCGGATTCTCTCAAGCAAGTGGCTCACCATTTCCGACAGGACCAAACCCGAGTGACATTGCGGTGGGAGATTTCAACGGCGACGGCAATCCTGATCTAGCGATTGCAAATCACGCCGTTAAACTAGTGACCGTGCTCCTGGGTAACAGCAAAGGCCAATTCTCATTCGCTCCCGGTTCGCCATTCAGCGTTCCAAGCAATCCTCACCCTCACGGAATTGCGGTGGCGGATTTCAACGGCGACAAGAAACTAGACCTCGCGGTGGAACCAACCTGCGTGCGGCAATTACTTCCTCGGCCCGACCATAGTGCACAGTTTCCGGAGTCAGCATTCCGATCCCGGAATGTCTGTGCGCTTGGTTGTACCAGGAGAAGAACCGGTCACTGAAACTCCGCGAGTGCTCCAGTGCTAGCAAGCAAATTACAGTTCAGAAACCGACCAGCCTCTCAATAGTCGCTGGCACTGATAATACGGCGTCGGAGAGCTCTTGTATGGCTGGCAGCAACCCTGGATGTGGCACAACGAGGACGTTTAAATACCAAGTCAGAGATCAGTTCGGACAAGTCATGCTGGTCTATAATATGCAGCTCTGGGATTCCATAGTCACCACATCAACCAACACCTGCAATTTAGGTGGTTATAATACTACGTGTGCCATAACCAATACCGGACCCTGTAATGTCGGCACATTTGCTGATGGTACATTTAATGAGAATCTTGGCATCTGTGCCCCGGCGGGTCATCTCGTATCGGGAGGTTGCATAACTGGTTGTACAACTACTGCTGATCAGACGTGGAACATCAATGGAATCTCCTTGAGTGGAGATGTAAAGAACCTGTCCTACCAATGCGATAGGTCTTGGTGAACAATCAATGAGGCTGTCTATGTACACCCTTCTTCTTGCAACGCTTTTACTTCAGCCGATCTGGGCCTTGCCGCCGCCGCCATCGGAGCAAGGCCTTCAGGTGAAGCTTCGAGCGAACCTGGAGAATTATACTGTCGCTGCAGAGACCTTTCCTCAGGCTCTGACCAAAGTCGCTGCCCAATTTGAAATTCCAATGGGTATCGAGTGGATTAGAACTTCGGCAACTCAGAGGGAAATTAGACGTTCTTGGAGGCATACTACCGTTTATGGGGTTGTGGAGTCACTCGTAAAGAGTCAGAGCGGATATGACTTTGCGATAGCGAATGGTGTCATTCACGTATTCCCTAAGGGAGCACTAATGGATAGAAGCAGTTTTCTGAATCACCGAATCAACAAATTTGAGGCAAAGAATGAATTCGCGGGAGTACTGAGCTACAGGCTTCGTGAACTCCTGAAGCGAACGATCAGCCCACCGCTTCCATCATCACCAGCGCTAGGAACGGCGGGGAGCATAGCTACTGGTGCAGGCGATCGTCGAATCACTTTCCGATTAGTCAATGCCTCGGTGCGACAAATTCTCGACAAACTAAGTCTGGCCACTGATTTTAGAATTTGGATAGTTACTTATCCTGAGGACCGTACTTTGACAGAAACAGGATTTCGCCGAGTTGCATCCCTCTACACAAGCAGCTCTGTGGCTGATAATGAGCAGCCAGTTTGGGCGTTTCTGCGGTGGGGAGACGCGCTGCCAAAGTAGCTTCAACCGGAGTACCGGCAGCCTATTGAATGAATTAGTCTCTGGCGTCCATTCAATAACTCCGACGCCCGAGGGGCACGAATTGTAACGCAAGCTATTAGAGTTCAAGGTTGGACTTAGAGCTCAAGGTTGGACAAGGAGACACTTTTTCGCTGCTCAATACCTAAGGTGAGGCTAACTGTGTTTGTGACACTCTTCATACTGCTGACGTCTTCGGTCAGAGCACAAGGACTTCAGTCTGAATTGGCCCAGAGAGTCAAGGCCTTTGATTCCGAAAGTTCCTCGACTGTAGGTCAACTAGTTGATTTCGCTCAGCGCTTTCAGATTCCAATGGGCATCGAGTTGGTAAATGAGTCAGCAGAGAGCGTTGCGCCACCCATTCATGCTCGAAACACGACGGCCCAACGGATTATTCAGCAAATAGTTCACGAGAGGCCCGGAACTGACTTCACCCTGAGCGGCGGAGTAGTACACGTTTTCCAGACTTCCATCGTTACTGACGCCAGGAATTTCTTAAACCTCCAAATACCCCATTTTCAAGTTGCAAACGAGAACTTGTTCGGAGCGGAGTGGTTGCTCAGAGTCGCCATCCATGAAGTCCTCAACCCTAGGCCAGGAGGATATGGGGGAGGGCACGGACATGGCGTGCCCCGCAGCGATACCTTTGATGTTCGCAATCTCAGTTTCTCCATCAACAATGCAACCGTTCGTCAGATCCTCGATACTATTGCCGCGAAGCAAAGA
>DIYZ01000221.1:11506-13672 GCA_002427845.1 Chloracidobacterium sp. UBA6041 | reverse complement strand
GCATATGCAAACTGTAGCGGCGGGCGGCGCCTGTGCTGAGCGGAGTCGAAGCAACCGTCGTCCTTTTTCCGGCTTCAGCGCCGCCGACTACATCGCACGGGATGCTTAATACTGGCCGATAAGTTTTCTATTCCATTGCTGAGATGACGAGCAAGAGCGGTCTTAGCCAGTTCACTCGGTGTTTGGCCAAGCCGGATCACGGGAATGCCGCAACCGCTTGCCTAATGGCGCGATCACCACAAACTATCCCGATTCACCGTGTACCCGATGAGAGAGATCCGCCTGAAAATCTCCGACCTTTTCGAAATCGACCCGCAGAGAGGGAATGATGCGAAGGATTTAGCCGCAATCACAATGTATGTGCTCAAGCACTACGCGTTTTTGCCGAAGCCGCTCCTTGTTACACTCGAAGGCGACGAGGTCGTAATTTCCTTTCCGGAAGAGCCCGATGCGAAGCGAGACGAGGCCAGACGGCTCGCGGACAGGGCAGTAAAACGTGCCAACGAGGGCAATTACGAAAAAGCGATCGGAATATATAAGCGGGTGCTCGAACTCCAGCCTTCATTTCATTCCGCCCGTCGCGACCTCGCGATGGCGTACGTCGAGTTAGGAGATGTTGAAAATGCGACAAACCACTTAATCGAAGTTCTGTGCCTCGATCCGAAAGACGCGTGGGGTTGGGTTGTGTTGGCCAATCTCTACATCCGCGAGAAAGCTGATCTGGATACGGGCGAAAAATTCCTTCGAAAAGCTCTGGAGATTGAGCCGAACGATGCGTGGGCGCTGAATAGCCTGGCCACAGTTTATCAGAAGAAGGGTGAAACAGGCGAAGCCATCAAGTGCTTTGAAAAGGCTATTGAAGCGAATCCTGATTTTGCGAATCCGTACTATGGCAGAGCAGTTGTATTCGCAGAAGCAAACGAGCCGGAAAAGGCCGCTGGCCGCTTAATCTTCCGCCCTCATCGACGTGGCAAAAGGCGTAAGCATAATTAGTGAAAAAAGGAAAGTATCCCAAGGCAAAGCATCCCCAGCAAAAAGCCGACATAGAAAACAATCGCAAGACCCACGCACAAATCACGCGGCATCACGACATACGGAACTGGATGAACCTTTTGCTCATATTTAGTGGCATTGCTGTCGCAATAGCCGCGATGCTCGGAATTTTCGTTCATTTTAGGGACGGGGCTATTTGGTTTACTTGGTTCGGTGTCGTATTAGCGATTACTGCGGCCTTTGTATGGTTCCAAGGATTAGTGTGGGAGCGCGATAGTACGAAACCAGCTCCAACATCTTCTATCCCGACCGCGATTGTACCTGGTAAACCGTCAGTGATACCTTCACCGGCAGTATTACCCTCCGCGCCTACATCCCCCTCCGGCGATTCTCCAGTACCAACGGCCGAAAAACCCTTGCCTAAACCGACACCGAAACATACTCCTAGCTCTTCGACCACCACTTTATCACCAAGGGAAATTGTCCTTAAGATTAAGGCTGCAAGCTTCCATAACCGAGATGAAGTTGCCGCTGCTTTTAAGGGAATGATAGTCGATTGGGAGTTAGCGTTTGGTTCAGCCAGTCGATCTGGAGTTATTAACGACCGTATGCATACGTTTTTCACAGACGATAATAAGGATCCCCCGTCATACCCAATGATAATGGTGATCTGTGACCTCCCAGCGAAAGGTAACGAACGGCTGCCGCTAATGGAGAAAACAGACGTATTTAGGGTGAAGGGAACCATCGAAGAGGCGGACCAATATGGTAACATAAGAATAAAGAAGGCTTCAATTGAACTCATCACATAACAAATGAATAAGACGTCTAAAAAGCAGACTCCGTTCGAAGCATTCCGAGCCCTACTGCCCGGCGCTTGGAAATGGGATCATGGACGCACGTATCCAATCTTCTTCAACGGACAAGGTAACCTTCCCCAATGTCAAAAGTGAGGACTGACCCCATTTCCCTTCTAATTATGTGTGTGCAATTTTCCCCTCTTTTGGCAGTCTATATGTGAAATGGGCCAAATGATTCGGCATAAACCTCGTTAGATGGCTCGCTTGTAAATGAAAAGATGTGATATGTGCATCCGGCTTTTTTAAAGTTTTGCATCCAAGACGAGGCACAAAATATGACTGAGCGCAACCAACCTAGCAATGCGGATGTCCC
>DIYZ01000221.1:10385-11408 GCA_002427845.1 Chloracidobacterium sp. UBA6041 | reverse complement strand
CCCGAAACGTTGGATGGCGCGCTTGTAATGAAAAGATGTGATATGTACATCGGGCTTTTTTTTAAGTTTTGCATCCAGACGAGGCACAAAATATGACTGAGCGCAACCAACCTAGCAATGCGGATGTCCCGCCACCCGTAGCCATGTTGCAGATGATCTCTGGTTTCTGGATTTCGCGCGCTATTTATGTCGCGGCGAAGCTCGGCATCGCCGACCACCTTCGTGATGGGCATAGAACTGTTGACGAGCTTGCCGCTGCTACCGGAACTCACGCACCATCACTTTATCGAGTGGTGCGTGCGCTCGCTAGCGTAGGTGTCTTCACTGAAGATGAAAAGAGAGGCTTTGCATTGACACCCCTGGCTGAGACTTTACGAACCGACGTACCCGGCTCGCTGCGCGCTTTCGCCACCGTCGAATTAGGAGAAGAGCATTATCCGGCATGGGGCGAGCTGCTGCATAGCGTGAAGACTGGCGAGATCGCCTTTGATCGCGCCTTCGGTATGCCTGTCTGGGAATTCTTTGAACAGAATCCTGAAAACGCGAAAACTTTCAATGATGCGATGACCGGGTTGACTCTCGCCGTGAATGATGCAGTTCTGTCCAGTTATGACTTTTCATCCATCAGTAAGATCGTTGATGTCGGGGGCGGGCATGGCAGCCTCATTGCTGCAATTCTCAAGGCAAATTCACAGATGAGAGGCGTTCTCTTCGACGCGCCGCCCGTTATCGAAGGCGCACGGCAGCGCATCGGAGATGAAGGAATCGCCGAACGATGTGAAGCGGTAGCCGGAGATTTCTTTGAGTCAGTGCCGAGTGGAGGTGATGCCTATATCCTCAAATGGATTATTCACGATTGGGATGATGAGCGGAGTGTTACCATTCTCAAAAATTGTCATCGTGCTATGGCAGAAAACGGCAGACTCTTGCTCGTCGAAGCCGTTGTCCCACACGGCAGCGAGCCGCACTTCAGCAAATTCATTGATCTAAACATGCTGGTCATGACCGGCGGGCGCGAACGCA
>DIYZ01000221.1:0-10249 GCA_002427845.1 Chloracidobacterium sp. UBA6041 | reverse complement strand
CTCAATGAATGCCGCCATCTAACAACTCATTCAACCCGACGCCTCGATAGCATTCTTCTCATGATGCTTCCTCTGATGTAGATTGAATGCTGCTCGCTCGGCGTGGGTTAATTCCAGCGTTCGATGGCTAGCGCGAGCCGCAATGCAATGAAACAACGACTCCTATTCTCACTCTTCTTCTTCGTTGCCTTAGCCCTGCCTGACGGCAACGGTGCGCGCGCGCAAGATTCGACCGAGAAGGGCTGAATCGTGCCAGAGCGCTAAGGACTTTGAAGGGTTGCGCGACGCGTCCAATAACATTGGGATGTAGCGAAGACACTGCAGGATACTTGATCGGATTGTATGATCCCGGCGATTACGCCCTGCTCAAACCATTGCTCGATGCCGGACTCTCAAGTGATGGCGCGCTGGCGGAGATACTGGGCGATTTTTATTCCGACGTACTCTGGAAACATCCGCGAACTTTTTTGGAATCTCTTCGCTCACGACCAATCACACAGCAACACCGTCTTTCCTGGATGGCGGGTACTACCGATGGTTCAGGTATGCCAGCGGATATGCTGCGTGATGTGCGTCGCACTCTGCGCGGAATATCGTCTCAACATGGTCGGCTTTCATCTGTTGCTCGAATCTGCTTGACCGAAGTCGCTCGTGCCAATGCATCGGCAAAGCGTTTGTGAATGATATTCGTAGATCGCCACCGAAAAATCGTTGGACCGGAGCGCGTGTTCTTTAACTTGTTCTTTCCTTTCCGCCCTCCCTAACGGTCGGGCTACTGCACCCAGTGAAAGACATGCCTACAATGGAATGTTGCCGTGCTTCTTTGGTGGGTTCGTGTCGCGTTTGTTTTCCAATAGCGAGAGCCCACGGATGAGTTTTGGTCTGGTGAGGGCCGGCTCGATGACTTCGTCGATGAAGCCACGCTCGGCGGCGACGTAAGGGTTGGCAAACTTGTCCTCTAACTCCAGTATGCGCGCGCGTCGCGCCGCCTCTTTGTCTTTGGCCTCACCAATCTCTCTTCGATACAAAACGCCAACCGCTCCTTCTGGTCCCATCACGGCAATTTCCGCTGTGGGCCAGGCAAAGTTAATGTCCGTGCGAATGTGCTTTGAAGCCATCACGCAATAGGCGCCGCCATAGGCTTTTCGCGTTATGACCGTGAGCTTCGGCACTGTCGCTTCGGCAAACGCGTACAACAACTTCGCGCCGTGACGGATAATGCCGCCGTGTTCCTGCGAAACGCCGGGGAGGAACCCCGGCACATCTTCAAACACGATGAGCGGAATGTTGAAGCAGTCGCAAAACCTGACGAAGCGCGCCGCCTTTACCGAAGCATCGATATCCAGCACGCCGGCCAGAAACGCGGGCTGATTCGCCACGATGCCGACCGAGCGGCCGTCGAGCCGGGCAAAGCCAATGCAAATGTTTGGCGCGTGAAGTTGCTGCACTTCAAAAAAGTAGCCATCATCCACAACGGCGTTGATTACTTCCCGAATGTCGTATGGTTGGTTCGAAGCTGCGGGGACGATCGTATTGAGTTTCACTTCCGCTCTTTCGGGCGAGTCTTTCGAGTGAATACGCGGAGCGTCTTCGAGATTATTAGATGGTATAAACGAGAGCAGCTCCCGCACCATGCGCAGCGCGTGCTCGTCGGAATCCGCCGCGAAGTGAGCAACGCCCGAGTTGCGGTTGTGCGTGAGCGCGCCTCCGAGTTCCTCTTTGCTGACGTCTTCGTGTGTCACGGTCTTGATCACGTCTGGCCCGGTGATGAACATATACGACGTGTCTTTGACCATGACGTTGAAGTCGGTGATGGCCGGACTATATACGGCGCCGCCGGCGCATGGCCCCATGATGCAACTAATCTGGGGAACGACTCCGCTCGCGAGGGTGTTGCGCAAGAAGATGTCTGCGTAGCCCCCAAGACTGACAACGCCTTCCTGAATACGCGCCCCGCCAGAATCGTTTAGCCCGATAACCGGCACGCCAACCTTCATTGCCAGATCAAGAACTTTGCAGATTTTCTCCGCATGAGTTTCAGAAAGGGAGCCACCAAAAACCGTGAAGTCCTGCGCAAAGACAACCACCCGACGCCCGTCGATCAGACCGTAACCCGTAATCACTCCATCACCGGGATAGAGTTGCTGCTCCAGACCGAAGTCGTGCGAGCGATGGACTACCAGCTTGTCAAACTCTTCAAAACTATTCTCGTCGAGCAGAAACTCAATGCGCTCGCGCGCGGTTAATTTGTTAGCGGCATGTTGCTTCTCGACGCGCGCGGCGCCACCGCCTGCTTCCGCCTTCAGCGACCGTTCCTTTAAAACTTCCAGCTTGCTCCTGGACTGTTTTGGTTGTTGTTTTGATGTCATAGCTAGCACCTGGGCGTGGACTGCTAAGGAAAAATCCCGGTTTGCAACGAAATCTAAGAGTCTTCGCCGCTAAACGGAAACGCGCGCGTCTCAATCATCCTAATCAGCGCATCAACTGCGCGCCGGGCATTGTCTTGTACATCGGACGAGTAGCCGTAACGCTTCGCGTTCTCTTCGAAATCCTCCGCGTCGAGTATGCGGTAAGAAAAGTCCGGCTCGACCAGAATGTCCAGATCCAAATCCACGTAGCTCAGGATATCAGCCGCGAAAGTCGGCGGCACGTTAACATTGCAATAATAATTTCGCAGCGCCCCATTCGGCTGCGCGAAGCGGAATATGTTGTACCAGCGGTCCAACCAGTAATATTCGAGACTATGCGTTCCGCTCGCGATTGTTCCCAGCAGATCGTGAATGATCTCGCCAGGGAATTTCGCGTTAAGCACTACAAGCGGACCCTCCTGACGTATCAGCTCTGCATCCCACGTTCGATGAAGCAAGCCGTCATACTTGCACGCGCGGACCAGAATCGTTCTGCCTACCGCAGTCAACCGTTGCTACTTTCTTCCGCTCTTGCGCCAGTCGGCCAAAAATTGCGCCTGGCCCTTCTCCGTCAAGGGATGGTTGAACAACAGGTCGATTACTTTGAAAGGCATCGTGGCAATATCGGCGCCCATGCGAGCTGCTTCAATCACATGAATCGGATGGCGAATGCTGGCAGCAAGCACTTCGGTTTTCCATTCATAATTTCTGTAGACCTCAATAATGTCCTGAAGCAACAGCAGGCCGTTTTCACCAATGTCGTCGAGCCGGCCCAGAAAGGGGCTGATGAAGGAAGCGCCGGCTTTGGCAGCCATGATCGCTTGCGCCGCCGAGAAGCATAGCGTGACGTTGACTCTTATCCCCTCGTCAGACAACTTGCGCGTAGCCTTTAAGCCCGCGCGAGTGAGCGGACACTTGATAACAACATTAGGCGCGATCTTTGAGTACTCGTGACCTTCGCGCAGCATCCCTTCCGTGTCTTCGCTGGTGCATTCGGCGGAGACAGGTCCCTTAACGATTTCGCAAATCGCCGCGATGTGTTGTTTAAAGTCAACATTGCCTTCTTTGGAGATCAATGTTGGATTGGTTGTTACTCCGTCGGCGATGCCGAAAGATGCAGCCTCGCGAATTTCATCAAGATTTGCAGTGTCCAGAAAAAACTTCATAAAGACCTCCGGTTATTTTGAACAAGGAACCCCAAATTTCCAAGCGTCACATTAATTTCACTGCCTTCTCGGCAGAGTCACAAACGTTATTTCGCAGCACTCCTATCTCTTCTATCTCAACTTCAACCACATCGCCGTGCTTCATCGGAGAAACACCTGCGGGCGTGCCCGTAGCAATCAGGTCGCCCGGATAAAGAGTCATGATGTTGGCAATGTACCGAATCAGGAAGGGAACTGAAAACGCCATGTCCGAAGTGCGGCCCTCCTGTTTCGTGGCACCGTTTACGCGTGTAGTCACGACAAGATTAAGCGGGTCGAGTCCAGCCACAATGAAAGGACCGACGGGACAGAAAGTGTCGAAAGATTTTGCCCTCGTAAACTGCCCGTCCTGCCGTTGCAAGTCGCGCGCAGTCACATCATTGACGCACGTGTAACCAAGCACATAGCTTAACGGGTCCTCGTCATCAGTTAGCCGTCGCGCCCTCCGCCCAATCACAACTCCCAACTCGCCTTCGTGTTCAACCTGCTTCGATTCCGGGGGCAGCTCGATGCAGTCGCCATTTGCAACCAGGGCGGAAGGCGCTTTCAGGAAAAGCAGCGGTTCGTCCGGCATCTTGTTTCCCATCTCGGCAGCATGTTCCCGGTAATTCCGCCCAACACAAACAATCTTCGACGGTGCGACCGGCGCGACCAGGTTCACGTCAGTAATAGAAAGCGGTTTGTCAGTGCGCGGATTCGGAAACGATTCCGTTGTCTCGCCGTCAGCCAGAGGCAGAATCGAGCGATCATCCACGATACCGATACGTGACGTCGCGAATCCAGAAGTTGTGAACCGACAGATACGCATCAATGACTCTTCAGACTTTAGGGAACAACTTCAGATACGACTTCCGCGGGGGCACTGACGTTGCCCACCTGATCTTCAGCGGTCAAATAGTAGTAGTACCGTTTTCCGGATTCCACCTTTTCATCCTGAAAAGTTGTTCTGGTGAGCAGGGTCGCATTCATCTTCGTCCATTGTTCTTTCGGCAAATTTGGATCAGTCGAACGGTAAACGTTGTAGCCTGCGATATCTGGTTCAGGATTGGCCGGGAAGAATAGCGACAAACGCCCGGGAGCAGCGGCAACCGTGATTGATGTCGGCGCGGAAGGCTTAAAGACATCGCGCGGCGACACGGAAATAGAGTTTGAATTCAGACTCTCAACCTGGTCGCCTTCGGTCCCCAGCGAAACCGCACGAACGAGATAACGGTAGTTGTCGCCAAACTTGAAATTCTTATCTACGTACTGCGTCCCGGAAACAAGCGAACTATTTATTGGCGTCTCGCTGGACTCGCGCTCGGCCTCCTCCATTCGGTAGACGTTATAGCCAAGCAGGTTCACGGGAGTGGAGCCATCAATATTCGCCGACGGAGGTTGCCAGGCGATCGTAATGGCGTTTTCGCTTACTTGGCCCGTCGCGATCATCGTGGGCGCTTGCGCAATTCGCGCCGCCGGCATGAGCAAAAGGAAATTAGAAAAGGCGGCGCGTTGCCCGGCGGCGTTTACGTAGCGCACCGCATAACGCAAGCGCGCCGGTTCTCCCGCAAGTTCAAGCGTGTCTGTGTAGGTCAAATTATCCACGGCACTCTTGATTTGATCGTAAGTGACAGAGCCAATCAATGTGGACCGGGCGGCAAACTCTTCTTCGGTTAATCCCAGCGGAGCACGTGGCTTTTCTGCCAGCCGGTAAACGTCGATGCGCCGAATGCTCTGCACGCTTTGATCTGAGGCATTTCGTTGCGGCGCGGGCCAGCTAAGTATGACTTGATTGCCACGTTGTACTCCGGAGAGGAGTTCCGTGCGTTGTTGCACGCGCTCGATCGGGGGCAACGGAGGCCGCCGCTTACCGCAATCAGCAGCTACAAAGACTGACAGCAACAATACCCATAGCACCAAAGGCTTTCGGTGACGCGTGCCGTTGGATCCGGCGTGTGGGCGAACTCGCAAATGAGACGCGAATGAAAATTGAGAAACGCAGAAAATGAATTGGTTCACAGAATATACCGACTGAGGTCCTGGTCTTTGACAGTCTCTGAGAGCATGGCCTCGACGTAACTGGCATCAATGAGTTGTTTCTTTGGTTCCAGATCCGGTCCTTCAAAACTTATTTCTTCCAAAAGCTTTTCCATGATCGTTTGCAGCCTGCGAGCACCAATATTCTCGGTGTGCTCGTTTACGCGAGCCGCAAAGTTGGCGATAGAGTCGATCGCATCGTCAGTGAAGTCAATAGTTACTTCTTCGGTCGCCATCATCGCCTGATATTGTTTGATCAGCGCGTTTTTGGGCTCGGTGAGAATGCGTTTGAAGTCTTCAACGGTCAGCGATTCAAGTTCAACGCGAATCGGAAAACGTCCCTGTAACTCTGGGATGAGGTCCGAGGGTTTAGAGACGTGAAATGCGCCCGCGGCGATAAAGAGAATGTGGTCCGTCCTTACCATGCCATAGCGGGAATTGACGGTAGTTCCTTCGACGATGGGCAATATGTCTCGCTGCACGCCTTCGCGCGAAACGTCCGGTCCATGACCCGACTCGCGGCCGGCAATCTTATCGATCTCATCCAGAAAGATAATGCCGGAAGATTCCACTCGCTCGATTGCCGCCCGGGCCACCTGATCCATGTCGATGAGACGCTCTTCCTCTTCCTGCATGAGATGTTCCAGCGCCTCGTCGACGCGCATCTTTCTTTGCTTGGTGCGGCCTTGAAAGAGATTGCCCAACATGTCCTTCATGTTGATGCCCATCTCCTCGACGCCCTGCGGTCCTGCCAGCTCGATGACCGGAAAACTCTTTTCGCGAATCTCGATTTCAACCAGGCGGTTATCAAGTTTTCCACTGCGAAGCTGCGTGCGGAGCTTTTCACGAGTGCGCTGAAACTGGTCGTCGCGAGGAGAAGTGGTCGACTCCACGCTGGTTTCCGAACCTGCTTCGTCATCCGGCGTTGCCTCGAAGTCGTAGAAGCTGGACGTAGAGCGCGGCGGCGGCAACAGAATATCCAGCAGTCTTTCCTCGACATTCAGCTCAGCCTTTTCCGCAATTTCGTCAATCCTTTCCTGTCTCGTCATGTCCACCGCTATTTCCGTGAGATCGCGAATCATGCTTTCCACGTCGCGCCCGACGTACCCTACCTCCGTAAACTTCGACGCTTCGACCTTGAGGAACGGGGAGTTCGACATGCGCGCCAGGCGTCGCGCGATCTCCGTCTTACCGACACCCGTCGAACCGATCATGATCATGTTCTTGGGCATCACATCAACCGCCATCTCGGGCGCCAGTTTCTGACGGCGGATACGATTACGCAAAGCCACGGCCACCGCGCGCTTGGCATTGCGTTGGCCCACCACATGTTTATCGAGCTCGGCAACGATCTGACGAGGAGTCATCTCGTCGAGTCGAAGTTCCTGGTCAACTTCACCTTCCAAGTAAATAACCATTGCGAATTACTTACGGCTCCTGATTCAGGCGTAACCCTTAATGAAGGTCACAGTTCCTCCACGACAATATTTTGATTGGAGTAAATGCAAATTTCGCCGGCGATACGCAAGGCCTCAACGGCAATGTCTCGCGCCGAGAGATCCGTATGTTTGGCCAGGGCCCTGGCGGCGGCCAACGCATACGACCCGCCCGACCCAATCGCGAGCACACCATCATCCGGCGCGATTACATCTCCGTTGCCAGACAAAAGAAACGAACTCTTGCTGTCGGCAACCACCAATAGGGCTTCCAGGTGCCGCAACACCTTGTCGGTGCGCCATTCTTTGCTCAGCTCAATGGCGGCGCGCTCGAGGTTGCCGTGATATTGTTCCAGCTTGCTTTCGAAACGTGTCAACAGAGAAAAAGCGTCGGCGGTGGCACCGGCAAAGCCGGCCAGGATGCTATCGTTGTAAAGGCGGCGCACTTTCTTGGCGTTAGCCTTCATGATAGTTTCGCCAAGCGTAACTTGGCCGTCACCAGCGAGCGCGACCTGATCTGCTTTACGGACGAGCAACACAGTAGTGCTGCGAATGATGGCAGTTTGTGGTGGCATTTTCGGCAAAGGCCACTATAGGAATTCGTTAGAAGGCAAGTCAAGGCGAGGTATCCGAGGCGCGTGTTCTAATTTGAGTTCTTGTAAGCGAAACAATTGATTTGCGCGCACGCTCATTGGCTGCATTCAAAGCGGAGCCTCCGGTCACTATGCGCAGCCGATTGGGTTTGGCTTCGCCTGCATTTAAGATACTGCATTAGTTTTAGGCTATGATAGCGGCGATATGAACTACGACAGTTACGCAGATGATACCAAACCGCAATTGGCGCGCCCGGCCCGACCACGCATCGGCATAACGACGCGGCTGGAGTTGGAGAGCGACCGTTTCTACCTTTCGCGTCACTACAGCGAAGCCGTAGAAGCTGCCGGCGGGGTTCCCTTACACATCAGTTTGATACCGCGTCGCGATTACATTTCGGCAGTGATGGACGGACTGGATGGAGTACTGCTTCCCGGCAGCGACTCGGATGTAGACCCGGCGCGCTATGGGGCCGAGCCGCATCCGAATCTTGGCACCGTCGTGCCCGTGAAAGATGAAACAGATTTCTTAGTACTCGAAGAAGTTGAGAAACGCGCGTTGCCCTTGTTTGCTATCTGCTTCGGCATGCAAGTGCTGAATGTGTTTCGCGGCGGCACTCTGATTCAGGACATAGCTTCGCAGACATCAAACGCGATCAAACACGAACAGGGTGCGCCGCGCGATCGGCCATCGCACAACGTGCGCTTGGCGAAGGAGAGCCTTTTATCGTCGTTGGCCCAGGACGAGAAAGCGTTTGTGAACAGTCATCATCACCAGGCGATTGACAAAGTTGGTAGAGACCTAATCGCAACCGCGTGGGCGTCGGATGGTCTAATCGAAGCGATTGAGGATCCGCGCCCCGACTCTTTCGTCGTGGGCGTGCAGTGGCACCCGGAGCTTGGCTGGCAAGTGGATCGTCTGTCGCAAGCGCTGTTCAATCACTTCATCGCGGCCACGAAAGAATACGTCAACAGAGCAGGGAAGACCTCGGTTGAAATGGAAACAGAGTCAGTTGCTGAAGGTGCACCGGCGAATGCGTGACATGGACCATAGAAGAGAGATCGATTGAATCCTGGCAGCCTACAGCTTCGAGGTCGGGTAGCCGTCGTCACCGGAGGCTCTCGCGGTATCGGCAGAGCCGTTGTAGAAATTTTTGCCGATCTCGGCACAGACGTGGTTGTGAATATCGCTTTCCTCTGCAGTGAATGGGCGCGGCACATGACGGCGAGGTGCTAAACGTAAACGGCGGTTCCGTTCTCTGCGGTTGAAGTTAAGGTTTTACATTAAGCCAAGCGGAAGGTCTTTAGTCATCTTAGGCTCATGACGCGAAAAAACATCAAGCTGGGACTTGAGAAACTACTTCAAGAAAACCTGGGACCGGTTCGTGAAGCACGCGTGGGTTTAGTTTGCAATCAGGCCTCGGTCAATCACGGTTTGCGACATGCGGCGGACATTCTCTATGAGCATCGCGATGTGCAGCTCACTGCGCTCTTTGGGCCTCAACATGGAATACGCGGCGACGTGCAGGACAACATGATCGAGACCGAGCACACCGTCGATCGCGAAACGGGGTTGCCAATTCATTCGCTTTACAGCGAGACGCGCGAGCCTACCGAGGGCATGCTACGAGATCTTGATGTCTTGATTTTTGATATGCAGGACGTCGGTTGCCGCATCTATACTTTTGCCTACACGATGGCGAATTGCATGAGAGCGGCTCGCAAATTTGGCAAGAAGGTGATCGTTTGCGACCGGCCAAACCCAATTAACGGCAGGGATGTTGAGGGAAATGTGTTGGAACGGGAGCAAGCATCTTTTGTTGGGCAGTTTGCCATTCCCACCCGACACGGGATGACTTTGTGTGAATTGGCCAGCATGTTTAATGAGCATTTTGAGATCAATTGCGAGCTGGAAGTTGTAACGATGGAGGGCTGGGAACGGAAACTTTGGCACGATGAGACTGACGCACCGTGGGTAATGCCTTCGCCCAATATGCCGACGGTCGTTTCCGCAACTGTATTCCCGGGCACGGTACATTTCGAAGGAACGCAATTGTCAGAAGGGCGGGGAACGACGCGGCCCTTTGAACTGGTCGGCGCTCCCTACATCAACCCTGAGGATTACGCGCGGAAGTTAAACGCGCTGGATCTACCCGGCGTGTTTTTTAGAAGCTGCATCTTCAGGCCTACTTTTCAAAAGCATGGCGGCGTGAGATGCGGTGGCGTGCAAATCCACGTAATGGATCGCGAGAAGTTTATGCCGGTCATCACCGGCCTGGCGATGGTGAAGCTTGCTTACGACTTGTATCGCGAGGATTTTCGCTGGAAGGAACCGCCTTACGAATATGTTTACGATCGAAATCCTTTCGACGTCATTGCCGGCACTTTAAGTATTAGGCAAGCTATTGAAGACGGCAGTTCACTGGAGACAATGCAAGCGGGTTGGAAGGAAGCACTGGACAACTTTAAGAAGGTCCGAGAGCAGTACCTGCTTTACTAATGTTAATGTCGCTCGTCAGGCGTCGGTATGCCGACCGTTAATGTTCAAAGTCAGGTGCGAAAGCGCATTGGTGCTGATGCAGTTTGGATTC
>DIYZ01000090.1 GCA_002427845.1 Chloracidobacterium sp. UBA6041 | reverse complement strand
AAGTAGGCACTAAGCAATAGGCAATGAGTAGCTGGAGCAGCGGCTTGCCTGTTGCCAACATTCAGTCAGGAAGGGGGCATGCCCCCGCTGCCTGATGCGGTTTCCCCTTCTGATCCTCTAGATTTCAATCAACCCCGCAAGCTCATCGAAATACTATACAATGCCTTGAGTATGCATCTTTCTCTGACAGCGATCCTGCCTGATTCAAACCTGATTCCTTTACCATTCATTAATGTCGTCGCCGGCATCTTCGGCGCGGTTATCGGCAGCTTTCTTAACGTTGTAATCCATCGGCTGCCGCGCGAGGAGTCGATTGTTCTGCCCAGTTCGCGTTGTCCCTCCTGCGGCGTCACGATAGCTTTTTACGACAACGTACCCGTGCTGAGTTATCTCGTTCTCGGCGGTCGTTGTCGCTCATGCAAAACCCATATTTCGGCGCGCTATCCGGCGGTCGAGGCGTTGACTGCTTTTCTTTGGGTGGCTGTAGCCTGGCGCGATGGTCTGACTTTCGCAATGCCATTCGATCTGGTATTTGTCACCGCTATCACCGCCTTAATCTTTATCGATGCCGAGCACATGATTTTGCCAAACGCGATTACGTACCCCGGGATCGCGTTTGCGCTCATCGCTCGCCTGGCAATTCCCTTTCTTTTGGGCCAGCCACATTTCGATGACCTCAATATGCTGCTAAACGGAATGCTCGCAGGGATGCCACTGTGGGCGGCATCGCTCATCGGCGCGCTCATTGGCGCTCTGGTCGGTGGCGGCTCTTTATGGTTGATGGGTTGGACCTGGGAAAAACTACGCGGCATCGAAGCGATGGGTTTGGGCGATGTAAAGATGATGTTTATGGTCGGCGCCTATCTGGGTTGGCGACTGACGATCTTGAACATTTTCCTCGGCGTGTTATCCGGTTCGCTTATCGGCATCGTCCTAATGGCGCGCCAGGGTAAACGCAATATGCAGATGCTTTTGCCCTTCGGCGTCTTCCTCGGAATAGGCGCCATCGCGGCGTTGCTCTTCGGATCGCAAATCGTCAACTGGTACGCAGGACAGTTTAGATAATTTCGGATTGTGAATTTTGGATTGCGGATTGACAACATCCGACCAGACTCCGACGCTTGGTTCCGCATCCAATCAGCAATCCGAGATCCAAAATTGAATGATGCGTTACGGGAACCGCTACCAATTCGGACTTACGCTGCTAACCGGCTTCTTTATACTGGCAACGTTGTTTGCCGTATTGCTCTACGCGCTGACGCCGTCTACGCCCGTGACGCGCGGCCCGCTTTTGCTCGCAGCCTTCGTCGCGATTCTTCTCGGAGTCCTCGTCTGCGTCCTGTTTTTCCTGCGCTGGGTGTTGCGTCCTTACCGGCAACTCGTTGGCGAAGCCGAGAAAGCTTCGGTGCAGTCTCAGCCGAAGTCGAAAGACGAAGCCGAGTTTGTGCTGGAAACATTTCAATCCGTCGTCGCCCAGCTTCAGCAACAGCGTCAAGCACTCGAGCAATTGAGCACGCAGGCAAGCGAGCGCGCAGATTCCGCCGAGAAATTTAGTGAGCGCATCGTGGCCAGCGTGCCTTCGGCGCTTATCGCGTTCGACAGTAACGGCTGCTCGACGGTAATCAATGGACCAGGTAGGGCGCTGCTCGATATCGATGGCGCCGGCGTAAAAAGTGGGGAGGGCGCGCTGGGCCAGCCAGCCGCTTCCCTTCTCCAGCACATTCCGCAACTGGCTGCGATGGTCGAGCACTGTCTGCAAAGTGGAAACATCTATCGGCGCGAAGAAATTGAAACACTTACCCAAGGCCAACTGCCCCGGCGCCTTGGCGCCACCGTGGCGCCCATTGATTTCTCGCCCGGGCAGGGGCGGCGCGGCGCCCTCTGTCTCTTGACCGATATTACCGAGGTCACGCGATTGCGCGAGCAGGTCGCCCTCAAAAAGAACCTCGAAAGTCTGGGTGAGATGTCGGCGGGTTTGGCCCATGAATTCAAGAACGCGATCGCCACGCTCCATGGTTACGTGCAGCTTCTGCAAAATCTGGAGCTGGATGACCAGGCGCGCGGTACGGCAGCTTCACTGCTAAACGAAGTGCGTAATCTTTCTGACATGGTGAACTCGTTTTTGAATTTCGCACGCCCACAACCACTACAACTCGACGAAGTTTCGCTCAATGAGTTAATCGATGAGTGTGCTCGCGATTTGGCCCCTCTGTTCGAGGAATACCACGTTAAATTGACTATCGCACATCCGGGTCCTTTCTCTGGGCATCCTCGGCGACCTTTGCGTCTCGGCGGCGAACTGGCTGACGAGATAACTCACCGCGGAGACGCAGGGAGCACAGAGGAAGCGCAGAGAATTGTAATTCGCGCCGACGAACGAATGCTGCGGCAGGCGCTGCTGAATCTGCTACGCAACGCCGCCGAAGCAATTCCCGAAGGCAAGATCGCGCGCCGAGTTGAAGTAATTGTTCTTAGTGAACAAGACAAGACCGGGGGTGAACAAGACAAGACCAGGAGCGAGTGGGCGGTAGTTGAAATAAGAGACACCGGCGCAGGAATTCCGGCTGCGGATCTTCAGCGCATCTTTATTCCGTTCTTCACCACGAAAGCAACTGGACATGGCGTCGGGCTGGCGCTTGCGCATCGCGTCATCACCCAGCACGGCGGCACCGTGACCGCTTCAAACTTACCAGGTGGTGGTGCAGTGTTCACCGTCCGCCTTCCGGCCTGATCTTTCTTGTAACGCAAACCGTCAGCTCTTAACGCAGAACCTCGTAACGCAAACTGTCAGTTTGCGTCGCCGGCTCCGCATCACTCATCACTCATTACTCATCACTCATTACTCATTATTTAT
>DIYZ01000003.1:17935-29072 GCA_002427845.1 Chloracidobacterium sp. UBA6041 | reverse complement strand
ACCTGAGAGATCATTAAGTTGAGCAGGTGTCCAAACGCGGAAGCCGTCCGACAATAAACCAGCGACTCTCAACCTTGCGGGGGTTCAGGTTTGGAACCCATCCGGCGCGGCCGGTTCCCAGCAAGGTGGTTTGTGCCACGCAGCGGCAGCTTGAATTTAGCCTGGCCTTTCAGAGCCTGCGTCAAAACTCATGTTGCTGAAGGAGATCACCCTACATCGCCACTCACTACAGAACCGTTGGCGGTAGCCAATGGATGCTAGCAGTCAACTTCGGCCCATTGTATCTCTCCCAAATTTGCGTGGGAAACATAACCTCTTTCAGATGTATTTGAGTGCTAGCATCCATTGGCTACCGCCAACGGTTCTGTATTGGGTCGCGACGTCGCCTGGGATTTGACACCGCCTGCTTTCACTTTCCCGAGTTTTGACACACCCTCTTCAAGGCCGGGAAGCAAAGATCATTAATTTCCTTTCCGTCGCGTAGCGACGCATCAATCGTCGCTGACGCGATGAAGCTCTTTGGCCACCGGTAACCATGGCTTGAAAGGCACGGCTACATTCATGCCGACGCTACGCGTCGAGGTCGCCGGCAAAGTCGCACCTCACCTGACATCCTTAATTCCGTCAATCACAACCCTGGCCACGGCCGGAATAATGTCCCGCTCATTAGCGTGATCTGTAGTGAAGGTCACAAGCACAACTTTCGAACCGTTTGGCATTTCAAGATACGCGGCATCGTGTCTTGTGGTGCTGGTCCAACCCGCTTTGGACCATAATCGCACTCCTTCAACGCCCTGAAGCGCAAGGCCCGTGAAGCCATGGCCCTGATCGTCGGTGTTTTGGCTGGTCCCGGTGTAATCGCGCTTCAAGAGCTCCATCATTTCGGCGCTGCGCGCCGGCGTGACTGCCTTCCCTGTCACAATCTCCAGCAACAAACGGGCGGTAGCGTCTGTGGTCAGCTTGTTTCTGTTCTCGCCATTTGGTCCGCGCGATGCTCGCTCCCGGCCGTACGCATCTTCGCAAAACGTCTTCTGGTTAACGTTAATGTTCGTGTAACCGAGCGCCGCATAATAACGGTTCACAGCATTCCGTTTGTCTTGCCACTCTTCCATTTCTTTCGCCGGCAGCTCGTAACCTCCCGTCGTATGTGTCAAAACATCCACGACGTATTGCGTCGCCTCGTTTGAAGAGTCAACGATCATATCTTTCAACGCCCGGCGCAGCTCCGGCGTATCTTCAATTTTCTTGTCTTCCAGCCAGCGATGGGCCGCCGCCAGGTAAAAAAGTTTCACAACGCTTGCCGGATAGATCCTTTCGTTTCCCCGGTAACTCGCCGGATGCGTGGAATCGCGGAGATCGATCAGCGTAATTGAAAGCTGCTTTTCGTCGAGTTTCTTAGCGGCAAACTTTGCCAGAGTGACTCTGGCTGCTTCATCAACCAGAGCTTGTAACGTATGCGCCGTCGCGTTTGGCCCGGACGGCGTTTGCGATAGGGCCGTTAGCGACAAAGTAATGACAACGCAGGCCACGGCAAACCAATTTGTTGTTCTTTTCATAATTGTGAAAGCGAGCGAATTAGATTATAAGGCAGCGCGATGAAAAAAGTATCGGCAAAAGTGGCGGAGGCGGGACTCATTCGCGGCATTCGCCGCTGGGACCTCGTGGCTATTGCGATCAACGGAATCATCGGCGCGGGAATCTTCGGCCTGCCGTCGAAAGTGTTTTCCTTAATCGGGCCGTACAGCCTGATCGCATTCGTGGTTTGCGCGTTGGTTGTCACAATGATCATTCTTTGTTTCGCAGAAGTAGGAAGCCGCTTCGATGAAACCGGCGGGCCCTACCTTTACGCGCGGGAAGCGTTCGGCCCCACTGTCGCCTTCGAGATTGGCTGGTTGATCTGGCTCGCCCGGTTAACGGCCTTCGCCGCGAATTGCAATTTACTCGTCGCCTATCTCGGTTATTTTTTGCCCACAGCTACTAGCCCTGTCTGGCGTGCCTCGATCATCATCATCGTCGTCGCGGTGTTGGCGACAATCAACGTGCTGGGTGTCAGGCAAGCAGCGATCGTCAGTAACGTTTTCACTATTGGCAAACTGATCCCGATAATCATTTTCATCGCCGCAGGTTTGTTCTTTCTCAATCCACACGCCTTCGCGTTTGGACCCCGGCCGGCAACCGGCGCCTTCTCGCAATCGGTGTTGCTTCTGATTTATGCCTTCACTGGCTTTGAGATGGCGGCGATTCCGGCAGGCGAAGTGCACGACCCGAAGAAACATTTGCCACACGCGCTATTGATTGCAATCGCCGTAGTCGCCGTCCTCTACATCCTGATTCAGATCGTTTGCGTGGGAACGCTGCCCGAGTTGGCCCAGTCGCAGCGGCCGCTGGCGGACGCAGGCACGCGATTTATGGGAACGGCGGGCGGGGCAATCATTTCGGCGGGCGCCATCGTTTCGATAGTCGGCAACCTGAACATCGTGATGCTTTCAGGCTCGAGAATTCCTTTCGCGATTGCCGAGCAGCGGCAACTGCCTTCATTCATCGCGAAGGTTCATCGACGCTTTGCCACCCCTCACATCGCAATTCTGATAACGGCTGGGCTCATGCTGCTGTTAACGCTCAAGAGCTCCTTTATCGCCGCGCTGACAATCAGCACCATCGCGCGGCTCGTGACTTACGGCGCGACGTGCCTTTCCCTGCCCGTCTTCCGGCGACGAAGCGACGCGCCGCCGGCAGCTTTTCGGCTGCGCGGAGGAACAACCATTGCCATACTCGCGCTCTTGCTTGCGGCGTGGCTCTTGGCAAACAGCACCTGGCAGGAAGCGCGCGCCGCGACCATCGCTGCGGCTGTTGGACTGGTAATCTATTTTGGCTACAGATGGATTCAGAGACGCAATTCGACCGAGCGCTAACGTTCACAGAACCAGGAGCGAATCAATTTTTCAAGTTGCGCCATCAAACCTGGTACAGAACCGCTTGCAGTTAGCGAGCGGATACCGGCATTCAATTTCACGGCAAATCTGTTTCTTTATGTTTTAGTCGCGATTGAGTCTTGCATCCGCTCGCTACCGCGAGCGGTTCTGTACTAGTCGCTACCGCGAGCGAGTTTCCGCATTCAACTTTGTTGCTAACGCTCCCGGTTCTGACTTTGTGTTGCTCTGTGTCTCTGTGCCTCTGTGGCAATAATAGAAGCGGCCTGATGTATCATGGCTCCCTGACAACAATCAGAGCGCACACGTGGATACACTCAGCAAAAACCTGGCAGCGATTGTCGGCAAAACTTCAGTGCTCAGCGAGCCTGACGAACTGCTTGTTTATGAGTGCGACGGTCTGCCGCAACACAAGTATCGCCCGCGCGCCGTAGTCTTCCCTTCGTCGACCGACGAGACTGCCGCGGTGATGTGCATACTGGCTCAGGCTGGTGTGCCTTTCACTCCGCGGGGAGCAGGAACCGGTCTTTCGGGCGGCGCGTTGGCATTAAACCAAGGCGTCGTGATCGAGTTGGCGCGCATGCGCAGGATTCTCAAGATCGACGAAGCAAACCGCATCGCCGTAGTTCAAACGGGTGTCGTAAATGCCCACGTCTCTCGTGCGGTAGCATCCCTCGGTTTGCACTACGTCCCTGATCCCTCGAGCCAGCCCACCTGCACGATCGGCGGAAACATCGCTGAGAACGCGGGCGGAATTCATTGTCTGAAATATGGCACGACTACGGACCACGTGCTTGGCCTGCGCGTTGTTCTGGCAGGCGGCGAAGTAGTCGATCTTGGCGGAGCAGGAACCGAACGACCGGGTTACGATCTTCTCGGCACCTTTATCGGCTCGGAAGGAACGTTCGGTATCGCCACCGAAGCAACTCTCCGCCTGGTGCCCATCCCTCCAACCGTGCGAACGATGCTGGCGGAGTTCCCGGAAGTCAACGATGCCAGTCATGCCGTCTCGGCAATCATCGCGGCGGGCGTAATGCCGGCAGCTCTGGAGATGATGGATCGTGAAATCATTCGAGCCATCGAGGCGAGTGTCTATGCGGCCGGCTTACCATTGAACGCCGGCGCGGCATTGCTGATAGAGCTCGATGGAATTGAAGCGGGAATCGACGAAGAAGCAGACCGCGTGAAAAGCATTTGCCTGCAATACGGCGCGCGTGATTGCCGGCTCGCCAGGGACGAACTTGAAAGAAAAAAACTTTGGGCCGCGCGCAAAGGCGCGTTTGGCGCCATCGGGCGAATCTCCCCTGATTCCATGATCCAGGATGCGGTCGTGCCGCGCTCGCGTTTGCCCGAAGTGCTCGACGCTGCTTATGGAATTGCCGCCAGGTATCAACTGCGGATCGCCAACGTTTTCCATGCGGGGGATGGCAACCTGCACCCGCTAATCTGTTTCGACTCCCGCTCCGCGGATGAAGTCCATCGCGTTAAAGAAGCAGGACGCGAGTTGATGGAAACCTGCGTCCGCGCCGGGGGCAGCATTACGGGCGAGCACGGAGTCGGCTTTGATAAGCGCGAACTGTTGCCGCTGATTTTTTCCGAAGCAGACATGGAAACGATGCTGCGCGTCCGCGCGGCATTTGATCCGACAGGGCTTTGTAATCCGGGAAAGATTATTCCGATGCTGCGCGGTTGCGGCGAAGCGCGTGCGGTTGCGTCAGTGGGAGTCCCCGCGTTGTCAGAACCGGGAGCGGACCGGGATCCCCAGCCGGGCAGCCCGGCTGGGGTGGTGGCAGCGACCGGGTTACTTGGGGCGGAAGCGACTGGTTCGCCAGTTTCGACAAACTTAAGTTTGTCGGACACACGTTGCCGCACGAACTTTGATCCAGACAGCGCTCGCCAGCAACTAGCTCATATTGTCGGTGAATCAAACGTCTCTCCTTATCAGCATCGCCCTGCTTCCGAGCCGGCGCTCACAGTCGCGCCTGGCTCGTTAGCCGAAGTCTGCGAAGTCATAAAACTTGCGTCGAGCGAAGGGTGGGCAGTTGTGCCCGCAGGCGCAATGACCTGGCTCGACGCGGGCCAACCGTTGCGTAAAGTGAACGTTATTGTCAGCACAAAAAGGTTCACTCGAATAATCGAGCATGAACCTGCCGATCTCGTTGCCATAACAGAAGCGGGAGTCACTCTTGAACAATTGAATTGCGAGCTCGCGCGCAATGGTCAATGGTTGCCGGTCGATCCACCCGACGATGCTGACAGGGGGGGCGCAACAATTGGCGGAGTGGTCGCGACTGGATTGAGTGGCGCGCAACAGTTTGGTTATGGCCCACCGCGGAGGCACGTCATTGGGATGAAGGTGGTGACGGCGGACGGCAACCTTATCAAGGTTGGTGGCCGTGTGGTTAAGAATGTGGCGGGCTATGATCTTTGCAAACTATTCACCGGCAGCTACGGAACGCTTGGCATGATCGTGGAAGTAAATTTCAAACTGCGGCCAATTCCCTTCGAGACGCGAACCGTAGCGGTGTCGGGGCATGGCGAAGATCTTCTTTTGGCCGGTCGCCGTGTAATAGCGTCTCACCTGTTCCCGGTCGCGGCTGAACTTCTTTCGCCCGGCCTTACCCGTAAAGCCGGATTGGCGGAAGGAAGAGAACATCTGCTTTTGCTAAGATTCGCAGGTTCAATTAACGCCGTCGACCAGCAGGCGAAGCGAGCGCTTGAACTCCTAAGCGATAAGAACCAAAGCGCGGCGCCACAGATTACGGCAACGGACGCCGCCATATGGCGTTCTTTGGCAGCGCTGCCTTTACGCTTTTCAGAAGAACTGGTATGCCGAGTTGGTTTGCGACCTGCCGACGTCGGCAACTTTCTTACCGCGCTGAAGGAAACGTATATCAGTAATAAGGGCGCCGAATTAATGTGGCATGCAGGCCTGGGCGATGGTCGCATTCGCTTTGTCGATCGCGGGGATCACAAGCAGAATAAGTTGAACGAAATCGAAGCGGCAGCTAGCGCACGTTTGGAAACCCTCAGCACGAAAGCACAAGTACTGGGCGGCATGCTTATAATTGAACATGCAGCAACAGAGATAAAGAAACGAGCGAGCGTTTGGAATCAGCCCGTGACGATGTCCGGCTTAATGCAGCGAGTCAAACAACAACTCGATCCGCATGATATCTTTTCGCCGGGTCGGTTTGGCGACGCGCCCTGGCGAGCAACGTCGGACTATCGAGGCCGCGAGCCAAAATTAGATTTACTCCGATGAAAATTAAAACACTTTCCGTCACGTTCCGCGCATTCATAGTAGTTGGACTAGTCGTAGGCTTTATCGCCGCTCCAGGCTCAGGGCTGTTTTCGGGGATGGCGCCGACTGCGACACACGCCGCCTCGCGCGAGCCGGTTCGCGCTAACAACGGCATGGTGGCTTCGACAAACGAGGTCGCTTCGCGTGTCGGTGTCGACGTAATGAAACGCGGCGGCAACGCAGTGGATGCTGCAATCGCCGTTGCGTTTGCCCTGGCGGTAACGCACCCGGCAGCCGGGAATCTCGGCGGCGGCGGCTTCATGATGATTCGACTGAACAATGGAAAGACTACGGCGATTGATTACCGCGAGATGGCGCCGGCTGCTGCCACACGGAACATTTATCTGGATAAGAATGGCAACCTGATTGAAGGCGAGGGTGGTTCGCTTGTTGGTTACCGCGCGGCAGGGGTGCCGGGAACAGTGCGCGGCATGGAGTTGGCTCTAAAGAAGTATGGCTCCGGCAAATTGAGTTGGTCCCAACTGGTTGAACCAGCGCGGCGGCTTGCTGCCGAAGGCTTCACCGTAACTTACAACCTGGCCCGCTCCCTGCGCGGCGATAATGATTACCTCTCGCAGTATGCAGAAACCAAACGGATCTATCTAAGGGGCGGGAAGTTTTATGACGAGGGCGAGGTGTTTCGCCAACCGGATCTTGCCGCCACTTTTTCCAGGCTACAGAGATTTGGGCCAAACGAATTCTATCAGGGCCAAACCGCGAGAATGATCGTTGACGACGTTAAGCGTCATAACGGCCTGCTGACCCTGGAGGATCTGCGCGGCTACGTGGCAAAGGAACGTCAGCCGCTGCGCGGAACATACCGTGGCCACGAAGTGATCTCGATGCCGCCGCCTTCATCAGGGGGCGCCGTTTTGATCGAGATGCTCAACGTGCTCGAGGGCTACGATTTGAAGAAAATGGATTCGGCGTCGTCTGATCGTTATCACCTGATGACCGAGGCGATGCGTCGCGCCTTTGCCGACCGCGCCGAGTACATGGGCGATAGCGACTTCGTGCGCGTGCCCACCGCCGGACTGATCGATAAATCTTATGCGGCAAAACTGCGGCTAACGATTGACAGCGAACGCGCTTCAACGAGTGAAGCCGTGCAGGCGGGACGACCCACGGGTTACGAATCTGAAGAGACGACGCATTTCGCGGTCGTTGACGGCGCCGGAAATGCCGTGGCAAATACCTATACGCTAAATAATTCCTACGGCTCAGCGGCGGTTGCGAAAGGCACGGGAATAATTCTCAACGACGAGATGGACGACTTCGCTGCGAAGCCGGGAACGCCAAACATGTATGGATTGATCCAGGGCGAGCGCAACGCGGTTGCGCCTCACAAGCGGCCTCTTTCCGCGATGACGCCGACATTTGTGCTGCGCAAAGATGGCAGCCTGTGGTTTACCGTTGGCAGTCCCGGCGGACCGACGATCATCAACACCGTGCTTTGCGTGATCACGAACATCATCGACTACGACATGAACATCCAGCAGGCGATCGATGCGCCGCGTATTCATCATCAATGGCTGCCGGACGAATTGGTGTTTGAACCGTATGGCTTATCCGGCGACACGCAGAAGGCTTTGCTCGCGCGCGGACATAAACTCGCCAAGCCACGTTATCTTGGCGATGCGGCAGGAATCATGCTCGAAGAAAAGACCGGGGTACGACTGGGAGCTACCGATCCGCGGCGCAGCGATGGGCTGGCAGTTGGATATTAAATAGAAGAGTGCGTAGACTATTGACTAGCCAGACCGAATTTAGACAGAATCTCAGACGGTTACTCAATCATCATGGCGATCGAGGTTCCATGTCCCAATGACCCCTGATCTGACTCTATCCAAGCAAGTGCGTAAGGAACATCCTTACCGCATCTACAAGCGCGAGCAGGAGATCATCTCGCGTCGAAAGCTCTATCGCACCACGTCCTTTTATTCCTCTTATTCCATAATTCTGTTGGTGCTGGCGATTCGCTCACATCATTTTCTCCGGGCCCTCGCGTTTGTTCCCCTCGGAATAGTGTTTTGGATGTTAGTGGAGTACTTTTCGCATCGCTTTGTCCTGCACCGCCATTGGAAAGTATCGCAGAGGCGGTACAAGAGATTCTGGACGCGCGTGGCGAATAAGTATCTTGACCCAACGCATTTCGGGCATCATGAACGACCGTTTGATGGAGATCACATGAGTGGCCGCTTGCGTGATCTGCTGCCGCTCTTCTTTATCGGCGCGCCACTGAGTATTCTTCTTTTCCCACCCTTCACTGCTTCAATTGTCCTGGCCGCCGCTTTCCAATCCTATATCGCCGAAGAATGGATCCACCACGCAACACACTTCTGCAATTTTCGCGATCCGTATTTTCGTTACATGAAGAAACATCACCTGTATCATCACACGTCTCAGGGTATGACCAGAGGCTTCGGTACGAGCAGCGGGATACTGGACGTGATTTTCATGACTCGCTACCCCAGCAACGTACGCCGGCGACTGTACGGTGGCAGAAAGTCCTACCCGACAAATCAGAGCGAACAGCGGATCAAGCAGGCTTAAGGTAGAAGCATGAGACAGCCTGGCTACGCCCTTGTCACCGGCGCTTCCCGCGGCCTGGGTCGATGCTTCGCGCGCACACTCGCGGCGCGCAAACAAAACCTCGTGCTGGTTGCGCGTTCCGGAGAAAAGCTGGACGCGCTGGCTTGCGAACTTCGAACTGCTCACGGAATTCAGGTGGAAAGCATCCCCTTTGACCTGGCCCAGAGCGGCGCCGGGCAGCACCTGGCGGACGAACTAACTGCCCGCGGTTTGCAGATTGATCTCCTCGTCAACAATGCCGGTTTCGGCGACCAGGGAAGGTTCCTTGAGCTTTCGCTCGAGCGACAGTTGCGAGCGATCAACTTGCACAATGCCACCGTCGTCGAACTCACGCATCGGCTGCTGCCGGCGATGATTGAGCAAGAGCAGGGCGGCGTCATAACGATCTCTTCCATGGCTGGGTTTCAGCCAATCCCTTTTGCATCAGTCTATTCAGCCACGAAGGCGTTCCTCACGACCTTCTCGCTGGCGCTGGAAGCCGAAGTGGCCCGCTTTGGCGTGCGAGTAGTAACTGTGTGTCCGGGGCGGCTCCGCGTTTCTCCGGAGGATGCCGAAAACAGCGGCCAACGAAAGAAGTTTCCCGGTGGCGAACAGGCCCATGAGGATGTCGTGAAGGAGGCGCTGCGGGCTTTGGACCGCGGTGGCGGGCTCGTCATTCCAGGCGCGATTAACAAATTTGCAGCGTTCGCGGAGCGCTTCATCCCTCGCAGCAAGGTGGCGCGGTTGATTAAGAAGATTTCGAAACCACCGAGCTAACAACGGACGGTTCACACGATACAGCTTTCTTCGCCGGCGCTGTTATACTCTTGCTCGCATCCGCTCTTCATGAATACTTCCATGAGCACTTTGCTTGCCAACCCCATCGCCAGCCAGGAAGACAAACTTCTCGCTTGCATTCACTGCGGCCTGTGTCTTGAGGCTTGTCCCACTTACGTAATCACGGGCGATGAAAACGATGGACCACGCGGACGTCTATATCTGATGCGAGCTGTCGGCGAAGGCCGGTTGGCAAATGACTCCGTCGCTTTCGAACGCCATATTGATCGTTGTCTTGGATGTCGAGCCTGCGAACAAGTCTGCCCGGCGGGAGTCGAGTATGGACAGCTTCTGGAGGCTGCGCGTGGCGAGCTATTTATTTCCGGGGCGAACCGCGGCTTTAGTTATGGGATTCTGCGGCTCATGCTCAAGCACGTATGGCTTTATCCCTCGCGTTTGAAATTCGCTTTTGCTGCCGCCCGCGTTTTGCGCGATAGCGGCGTTGCGCGAATGCTGCTGAAATTTCGAATCGCAAAACTAGTATCGAAGCGCTTTCAATTCGGGTTGGCATTACTGGAAAGCTCGGCGTCGAAATTAGACAAACCACGGACACGGCCCGATCGGAGTGCCGGCAATGAAAAAGCGAGACCGGCGAGCTCGCCCGCCACCGGCGCCATGCTGTTTACGGGTTGCGTTGGTGAGGGACTTTTCTCGCGAGTAAACGACGCAACAGCGCGTGTGCTCGAAGCAAACGGGTTTGCGGTGGAGGTTCTGTCAGCACAGGTTTGCTGCGGAGCGCTTCATGCGCATGCCGGCGACCTTGAAGGAGCGCGAACACTCGCCCGTAGGAACATTGTGGCGTTCGAGTCTAAGGAAACGCATGAGGGCGCCCCCGTTATCACCAACGCGGGTGGGTGTGGAGCAATGCTGGCTTCCTATGCCCACTTGCTTGCCGGCGATGAAAAGTTTGCTGAGCGGGCACGTCATTTCAGCGCGCGCGTTCGTGACGTCAGCCAACAATTGGAAACGGTCGAACTCAAAAGCGGCGGCCAGGTGACAAGCGATCCGGTCACCTACGATGCTTCCTGTCATCTACTTTACGGCCAACATGCCGGTGAGGCCCCGCTTACCATGTTGGCATCGGTTAACAATCTGAATTTCGCTCGGTTGGAGGGTTCAGAAAGATGTTGCGGCGGCGCCGGCATCTACAACCTGATGGAACCGGAACTGTCGCGCGGTGTGTTGGATGAAAAGCTTCTCAACATCGAGTCTACTGGCGCGAAGGTATTGGCGACCGGCAATCCCGGCTGCCAGATGCAAATAGGCGCCGGCGCAATTCTCAAGGGCATGGATTTGCGGGTTTGTCATCCGGTAGAACTGCTGGACGAATCTTACGCCCGCGCGGGATTGTACGGAAGAAGTGATGAGTCATGAGTCATGAGTGATGAGTCATGAGTCATGAGTGATGAGTCATGAGTCATGAGTGATGAGTGATGAGTGATGAGTGATGAGTGATGAGTGATGAGTAGTGGACAGTGGGCAGTGGTCGGTGGTC
>DIYZ01000003.1:17341-17600 GCA_002427845.1 Chloracidobacterium sp. UBA6041 | reverse complement strand
GTGGTCGGTGGTCAGCATAGCCGCTCCACCTTTTACATCAGTCATCACTATCTTTACTCATCACTCATCACTCATCACGCATCACTCATCACGCATCACTCATCACTCATCACTCTTCACTCTTCACTCATTACTCTTCACTACTCGCGCTTCGGGCAGCAAACGCAACCGAGCCATTAATGAACGTCAGGACAACTTCTCCAGCTCTGTTTAGTGCAACAAGATCAGCCCGCTTCCCTTCCTCAATCGCTCCGCAGTC
>DIYZ01000003.1:16597-17160 GCA_002427845.1 Chloracidobacterium sp. UBA6041 | reverse complement strand
TCCGAGGCGCCCAGCGAAAGCATCATGCGCACGGCATCCAGCATAGTGATGACCGAGCCCGCGATGCTTCCCGTGGCATTACTGGTGCGGCCATCTTTCACTGCGATCGTTTCTCCCCAAATCTTGTAGTCGCCATCACCCATTCCCGCCGCCGCAATCGCGTCGCTTATCAGCGTCAGATGATCTGCGCCCTTCAGCTTTAGTAGTAACTCAAGCACATGGCGGTCGAGATGAATGCCATCGGCGATGATGTCGCAAGTAACCTGGTCACGCGCGAGTCCCCAGGCGACAGGGCCTGGTGAGCGATGATGAAGCGGCGCCATTGCGTTCATGAAGTGGGTCATATGTCGGGCGCCCACCGCGAAAGCTTCGTCAAGCAAATCGAACGGGGCCCGCGTATGGCCAAGTGAGACAACCCAGCTCGCTTTAACCAACTCCTTAATCAACTCGACCCCGCCGGCGATCTCCGGCGCAACTGTGATCATGTGTTTGGCGGTCCTGTCGACCAGTTTGGGCAGATCGTCTATGTCGCTCGCGCCTGAGTAGGTGCGAAAGAATTGAGC
>DIYZ01000003.1:3453-16334 GCA_002427845.1 Chloracidobacterium sp. UBA6041 | reverse complement strand
CCTCCCTGCTCCTGCTCCTGCTCTTTCATTGCCTCCGTTATTGCGCTGATCGCACGCGCGTAATCCACCGGCGGCGCCGGCACCAATGTAGGCAACCAGCCGGTCACACCGCGAGTGGCCAGAAATTGCGAGACGCGGTTGAGATCGCCCGCGCTGGCCTCCATCGCATCCACGCCAACCGCGCCATGAATATGAACATCGATGAAACCGGGAAAGAGTGTCAGGCCGCTGAGATCAATTACTGAGTCCGACGTCGGTAGCAGATCCGTCATAGACTCAAGGACACGAGCAATGCGATCGTTATGAACTAGCAGGCTGGCCTGCTCGGCTGTTCGTTCTGGCAGAACTATGCGGGCATTCCGCAGCAGGGTTGTCGTTGGGTGTGGTCCGTTCAAGGTTTCCCGTTGCGGCCTTCGCTAATCTGCCGCTCGACGATATTTATGAGTGCGTTCAAACGTTCGTCGGTGGCGCGAGTCGTCTCCCCAAGAGATAGGATCTGTTCGCTTTGAGCTGTAATTTGCCGTTCGTGACTGGCGACCTCTCGTTCGTGGATTTCAGCGATAGAGAGAAGCGCGCGAACGCCTTCTTCAGTTCGCTCCCACTTTTTCTCGTTGCGTTCTTGCGCTATCGCCAAGGAATCGATTTTCGCGGACGACTGCGCTGTTGCTGAACGACAAACTCCATCGCCTTCTGCATTTCTTCGTTAGTCAAAAGTAAATCTTCTTTCGCTTGATCACTTCTAAACCGCGATTGCCAGCGCATTGTAGCACCGCCATTTAAAGTTTCCAGATAGAATATGGGCTTTCCAGAGATAGGCCCGCGCCGTGCAATTTGGTCGTGGCGGGCATACGATCAGTTAAGATCGTTGCGTCAGTACGCTAATGGCCCATGAAGTTAATGAAGTTTCTATTGTTGTTCCTGCTTATTCTGCCGACATCCTTTTCAGTGGGCCAAACGGTTGTCGCACAAGAGGCGCCGCCCGCCGCCGCGCAAATGGTGGCGCAAGCTAGCGCGGCTGAGGCACGCGGAGACTGGTCGGCCGCTGAAGCAGCTTATCTGAAGGCGATCGAACTGGTTCCTGCGTGGGCTGAGGCTTTAGTAAATCTGGCTGTCGTTTACAACCGTCAGGGGAAAACAGATAAGGCGATAGACGTCCTCAAACGCGCAGCGCAAATCAAGCCATACCTGTTGGAGGCTCATCTGAATTTAGGTGTGACTTATTTCAAAGCCGCGCGGTACGCTGACGCAAGAACCAGCCTGACCAGTGCCGTGAGCCTCGAGCCCACTAATTTGCAAGCAAGAGAATTGCTCGCGCTTTCATTGATCGCTTTGCAGAGTTTTCAAGAAGCTGTCGAACAGCTTGAAGTTCTCTATGCACAACAGCACAGAGACCCGCCAATTCTCCTGGCGCTTGGACAGTCGTATCTGCGACTGAAGACCTATGACAAGGCAGTGAAGCGCCTGGAGGAGCTTGTTACTCTTTCGCCAGCTTCAGCGCAAGCTCATCTTCTGCTGGGCGAGGCCCTGGATAATGCGTCTGAATCGGAGCGCGCTACTGAGGAATTCCGGCTGGCCATTAAGATCGATCCCCATTTGCCCGAGGCTCACTACGCATTGGGCTATGCGCTTTTGAAGAAAGGTGAGCTGGATGAAGCCGCACAACATTTCAATGAAGAGTTGGGAATCAATCCCGACATGACGCTCGCGCTCTACCACCTGGGAAAGATTAATCTCAGTCGCGGGCGCACAGCTGAAGCGGTGCTAACGTTGGAGAAAGTTGTTGAGGCTACACCCGACTTCAGGCCCGCTCTTGAAGCTCTGGGCCAGGCGCTGCTCAAAGAGGGAGACTCGTCACGTGCTGTAGAGGTGTTGGAGCGGGCGGTGAAACTCGGCGACGCGTGGCCCGATGGACATGCGTTGCTCGGTCGCGCTTACATTGCCGCGGGCCGGCGCGCTGACGCCCGTAGAGAGTTTGCAACCGCCCAAAGCCTGAGTAATGAGGAGCGAAAGCGACTCGAAGAAAAAGTTACCGGGACTAAGCCCCGCCGCCGACCGTGATTTAAAGCGCTGTCGCGCCAAATTGCCAAACAACTCTGTCCGGTTGCCTATCGTGCCACTGCCGTTGCGAGCGAGAGCGAGCCATGCATCGTCTCCTGGAATCCAGGCAATTTGCAAACGAGGCCAGTTCGGAAGTCTTACGGAAAGAGAGCCGCCCCGGTTCAATGACCAGGGCAGCTCTTATTGTTTTCTGCGGCCAGTCTGACTAGAAGTTGAATTTCACTCCGAGCTGAATCTCCCTGGCGCGGCGGGTTGAGAAGAACTGGCCGAAGGGAGATACCTTGATCAGTTCGTTAATGCTGGTGAACGCGATGTCTGTTGGCAAACGATCCGGAATCGTCTGATTCACGTCGTTAAATTGCGTGTGGTTGAAGACGTTAAAGAACTCTGCACGAAGCTGGAGTCGGTAACGCTCGGAAAAATTCAAGTTTCTGGCCACGGTCAAATCGGTATTGAAAACCTTGGGGAAACGGAACGGAGACCGAGGCGAGCTGCCAATTTGGCCAACAGGCGCTGGTCTGAATGCCAATGGATTAAAGGCGTAAGGAATGCCTCCGGTCGGATTCGCGGGAACATTTTGAGTCGGATCACTGAGAATGTTTGGCCGACTGCCGCGCGGCCCCACCGCAGTGGTTCCCTCTACAACGCGATTCAACGCCAGGCCCGAGGCAATCGACGTAATTCCCACGATCTCAAAACCGCCGAGTAGGTGACGCACGGCCCGGTTTCCCAGGAAGCCTGTACCCGAGGTCGGCACTTCATATACATAGCTAGCGCCAAAGACATGCGTCCGATCCAAACGCGAGACGGCGCGCTCAAGATGGAAGTTTGTACGAAGCTGTGGCAGATCGATGGCGTCGCGATCGTTGGTGGCATCGGTAAGATTCTTCGACCAGGTGTAGGAGATCTGTCCCGACAGTCCATGCGTTTCGCGAAGCCTAAAAGAGCTGATCAATGCGTGATAACGGGAGGTGGCGGTAGTTTGTCTGTCAGTTATGGTGCCAAAGCCCTTGTAGGGTCGCGCCAGATTTATGCAGGTGGCCGGATTATTAGACGCAACGAGAGCCGGATCGCAGCCGACCACGCCTCTGGCGACGGCGAGAACCTCCTGCGGCGTTGGGGCATTGATGTCCACCGGGCGGATCAGGTGATTTCCCGCTGAGCCCAAATAGCCCACTTCAAGGACGCCATCCTTTGTTAGCTGCCGCTGCACAGTCAGGTTCCACTGCTGAATCATCGGAGTAAAGAATGGATTTGAAGTGGTAATCAAGGCCTTGACGGAAAGCGTGGAGGGTGGGGTACCCGCCGCGGGATTAGTATAAGGAATGGGGCTCGAGGCGGTTCCGGTAAAACTTGCGGAGTTATTGATCGGAGGATTCGTGAACGAGTTTTGCTCCACGATTCCAATCAACGCCTGATCGTAATAGATACCGTAGCCACCACGTAAAACCGTCTTGCCATCATTGTGCGGGTCCCATGCAAAACCGATGCGCGGGCCGAAGTCGTTCTTGTCGGGCTTCTGCACCCTGCGGCCAAACGGCGAGTTCTTGCCGGCAATGACGATACCATTAAGCGGATTCCCTACAGTACTGGAGATTGCCGAGCCAATGGCATTCGCAAACGGCGGGGCATTGGCAGGGTTATAAAGCTCGGGCAGGAATGCCGAGAGCACATTGTTGGTATCCGTGGGTTGGCGATAGAGGGAGTAGCGAAGCCCGTAGTCGAGCTGGAAGTTAGGTCTAATCTTCCAGGTGTCCTGACCGTAGAATTCTGTTCGACCGAAACGCAGATGCTCGGTTACGTCGCGCTCAGCCTCACTGTAGGCTGAGGCTCGTCCCAGCAGGAAGTCAGCGAAGCCAATTCCTCCAGAGGCTCCGGTTCTCGTCTGCGTTCCATTAAACGTAAACCTTCCCTGCGTTTCATTGGCTGCATTCTCATTTTTCTGCTCGAAGCTGATGTCAGCGCCAAACTTAAAAGTATGGGCTCGATGCACGATTGTCAGGTTGTCTTTAGGATTGTAGTTTTTGTAGTGAATGCTGTAGAGCTGTCCGGCGCCAAGCGCGAGGGCGCCAATGATAAGCGTGGGAGGCAAGTTAGAATTATTCTCAGCGAACACCTCCTTGTTAGGAATATTGAGGTCTTTCCTTGACCACTTCCCTTCCAGTGTGGTCGCTATCGCGTTACTGGAGAAGTTGAACGAAGCTTCATTGACGATGTTAGAGCCGAAAGAGTTAGTCAAAATAATAGCCAGCACCTGACCCGGGACATTCGTAGTGGTCGTGGCCAGATTGGGGGAGCGAGGCGCCGAAGAAGAGCCCTCCCTGCTCTCGTGTTTGGCTAAGGTCATGTGTGTAGCGACCAGTTAAGCGCGTGTTGGAGGTGAAGTTATGATCTACGCGCAAAACCTCCTGGCGCGTGTTCTGGAGATCCGGCGCAATCACATTGAAGCGGTTCGGAGCGCGGCCCGAAGTGAGCGACGCCACGTTAGGCTCGGGAAACACACTGAGCACTGCGAGTGCCGTCGGGTCGATACGAAACTGCGGGATTTTGTTGCCGGGGAATGGCAGGCCAGTCAAGGGATCGAAAATAGTTACGTTGCCTGGCTCTGAAAAATCTCCGGAACGTTCCAGCAGGCTGGGGACTGTAATTATGTTCTGCGTGGGTTGTCGAATGACTTTTCTCCATTCTTCCGAGAAAAAGAAAAAAGTTTTATCTCGTTTTCTCCCGAAGACAGATGGTCCACCTTCAGCAAACCGCGGCAGCAACACGGGCCCCCCGATGTTGAATCCGTAATTGTTGTAACGCAGTTTCGGACGTGGCGCCCGCGGTGTGCCATCGGCAAAACTACCGGCGGCGTTGTTAAAAAAGCTGTTCGCGTTCAGTTTGTCGTTTCGCAAAAATTCATAAAAGCCACCGTGAAACTGGCGTGTGCCGCTGCGCGTGATGAGATTGACAACACCGCCACCCGAGCGGCCAAACTCGGCTGTCGGCACAGACGTAATAACGCGAAACTCCTGAATCGAATCGATCGTGGGCACCGATAGCAACGTGATGTTCGAGCCTACGTCGGTATCCATGACTCCATCGACCAGAAAGTTGATCGAATTGCGGCGTTGACCGCCGATCGAAATGTTAACTGTATTGGTGAGACCTACTCCGATCTCGGAATCCCCAGAGCTGGTAACGCCTGGCACTGCCATGATGAGTTGCATGAAGTTTCGATTGTTGAGTGGCAATTCAACAATGCGGCGGTTTTCTATGACGTCGCCAACGGTTGGCGAGGTCTGGATAATTGGCGTTTCGGCCGTTACCGTCACCGTTTCTGATGGTGCGCCAGGCTCGAGCGTCACATTGAGCGTCTTGCGATCGTTAACGCTTAGCTCCAGTCCCCTGTTCAAGTGTTCTTTGAACCCCGGCACCTTTACAGAAAGATCGTATTTACCAGGAGGGATGAAAGCTATTGAATAATAGCCGTTGTCATCCGTCGTCGCTGTCCGCGCGCCACGCGTCTCAGGGTTGGTAAGCGTGAGTTCGGCGTTGTTGATTACTGCGCCGGCCTGGTCGGTGACCTGCCCACTGATTCGCGCCGTGGTTTCCTGGGCAGTAATAACCTGGCTCAAGCTTAGACAAAACCCGAAAGCAAAAAGCAAGACTCGCAACGTGATTCTGAGATGCTGCTTCATGGGGAGTTCCTCTCGTTAATTAAGTAGAAATGAAAACTGAAGTTGTTGAATGCCGCGGGAAGAATTAGATTTATACACCCGCCCGGTTTTGTTAACAAGAATTAATCCCCCCATGGGGCTTTTAGGAATCGCATAAAGCACTCACGCGATAGCTAATCTCAGAAGCGCTGCGAAAGACTCTTTGTGTTCGTCTTTGAATGCCCTGGGCCAGCCAAAAAAAACGATTCGCCATTAACTAACACATGACTAATACCCACAGGAAACTGGTGTGGCTTGTCAAAAGTGGCGCGGCCGGCGATTGTTTTTTCGTCGAAGATTACGAGATCGGCGACAAAACCTTCGCACACCATTCCTTGATCACGGAAACCAACAAGCCGAAGGAACAGACGCCCAGAAAGGGATGCATTCCTAAAGTCAATCAGACTAAACCGCAGCGGGTTTTAGTCGATGCGTTATTCATTTAAGAAGGTAAGTACTCGAACGAAAGCGGTTGAAATCAAACCCCAGCATTATAGGGTTGGTTTCAGAATAATGGTAACTAAAGATTTTTATCATTTCGATAAGGTTCATTGATGTGAGGTTCGCTTCGGAGCGGCGTTCGCGAGCAAGCGACCTCCTGTACCTACCCGACCATCTGTGCAGCATTACCGAAGAGAAATGATTGCGAAAAACATCTTGACGCAAACTCTTCTAGATATATACTGCACGCATTCAAAGGGCGCAGCGGCATCGTTGGGATTCAATTTTCAGTTTGCGTGGGTGACGAGCAGTCCGCCGAATAGTTGAACCCTACTCACCGTTTTCTCAGACAACAGTTTTCACAGCCATTTCCGCGGAAGGTAAGCGCCTTCTTCATCTCGACTCTCCAGGAGGAACTCATGTTGAAAGCCACACGCCCGATTTCCCTTTTGTTTGTACTCTTCGCGCTAACAACCGTCTCAGTATTGGCTCAAACGAGCACTTCAAGCATCACCGGCCGCGTCGTTGATTCCAAGGACGCAATCCTTCCGGGTGCGACTGTTACCGTAACTAATGAAGCTACCGGGCTAAGCCAGACCCAAACAACAACGGAGTCGGGAGTTTATGCTTTTGCTTCATTGCCGGTGGGAAGCTATACCGTCACGGTGGAGCAGGCGGGATTCAAGAAGTTTCAGCAGACTCATAACTCCCTTGAAGTAGGTACCCCGTTAGCCGTCGACGCCGTACTCGAAGTTGGACAGTTATCCGAGGTCGTCACCGTCCAGGGCGGTGCTGAGCAACTGCAAACGGCCAACGCCACGATTGGAAATGTGGTCGAGCAGAAAGCTATCGAGGCGTTGCCGCTCAATGGACGTAACCCGCTAACTCTCTTGCTGCTTGAGCCAGGTGTCGTGCAGCGGTCCTTTGGCGGCGCCGGCTCGGGCGTACATGTGAATGGCGCGCGTGACCGCGCATACAACGTCACCATCGATGGGATCGAAGCGAACGAGTCGTCTGTACCTAATCCGGTCAGCAACCTCTATCGCATCAATCCTGACAACGTGCAGGAATTCAAAGTGACGACCAACAACGCCACCGCTGAGGAAGGTCGCAACAGCGGAGCATCGATTTCGATTGCCACCCGCAGTGGAACGAGCGAATTCCACGGCACCGGCTTTCTTTTCTTTCGCAATGAGGGCCTCAACTCGAATGAGTTCTTCGCTAATGCGCAGAAAACTCCCAAGCCGCTGATTAGAATGGGTCAGTATGGGATCGAAATGGGAGGCCCGATCAAGAAAAACAAAACCTTCTTCTTTGGCAGCTATCAGGCAAACCGCGTCGACTTCACGCAGCCGATAGATCAAACGTATGGGATACCAATTGTTTACACGGCGGAAGCACGCAGTGGAGTATTCCGTTACTTCGTGCCCGATCCAGCGAACCCGTTGGTGATCAACGGCACCACTATCACCCGTAATAATTCGCTGCTGGTGAATCCAACAACAGGCGCGCTGGTTGGCGGTGTCACGCTTTGTCCCACGCCCACGTCGGGTCTTCGTTGCGTTCGCACCTATGACACTCGCACAGCCGGGAACAACACCCTGGCAAGGCCGCTCGATACCACGGTGGCAACGCTCTTGACGCCAATGCCGCTGCCGAACAAATTTACTTCCGGTGACGGGTTGAATACGGGCACGTTCCTCTGGAATCCGCCGACGGCAATCAGGGGTCCGGCGATCGCCGCGCGAATCGATCATAACTTCAACGCGAACAATAGCATTTTCGGGCGCTACCTTTGGTCCGATTACAACACGTTAAAAGGCGACCCGCTGAACGGTAGGCCCCAACTCTATCCCGACAGCCCGGCGTTTGGTGAAGTGTTCCGCCGCACATCTAACCTCGCGCTTAGCTACCGCCGGGTGATCTCACCGCGTGTAGTCAATGAGTTCACGGCTGGTTATGCGCGTTTCGGTTTTCTTTTCACTCAAGGCGAGGCTAATCCCGCATGGCCCAACGTACCGCCCTTTTTCTTTACCGGCATCGACGTGCCATACCTTAATACGCCGCGAACGGCGCGGTGGGTCACGACACCGCAGTTACTTGACAACCTAAGTGTCGTCCGTGGCGCACACGTTTTCCGTGGCGGGATAAACATGCGCTATTACCGTCACGTCGATCAACGCGGCCAGCCCGGTGGTATCAACGTAACTCCTTCGGTAACATTCTCGGGTACGACACGGCCGGCGTTTATCGGTACGACCGGCAACTCTGGGTTCACGCCGGCGCCCGGCATTAATGCCACCGACGCCACGAATCTGGGGGGTGTAATAAATAATCTCTACGGCCTCCCCGCTTCAGTGACGCAGGTCTTTATTTCGAATCTTGCTCAGGACACGTTTCTGCCGTACAAGACGGGCAACAACATTACCCTGTATGCGGAGAAACACAACCTGGATCAGTACAACTTTTACTTCCAGGACGAATGGAAGGTTCGCCCCAATTTAACTTTGAACTATGGCGCGCGTTGGGAAGTCAATCCACCCGCGAATACGTCGCCGCATGCCAACGTCTACGTGGCAGCCACACCCATTGCGGGCACGCCACTGCCGGCAACTCCAGTCGTTAATCAACCCGGCGCGGTCAGCTTCGTCCCAGCCAAACATTGGTACGAGGGCAGCTTCAACGGGGCGATTGGACCGCGTCTCGGTCTGGCCTACAGCCCTGATTTCAAGTCGGGCTTCTTGCATAGGCTATTCGGCGGCAACAGCAAAAGCGTCATTCGCCTTGGCTATGGCATTGCCTTTGACACCATTTCATCGTTCCAGGTAACGGCGGCAGCCGGGAGAATCCCAGGACTAGTCCAGAGTTGCACGACGTCATACTCAACGACAACGTCCTCGTTCTCGACGATTACTGCTGGATGTGTTAATTCGCCTGATATCAACAAGACAGTTGCGGGCGGCTTCCCCATACAACTACCGGCGCCTTCAGTCAAACCGTCGACGTTGTTGACGGCACCACAACAGTTAAGAACCAACTCGCCGCCTATTGCAGTTTTCGCGCCGAACATGCAACTGCCTACGGTTCACGAGTGGAACATTGGCTTCCAGCGAGAGTTGCCGGGAGGCTTCGTGATGCAGGCCTCGTACATTGGCCGCCGTGGCGAGCACCTCTTCATGGCGTACGACATCAATCAAACCAACCCTGACCCGATCATTCCTTCGTTCCTGATAATGCAGCAGAATCGCGTGAAGGGGTGCGCCAACGCTGGGACGGGTTGCCCGGCCGGAGTAACGGGCGTAACGCCACCACTTCTGACTCAACTCCAAACCCCGGGCGGGCTGAGCGCCTCGGCGGCTGCCAGCTTCCTTAACTCCTCGACAACCAATACCGAACTGGACATCAATGGCGCCGGCAGCTTCGCTCGACGCATCGAAGACAACACGCTGGGTCTGAAGCTCAGGCCGAATCAGCAGTTTGCTTTGATTACCTATCTGGACAATAGCGGTGATTCAAATTATCACGCTGCTCAATTCACGCTGCGGCGACGGTTCAGTACCGGCCTGGGCCTGAGCATGGCTTACACTTATGGGAAATCAATTGACAACCAGTCAGTTGATCCCGTCGGCGCGTCGTCAGGCGGCGGCCTGTCAACGACCAATTCCCGCACGCCGACCGACATTCGCAACTTCCGCGAAGAGCGCGCTCGTTCCGATTTCGATCGCACGCAAGTGCTTCAGGCAGCGTCTGTGTGGGAACTCCCAGTCGGCAGGGGACGACGCTTCCTGGGATCGTCTCACGGAATCGTTAACCACATCTTCGGCGGCTGGACCATCAACAGCATTTACACGTTCCAGACCGGCGAGCCCTTCGCCGTACGCAGCGGCGCATTCACCGCCAACGGCAGTCACGAATCACGCGCGGGCGTGCAAATACCAGTTCAACCGCAGCTCCAGGAACTTCCCGGACAGNNGTTCAACGCTCTCAATCACCCGAACTTCGACAATCCGCGCGATGCGTCCGTCGGTTCGCCCAGCATCAGGTCAAGCGTTTTCGCTCAGACCTGCTGCGCCGCGGTGGCGCCGCCTTCGACGCAGACCATTGTCCAGACCGGCGAATCAGCGCGTGTCATTCAATTCGCGCTGAAGCTTCAGTTCTAGAACTATGAATAACAGGAGAACAGCGAGGCATCCCGGGTGATGTCTCGCTGTTTCTGTTTCGAGTGCTCGGGTAGTTGGCTGCTTTATTAGGGATTTAAGAATCATGATCAGGAAAAACCAGCGTCGCCACCCAAGAAAGCTTGCCGGGATCTGGTTTCTCGTCATCGTCCTGGCGGTGCTTTCTTTAGTCAACCTATCCTTATCGGCCACAGATAAAATGACGGCAGAAGAATTGGTGGCCAGGCATTTGGAATCCATTGGCACAGCGAAAGCGCGCGCCTCGGTTACCAGCCGTATCATCGCTGGAAATTCTTTAGTGATTTTCCGCACGCCACCACCCGGACAGGCCACCGGTCGGGCAGTATTAGCCTCCGAAGGTGTCAAAAGCTTGATTGGAATGATTTTTCCGAGTCCCGTGTATCCGCGCGAGCAACTGGGATTTAACGGAACTAGTTTCATGGCAGCCTTTGTGACCCCAGGCGTCCGCTCGGTGTTGGGTAACTTTCTGATGACTCACTCGCTGGTCTTTAAACAAGGTCTGATGGGTGGGACGCTGTCGTCGGCATGGCCGCTGCTGGATCTAACGGCTAGATATCCCCAATTGGAATATGCCGGTACCAAGAAAATAGATAAGCGCACGCTGCACGAACTCAAGTACCTGCCGCGCGGAGGATCTGACCTGCAAGTCAGACTCTTCTTTGATCAGGAAACCTTCCAACATGTACGGACGGAGTATGAACGCGTGATTGCGGCGTCCATCGGAACCCGTTCCGCCATTGACCCGAAGGAAACAGAGACGCGCTATAAGATGTCAGAAGAGTTTTCCGACTTTAAGAATGAAGGCGGACTAAACCTCCCTCACACTTACAAGATCAAGTTGGCGGTTGATGCGCAAGGCGGGACGTTTCTGGCGGACTGGGTGATCAACTTAACTCAATTTACCTTCAACGAACGCATCGATCCCAACTCATTTGACATAAGCACAAAGTAAGTCTTGATTGACGCGTGATGCGCCCTGCCGGTGACGTCCTTGTCACTTGTATATCAATACCCGCGCGCGCGCGCGTCGGAACTCATCGAGCCCGGGACTCCACGATCGCACAATTTCTTCAGGAGCATCACCGCGCTTCACTCGCTCGAGCGTGTCTGAATTCACCAGCAGGCGAATGTAATCATCAACTTTCCATCGCGACGGATAAAGCTTGCGCAACGCTACGGCGATCTGTAGCCCGTTGAATACGGGGCGAAAGCGGTCGCGATCAGTAATAATGATGTTAACGCCGCCACATTCTTCGCCTTTGAAGACAGAACTTCCGGGCGTGAAGCGAATTGGCATAAATCGTACACCCGCAATTCGTTGGTTGTTCAAATGCGACGCGAGTTGCTGTCCATCAATCCACGGCGCGCCGACCACTTCAAACGGCGTGTCCGTGCCGCGCCCGACCGACACATTCGTAGTTTCAAGCAGACCAATGCCGGGATAGAGCGTTGCTTCAGTGAGGCTGCGCATGTTTGGTGATGGGTTAACCCAGGCAAGATTGGTTTCATCGAGCCACATGCTGCGGCTCCAGCCGTCCATTTTGATGACGCGCAGATCGCCATCAATCTTGCGCTCCTGGTTGAAAAGCTCGGCCAGCTCGCCGATTGTCATTCCATGGCGCACGGGGATTGTGTGATAAGCAGTAAACGAAAGTCTGTCGGCGTCAGCGAGCGGGCCTTCTACTTCTACACCGCCAATCGGATTTGGACGATCGAGAACAAAGACCGGTCGCTTTGCTTTCGCAGCCTCTTCCATAACGTAACCGAGCGTGGAAATGTAGGTATAAAAACGCGTGCCGATATCCTGTATATCAAAAACCAGGGCATCGAGATCCTTAAGATGTTCCGGCTTCGGCCGTCGTGTTTCTCCATACAAAGAGTAGATGGGCAAGCCGGTCTGTTCGTCTTTCGAGTCCAAAACTTTCTCGTCAGCGGCGCCGCGTATGCCGTGCTCCGGAGAAAACAGCGCTACGAGTTTGACGTTAGGTGCCCGGTGGAGAATGTCGATCGTCGAACGTCCTTCGCGATCACGTCCGGTTTGGTTTGTAACCAGCCCGACGCGCATGCCCGCGAGTTGTGTGAAGCCGTCGCGCTCGAGCACATCAATTCCGGTCAGGACTTTTGTGCCGGCGACGTCACCATGAGGGGCTGTTGTCTGCTCGCGGGAAGCAGTGAATCGACCGAGGTCGCTGATCAGCTTTTCGTAGTATTCAGACAACTCCAGCCGCGCGCGCGCAACCAGCGCGAGATCCGTCACCGAGCCGGCGGCAATTGAAGCCACGCGTCCGCGCAACGCAGACACGTCGCCTTTGCCATCCGGATGTACGCGATTGCTCAGGAAGACGACAAACATCCCGCTCGCCGGATCGATCCAGATCGACGTGCCGGTAAAACCTGTGTGGCCAAATGAGCCAACTGGAAACAGGTCGCCGCGATTCGTAGAGAAGCTGGTGTTGACGTCCCAGCCGAGACCGCGTGACCA
>DIYZ01000003.1:0-3418 GCA_002427845.1 Chloracidobacterium sp. UBA6041 | reverse complement strand
CCATTCAAAATCATCTGGCAGTAGATGGCGAGATCGTCGGCAGTGGAGAAAAGTCCGGCATGGCCGGCAACACCGCCCATGCGATATGAAGTAGGATCATGGACTTCGCCGCGCAACCATTTGTCCTCGTCAGCTCCCGCGTTCTGGGGCGTGTCTCCCAGGTAACTCAGTTGACCGCGCCGCTTTTCAGTCGGCGCAGTGCGATCCCGCAGTTTCAAATTGGGACGAAACCTGGTGTCGCGCATTCTCAGTGGCGCAAAGATGTTTCGCTGCGCAAATTCATCAAGCGTCAGACCGCTGGCACGACGAACCACTTCGCCGAGAGCGATGTAGCCAATATCGCTGTAGACGAATTTCGCCCCGGGTGCATTCCGCAGGGGCTCCCGAATCAAGCGCTTGATTGCTTCGTCATATCCGCTCCATCGTTCCTTCAAATCAAAGTCCGGCGCATATCCGGCGCGATGCGTCAGCAGCAACTCGATAGTGAGGCGTTCTCTTCCCTCACCTTTGATTTCAGGGATGTAGTCGGACAACGGATCGCTAAGCCGAACCTTACCGCGCTCGACTAAAATCATGATGCTGGTGGCCGTGGCAACTACTTTGGTAAGGCTGGCGAGGTCAAAAATCGTGTCCGTCGTCATCCCTTCGCGCGCCGGCTCAACAGCGCGGGCGCCATACGCCTTGCGCCAAACAACGCTTCCCTTTCGCGCCACCAGGACAACTGCACCGGGCAGGTGATGCTGAGCGATTTCCTGTTCAACCGCGCCATCGATCTGCGAAAGCTTTTGGCCCGAGACCGCAACCTTGGCGGGGGCAGTTTTTGGTAAACCAAAACCAGGTCCGGTTGGCAGCGCGAGAGCTGGAAGCGTTAACGCGAGCAGGAGGACGGCAACGCAATAACCGGCAGAGTGTCTAACAGAATTACTCAACGGGAATCGGAGGAAGATCAAGGGCGTGTTGTTTGAAATCGGAAGTTCGGGAACCTGAGATCTAAGTTGCTTCAGCGCGACTTTCCATTGCGTCCTTCTCGGATAATATCAATCAATGTGTCAAGACGGCGGTCAGTGTGCGCTTGAGACTCGGCCAGTTTGGCGAAGCGCTCCTCGTTCCTTATCTGCGCGTCGATCATGATGGTGATCTTATCGTCCTGTTGGCGCATTTGCCGGCGGGCCCGAAGCCCGGCCCGCACCATCAATCCGGCGATTCGCTCGAGTCGATCAAGTCTTTCTTCAGCCTTCATCGTAACCTCTTCTTAAAACCCGGGGCCCCAAAGATAGAACAATCCGTGCTGCTTTGTCACTGCGCGTGCTTTAGTTGGATGCCCGTACCGCGCGGATAAAGACCCGGTAAAGAGATCGGCAGCTTGCCGCTGATATCCGTCTGCCCTAAAAGAGCACGCGCCGCAGCTTGTTGCAAGCTCGGCATGTCGCCATACGCAACCAGGTAAGTGCGGAGTTCGGGAAAGCTTAGCAGCAGATAAGGATTTCCAAAACTGATGCCGACGACCGGCGCTTTGTTTGTTATCAAAGTCGCCAGAGCTTTCGCGCCGGGGTCAGGCAGGCCCACGCTTCTTGCCTGTCCGGTTCTTACACGGCCATACAGCGACGCAATTACCAGGTCGGCGCCTTTAGCGCGCGCCAAAGCTTTTTGCACTTCAACATCCGACGAACGATCGTCCAGCACGAGAGTCTCGATCTTGCGGCCCGACGATGCAATGGCGCCCGCAAAAGAGTTGGCAATCCATAACCGATCGTCGCCGTTTGTGATCGCCAAATTGAAAATGCGCGCGTCGGGTTTTAGAGACGTCAAAGGCACAAGATTGCTGTCGTTGCGGACTAAAGTGATCGCATGCTCGGCTACCTCCCGCGCGAGGTCCACAGATTCTCTGCCGGCCACGTTTCTATCGATTGCGTCCAGCGGCGTCATTCTCTGACGGACCAGACCCAGATCATATTTAGCCGCCAGGACGCGCCGCGCCGATTCGTCGAGGCGCTGCTCCTTCAAGCGGCCGTGCGCTACGGCCTCCCGCACGCCGCGAAACGCTGCATCAGGATCAGCGGGCTTCAGCAGAAGGTCCGCGCCTGCTTCCAGAGCGCGCACGGAAGCTTCTTCCTGAGTAAAATAAAGCGTCAAGCCACTCATGCTCATGGCGTCAGTGACAATGAGCCCATCAAAGCCCAGATCTCGTCGCAGGATTCCATTTATGACCGGCGAAAGAGTGGTGGGCATGGTGCCTTTTTCAACAACAACTTCGCCGCCCTCGTCTGTATCAATGGGCTTTATCCTGACATCTTTTGGCAACGGAATGACGGCCGTCGGATCAATCTCGGGCAGCGCAATGTGTCCAGTCATTACCGAGCCCACGCCGGAGTTAATGGCGGCGCGAAAGGGCACGAGCTCGACCGTGTTAAGCCGTTCTCGACTGACATCGATCTGCGGTAAGCCACGATGAGAATCGGTAGCTGTATCGCCATGTCCCGGAAAATGCTTTGCCGTGGCAATCACACCGTTGCTCTGAACGCCCTCCACAAATGCAGCGACAAACCGTCCTACCGCCACTGGATCTTCGCCGTAGGAGCGGACGTTGATTACCGGATTAGCAGCGTTGTTGTTGACGTCAGCAACTGGCGCGTAGATTTGTTGCACGCCAAGAGCGCGGGCCTCGCGCGCCGTCAATGCACCCTGACGCCGCGCGTAATCCGGATTGTCCGTAGCGCCGACGGCCATGTTCCACGGCAGATTCACCGTATCGTCGAAGCGCATTCCTGAGCCGGCTTCGAGGTCCGCAGAAATGAGCAGCGGATAGCGCGCCAGCGCTTGCATGCGATTCATCAGCATGACCGATTCATAGACTGGACCACGAAACAAAATGATGCCGCCAACGTGATTGTCTTCAACCTGGTGACGCAGCGCCTTGTAAGCATCACTGTCCTGATTCATGAAGGTGGCGTTTACGGCAACACAAATCAACTGCCCGATTTTTTCTTCGAGCGACATGCGCCGCAACTCTTTGTCGGCCCACTCGAGCGCGTCTCTTGAGGGATGGCGGGAATAAGGTTTTATTCTTATCGCCTGCTCCCGAGCGGCAGCTTTAAGCAGCGTAGTTTGGCCGACGATAGTCGTTTGCAGCGGGAAACTCACAACAGAAACAAGCAGGAGAAATGTTGCCGCCGTATCAACGATGTGTCTGAATCTGGTTCGTCTCATGAATTCACAAAACTCACTCGGCGGTTTGCAGGACCGGCGTTCCTCTTTCGAAAACAAGGCTCGTCAGGTACCCGGTAGTAAATGTGACCAGCGATCCTATCAACACGTACCATTGCCATGAGATGTGTAGCTTCCACCAAACGAACGTCATGGTCGCGATACCCGTCACCACGCCGACCAGCGCGCCCGTGCGACCGACGCGCCGCGTCAG
>DIYZ01000276.1:13641-22683 GCA_002427845.1 Chloracidobacterium sp. UBA6041 | reverse complement strand
CAAAAACGGCGGACAAGTCCGCTGTCTAAACCCGGCTCTCATAACGGCAAAAACAAAAAGCAGGCCACCTTTAAAAGTGACCTGCTCGAAAACATTTTAGCTTTTGACGGTATTTAAGAATTTTTCTCTTCAAGCTGACGCTTAATGAGCAATTCCGCAAGCTGCGGCACGACTTCCCAGGCAATTTCCTGCACGACCTTCTCGGAAAGATGCTCGACGGCACGTCGCGCGATGGCATCGATCATCTCCGGCGATAATTGTTGCGGCGCATTCGCCGTCAAGTCCGCCATTTGATGTTGCTCGGAACCTTGAGCAACGGGTTCTTGCGGCTGAGCCTGCTCCTCCACGATCGCAGCATCGTAGTCCACCGGTTCCGGGGCCGGCTCTTGAGGTACGTCCAATCCGGGCCGTTGAAACTCCTGCGTGGTCGCTAGTTGTCCGGTCGTGGCAATAGTTGTTTCGGAAGCTTCCGCGTCAGACCAGTTTGTATCTGACATCGCGGAGCCGCTCTCGCCGGAGCGCTTATCCGCGAGCTGCCAATCTGTGACGCTCGATCCGTATCTATCTTCATCAACAAAAGACGGAACAGGAGATGAGACTTCTACGGGCTCAGGCTCCTGAACATCATCGAGATCTATGTCCAGAACAAAATCGTCCGCAGCGGCACTCACCGGTTCGTAGTCACCCAGATCGAGAAGCACATCGCCCGCGCCTTCGTAACCTTGAGAAACCTGCGCCTGGGCCTCTTCAACTTTGGTCTCCATTTTTCCTTCATCCGCCTTCGTGTCAGTTGTCGCTTGCCGTTCCTCTTTGCTCGATTGCGCCGCCGCTGCCTCATCTACGACATCCCTGATTTCCGGCGGAAGCTCTTTAGTGTCCGCGGTAGTCAGCTCAATTTCCTGGGTCGTTAGTTTTTCGCCTTCCCGCTCGGAAGTCATTTCGGCTCTGGGAAGTCCAGCAGTTGGTATTTGTTTTTCGGTTGGCCGACCGCTTACCAGCGTGCCCACCTTCTCGATCAAGCGTCGAATAGATTGGAATGGCTTAGTCAAGGTCTCATCCGCGCCAACTCTGCGCGCCTCCGCTTCGTCGAATGGCTCAAAGGAGCCAACCAGAAGCATAACAGGAATGTGTCTCAACTTTTCATTTTGTTTGATGTACTCGCAAACTTCGTAGCCGTTTATTTGCGGCATGAAAACATCCGCGAGAACTATATCGGGCGAAAACTCTTCCAGGCGTTCAATCGCTTCCCGCCCGTTGTTCACACAAACTACGGTAACGCCCTCGTCGACAAAGGTAAGATCCACAACCTTTTGAATCGTGATTGAATCGTCGGCAAGTAAGAGTTTGCGTCCAGCTAGCAAAGCTTGGGTACCTTAGCTGAATTGAGCGCCACTGGCGGCTCAAGAAATTTTGCAGTCGGCGCAAGGCTTGTTGTTCTCTAATAACGCGAGGGCTTCACGTGAAAGCCACTTTTGGAAACTAACACCCACGATTATAGCTCGTCAAGAGTTTTAGTGGACGGATACCCAGCGGCGGAGTCGCCATTGGTTATGGCCCTCGAAAATAGCCCGCTCGAATCCGTTAAAGTTCACGCGCTGAAGAAGATCACTGGATACTGGCATCCAACTGCCCAGCTTGGCCACACAGAACCGCTTGCGGGTAGCGAGCGATGCTCTAATTGGTTGCCCAGCAGCCTCAGGAATACCGAGCGAATTTCTTGCTGGTTTTTTCATGGACCGCAAAGATCTCTCCGAATTTCATCGGCTACAGTTTTTCTAACAATCTTCGATGATGGCGGGTCTGGGATGGCTGAGCGGCGTGTAAAGCTTCCTTGGAGTCGCACGTTACTTTAAGGCGACTGGCTGAGGATAATATCGTCCGGCGTGTTCTCTTTGCCGTCCGGGCCGATCGAGCGCAACGTGAAGCGATCGCGTTCGCCCAGATACTTATAGGCCTGATGCCAGGGATCGATGCGAACTACCTGCGGAAGATATCGCGGATTGAGCTGGTCTATTACCACCGCCTGCCGGTCGGAAACAACGTAAGAGCCTCGGTCTCGGTGAAACTGCTCCAGAGCTTTGGCAATGGATTCCAAGTCCGCCCGGGCCTGCTTCTTTTTCTCTTCGTTAACTGCGGCAACAAGGGGATCGACAATGACCCATTCGCGATTTCCGGTGCGCAATTCTGTCACCTGCCAGCCCTTCGGGCCATTCAATAAACGCGTGTCGACTCTAAGCCAGGCTACAACTACAGCCGAAGCCTGAGACGCGAGCGGTATCGGCATGGGATCCACTTCCTGAATTCGAATCGCATCTGAAGGAACCTCGACACCCAGTAAACTTCCTAATAAACACCGCGCCCGTTTCACGCTTGGGTCAAGGGCTGCCGCGCCGCGGAAAGGTGGGTCGGGCGCATTACATTCATTAGCGGCCGCCTGGGTTTTGAGTGCCGTGGCAAGCAGATTGATGTCTTCCCAGCGATCCTGTCCGGTGCGGATTTCCGCGACGCGCCAGCTACCCTGCTTGTCCTGTTCAAACTTGAAGACAGTCCTGATTTCGGCTGAGACTTCTGCCGCCGTGGCGCTCGTGTTGGAAATAGTCTTTACGCGAACCGCACCATTCGTGAGTTCAAAACCAGTCATGTGCGTGATCGCTTTCCGCGCTTGTTTGGCGCTCAAATCCGCGCGCGCATTTGCGGGCGCCAAGGCGAGGGCGCACAAGGCGAGCAACGGAAGAAAGCTTGCGGCGCGAATTTTCGAGCCCGTGTGGAAGATCATGGAATTAACGACTGGCTTTGCCCACCAGCATTTGCAACATGATGTGCAACTGTGCGGTCGTGAATGGCTTGGGCAGGAAGACTACCGCCCCCGCGGAAAAACTATCAGACGAAAGCTTCGGATCTTGTTCGGCCGTCATCATCATTACCGGGATACGCATCAGCCGCTCTTCGGTTTTCATGTAACGAACTAACTCGGGCCCGGAGATGTGCGGCATTACAACGTCGAAGATCGCGGCAGTGAAGTGCGGGTCGCTTTGTAAAATCTTGTACGCCTCTCTACCATCGCGCGCCGCGACGACGCCATAGTTCTCCTTTTCGAGTATGGCTGAGACCAAACGCAGAATTGCCGGATCGTCATCAGCCACAAGAATGCGGCGTCTTTCTTTATTGTCGGGAACGGGAGCTTTTGAGTCCTGAGTAGACATTTGATTTAGACTTCCACGGCAGAGCTGCTTTCCCCTGCGCTCATTGATAATTCCGCGGCCAGCTTGATCGCCGCAATCATGCTCGAATGCTCTGCGACTCCTTTGCCTGCAATGTCAAAAGCCGTTCCGTGATCAACCGACGTGCGTATGAACGGCAATCCGAGAGTAACATTCACAGCTTCTCCAAAGGAAAGACATTTTACCGGAATCATCGCTTGATCGTGATAACAGGCAACCACTGCATCAAATTCACCACGCGAAGCTCGCAGGAATACCGTGTCAGCGGAGAAAGGTCCCCGCACATCGATGTCGTCCATGCGGCAGGCTTCGATGGCCGGCATGATCTCGGAAGCCTCTTCCATGCCGAATAATCCGCCTTCGGAGCCATGCGGGTTTAAGGCCGCTACCGCCAATCGCGGTTGTTCAATTCCCCACCGTTTTAATTCGCGATTCGTGAGGTTAATAGTTCGCATTACACGATCGCGTTCTACCAACCTTATTGCCTCAGACAATGGAACGTGTGTCGAGATAAGAACGATGCGCAGATTCGCGGCCACAAAAGCCATGGCGTATTCCTCGCTCCCAGTGAGGTGGGCAAGAAACTCTGTGTGCCCGGGAAAGCTGTAGCCACCCAGGAAGAGCGAGCGTTTGTTAATCGGCGCGGTCGCGATAGCGTCAACGCTGCCCGCCGCGCATAACTCAACCGCGGCTTCTATATATCCACCGGCGGCCTTTCCCGCAGCGCCCGACTCGATTCCCGGCTCAATGATGCCGTTGATGTTGTCGAGATGAAAGATGATTGGTTCGGGCAGGTGCTCGGGAATTGGCTCGCCCTTACGAACAATGTCGTAACCACATTGCAGGTCCAGAGTTCGCGCAGTGTGGGCCAACAGCTGAGCGTCGCCAATGATGACCGGAACACATGCGCGTCGGATCTCTTCTTCGGCTACGGCCTTTAAGACTACCTCTGGCCCAATGCCCGCAGGATCGCCCATCGTTATCGCGATGCGGGGCAAAGATCGGCGGTGTCGAGGCCCTGAATGAGATGCGTTATTGGCAAACTGCCTCATTAGTTGAGACGGGGCGCAAAAAGTGCGGGGTCGGACGCCGGCGCCAAACCCGGGGAGTTCCGGTTTGCCTACTTGACGGCCTCTTCGACGCGTTCGTCGGCTTTGTACATGTATTTGACGTTTCTCTTGAGAAGAAGAAGGTTGGGCGCCGACTTACGGTTGACCTTCAACGCTCCGCGGTCATACCACTCGATAGTGCCCTCAATTTCTTCGCCATCAAGCAATACAATAACCATGGGCGTATGCGCATCGATCTGCTTCTTGTAATAGAAGAGTTCGGCATTTGTTTCCATCGGCGGCGGGGTTCGCTTGCGTACCTGGATGGCCGCCTGTTGAGCGGCGCGCGCGGCTTCTCTGCCGGCGTCTCTTCCGCTGTCGCTGCTCGGTCCGCGTTGAGAGCCACCATTAGAGCGCTCTCTGATCTGAGGGACTTCGCGTGCTTTCCCTTTAACCTCGGCGAGCGTGGTTCTGATGAGTTTACGATTGCTCACTTGTTCTTACCTCCAAAAAATTAAGACGGGTTCAAAATCGATCGCGCGACGCACATTGGCGGGATGAGCTAACGCGGATCCACACTACTCTCGCAGCCTGCGGCCATTCGAGGAGAGGGACGAAACTTTACCCGTAATGGAAAATCCAGCCAGGAATGAAACGCATGCTACACAACCGAGAGTTAAAAAGCAAAGGCGAAAACTCAATACCGGTGGCGGCGAATCCTGGACAAACTAAAAGGAAGGCCGGGCAATCTGGCCTTCCTTTTTAGTGATAGGCGTTTGGCTGTACTAGTCAGCTTTCTTGCGAATAAATGTTGGCACGTCGAGATCGTCAGGGCGTGCCTGCATCATGGGCCGCGGTAAGTCGTCTGACGGCCGTTGCACGAAACGAGGCGCGCTTGCCGGCATGCTCGTAACGGCTGCGGCGGACGCGACTGCAATGGCTTCCTCACCAAAGCCAGTGGCGATGACGGTAATCTTCATCTCGTCGCGCATGTTCTCGTCAATAACTGCGCCGAAGATTATGTTTGCGTCTTCGTCCGCAGCTTCACGGATGATGGTGGACGCCGTGTTCACTTCATAGAGCGTCAGGTCAGGCCCGCCAGTAATATTGATGAGTACACCTTTGGCGCCCTGGATTGTAGCTTCCTCGAGTAGCGGTGACGAGATGGCCTGCTGCGTTGCCTCGATAGCCCGATTTTCGCCGCGTGCTCGACCAGCGCCCATGAGGGCCATGCCCATTCCCGCCATGATCGATTTCACATCCGCGAAGTCGAGATTGATCAAACCAGGAACAGTTATCAGATCGCTGATTCCCTGTACAGCCTGCCGGAGCACGTCGTCCGCCACTCCGAAGGAATCCGGCAGTGAAGAATCTTTTCCGACAGTATGTAACAGGCGCTCATTTGGAATGGTGATGACCGTGTCCACGCACTCGCGTAACTCACGCAGTCCGTGTTCGGCCTGTTGCATCCTGCGACGACCCTCGAAGTGAAAGGGCTTGGTTACAACTGCGACCGTCAATGCTTCCAGTTCAGTTGCCAGTGAGGCGATGATTGGGGCACCGCCCGTGCCGGTGCCGCCCCCCAGGCCGGTCGTAACAAAAACCATGTCAGCGCCTTCAAGCACTTCGATGATTTTGTCCGTGTCCTCCAGCGCTGCTTCGCGTCCCACGCCAGGATTTGCGCCTGCTCCAAGGCCTTTGGTGAGCTTACTGCCGAGTTGAATCTTTATCGGAGCTTTCGAGCGCTTCAGCGCCTGGAGGTCTGTGTTGGCAACAAGGAACTCAATGCCCTCGATGCCGGCTTCAATCATGCGGTTAACCGCATTGCCGCCGCCGCCACCGATGCCGATCACTTTTATGCGTGCGCCTAGCGGGTGCGGATCGTCATCAATAAAAATATTGATGCCTCTGTTTAGTTGACGAGCGTCCTCTGCCATAGTCATTTCCTCTCTTCCGAAACGGGAAGGCTTCCAGGGCCCCTTCCTTCTATGTTGGGTTGCTCGCGCCATCGGCATCGATATGTTGCGGACTATATCTTGTGCGACCGGGGCGAAAGCATACAATAACTTGTCAAAAAATACTACTGAAACGATTACGAAATCTTGAAACAAAATGCGTGAGCTTGCCCGTCGAACCTCGGCGGCTCATCGCGCTGCGCAACTCGCTGGCTTGAGTGCGACTCGCAACCAGGGCGAGACCCGTGGCTGCGGCCCAGGCGGGACTCTGGACATCTTCGATCAAACCCCCGAACCGATCTCTCTCGGGAAACCCAACACGGACCGGAGCATCGAAAACCTGCTCCGCGATTTCCGTCATGCCGCTAAGCAGCGCTCCACCCCCAGTCAGGACCACTCCACTCGAGAGTTGTCTTTCCCAACCGGCGTCTTTGATCTCGTCAGCCACGTGCATCAATACTTCTTCCGCGCGCGGCTGCAAAATGTCGCAAAGTATCTGGCGCGACAATTGTCGGGGTGCGCGACCGCCGACTGAAGGAACATCCACTAGTTCGCTTCGTTGCATTTCCGAGAGCGAGGTGCTGCAAGCACAGCCTACGGTGCGCTTGATTTTTTCGGCGTCCGGGATCGGAGTGCGCAAACCAAAAGCGATGTCATTCGTAAAATGAGAACCGCCGAGGGGAAACACCGCTGTATGCTGGACCGCCCCACGCTGATAAATGACCAGGCCAGTCGTTTCCGCTCCGATATCCACGAGAGCGGCGCCAAACTCCTTGTCATCTTCAGTTAAGGAAGCTTCCGCCGCCGCCAACTGCTCCAAAACCATATCCGCAACTATCAACCCCGCTCGGTTGACCGCGTTAATGGCATTTTGGCGCGCCGTCACCGGACTGGTGACGATGTGCACTTTCACAGCGAGCCTGGCGCCAATCATTCCTACTGGATCATTGATGCCATCCTGATCGTCGACGATAAACTCCTGTGGCAACCGATCTACTATTTCGCGTCCCGCCGGGAGTTGAATCGCACACGCTGAATCGATCGCCCGGCGTACATCCTCGGATGTGATTTCTCGGTCGCGCCCGGACACAGCGACGATAGCCTGTCCATTGAAACCGAGGATGTGGGAACCGGCGAGATTGATAGTCACTTCTTCAGCCTGTATGCCACTCATGCGTTCAGCTTCTTCAACCGCCTTCTTGACTGCGTCAACCGCGGCATCTGGATTAACGATGACTCCTTTTCGTAATCCACGTGCTTCGGCTTCGCCGATTCCGACGATGTCGAGCAATCCACCTTCGCCGGGTTCGCAAGCGATACACGTCACCCTGCTCGTCCCAATGTCGAGACCGATTGTGTGTTGTGTACGCTTGGCCATTTAGCAGTGCTCCTTAAAGTGAACCACTCTAACGATCATTGTTTGCGGCGAGCTGTAGTCTGCGACTTATCTGACTTGTTACCCGCGGTGGTTGATCGGTCGCTGCGATCTTTCTTCGTCTTGTTTTCCAAAGTCCCGGTTACTTCCGGGTTCGCTTTCATGCGCGCCGCATTAGCGGCAAGATCATGATCCACCTTCTTCTCGCTGGGTGGTCCAGTGGGCGGAGCGCCGGTGGCAGTCGTAGGTTGACCGCCGGCGCTCGTTGTATGTGCTCCGGAGGTCAAACCCACAATCGCCCGCGTGCCTTGATTCATATCGATATAACTGATGAGTGAACCGTAGGACGCTTGCGCCTTCCCATCGAGCGCTTTAAGCGCCCCCTTTAGTCGTTCGGCTTGATCCCGAGAGCCCAGCCTGACCTCGATCTGCGAATTGTCTCCCGCCAACTGCACTCGAACATCGCGAAGGTCCATCAAATTCACTTCGCTAACGCGTTCCGATAAGCCGGCCGCGTCCCAATCGCGCTGAAGTTCCATGAACTTTTGCAGTCGCTCGCGGTTTTCCTGCCTGGCTATTTCAGAATCTTCTTCGTTCAAGCCGCGCAGGAAGAAGGAGGGTATCTGGTCCGTCGGCAACATCTCGCCGAGGAGTACCACATCCTCATCAACCCAACGAAAACGACCCGATGCTGTACGAACGACCACGCGTGGCACGCGCTCAGCTATGCGAACACGGATTCCGTCAGGTAGTACACGCGAAACAACCGCCGTCCGCACCCAAGGCAAATGCTCCAGCCGTGAATTGAGTCCCTGAAGGTCGGCTTTCCAAACTCCGGTCTTCTCAACTTCTTTGCGAACGAGCGCTCGAACTTCATCCAGGGACACGCGCGATGTACCTTGCACTTCCACGGTCCGCACTTGAAAGAAACTGGCAGACGCAGCCGTGCGATAACCCGCAAAAATAAGCACCCCAACAACTATCGCGAGCGCGAACTTGAGAAAGGCCGGAAGATAACCAAGCAACGCGCGAACACGCGATGCGAACGCTCCGCTACCGCTTTCACGCCGCGCCGGTTTTTGCGTTGCGGCGCCTCCGCGGCGCTGGCCAGCCAGTCCGGAACGATTGCCAACTTTGTGTGGGATAACTTGCTCTCTCACTGCGGTTCCTTTCCGTTTGACTTTACGTCTTCCTCTTCGTTTGCATTTTTATTTGCATCGTCAGTCGTTGACTTCCGCGATTCATTCGCACGCCATAACTCGACTTCATACTCGAGCTCAATTCCCTGCTCGCGTTTCACGCGCTCACGCACCTCTTCGGCCAAAGCGAGTGCGTCCTCGGCACGCGCGCCCTCACCTTCCGTGACAATAAAATTTGCATGTACGGGCGAAATGACTGCACTGCCCTTTCGCGATCCCTTCATTCCCAGATCATCTATGATC
>DIYZ01000276.1:11201-13433 GCA_002427845.1 Chloracidobacterium sp. UBA6041 | reverse complement strand
GGGGGGGGGGGGGGGTTTTTTAAAAAAAACACCCCGCCGATCGGGATCCGTGTGGCTGCGTTGCCATCCTCCGAGATTTTGCATCTTCCATGCGTGCGCGAATTTTTTCTGGATCGTCGGGCGTCAAACGCAGCGTCGCGCCCAACAGCAACTCGCCTTCTTTGAACGATGTGTGACGATAATTCCACTGCACGTCGCTTCCGGGTACTTCCACCACCCGGCCACCTCGCGCGACGCGAACTGTCTCAGTGACGGTGCCTATTTCGTGTCCATAAGCACCTGCGTTCATCCAGAGCGCACCACCGACTGTGCCGGGGATCCCGCCGAGCCCCTCTATTCCCGAGAGCCCCTGCCGCGCGACATCGATGCATAGTCGCGGCAGTGAATAACCAGCAGGAACCGATACGCGCTCGCCGCTGAACTCGAGTTCGCCTTTCAGGTCCTTGAGACTCAAAACCACGTAATGGTGCTCGCCGTCATCGGCAAGAATGTTGCTGCCGGAGCCGAGCGCGCGCCACCCAATTCCGGCAACGTCCATTTCATGAACGAGAGCGGCGGCTTGTGCTTCCGTTTCGGGCGACACGACCCAATCAATACTTCCGCCTACGCGCAGACTGGTTAATTCGGCAAAACGTCGTCCGCGTTCCGCGCGCACGCCCAGTCGTTTGGCGATCTCTTCCAACGCTCTGTCGCGTTCGCCGAACTTGTTTTCTTCGTCAGCTTTGTTCATAACTTGCAGCACAAACGCAAACTAACAGTTTGCGTTACACAAAATCCTAAACACTTTTCGCTTCGCCGCGCTCGCGAAGCAATGCCAATAATTGATCGCTCACCCGGTTTACCGTGCCCGCGCCTAGAGTTAACACGAGGTCACCGGGCTGCACATGATCCCGCAAAGCGTCCGCGGCATTCTCCAGTGCACCAACGTAGCGCACATCCTTGTGTCCGAAACGTTTGATGGCCGCGGTCAACGTTTCCGCAGTAGTTCCTTCTATAGGATCTTCACTGGCTGCGTAGATGTCGGTGACAAAAAGCGTGTCGGCATTATTGAAGGAGCGGGCAAACTCTTCCATCAGATCGTGCGTCCGGCTGTAGCGGTGCGGTTGAAAGAGCACCACGATGCGTCTTCCGCCCGAGCCAATTTTCGCGGCCGCCAACGTCGCTTTGACCTCGGTCGGATGGTGGCCATAGTCGTCAACCACCATTACGCCGCCTGATTCCCCTTTGAATTGAAACCGTCTTCCAGCTCCCGTAAAACTCGCCAACGCCCCGGCAATTTGCGCGAAGGAAACATTCAATTCAAACCCCACGGCTATCGCGGCAAGGGCGTTATAAACGTTATGCAGTCCCGGCACTCGCAACGAGATATCACCCACGACATCGGCTCCATGCCAGATGGTAAACACCGATCCGAAATTTTCATCGTAGCGAATCGCATGCGCCGAAATGTCGGCCTGTGCGCTCAAGCCATAAGTAATGCGACGTCGTTCAACCTGGGGAATGATCGCTTGCACGTTCGGATCATCCAGACACAAAACTGACGCGCCATAAAAAGGCACCTTGTTCACGAAACCAGTAAAGCAAGCGCGTACGTCATCCATGTCGTGGTAGTAGTCCATGTGCTCGCGATCGATGTTTGTAACGACTGCAATCGTGGGTGTCAGCATCAGAAACGAGCGATCACTTTCATCTGCTTCAACAACCATTAGATCACTGGTACCCAAATGCGCATTTGATCCGAAGGCGCCCACTACGCCCCCAACAACGATGGTTGGATCCATTCCCGCATGACCCAGCACCGTCGCAACCATTGACGTTGTAGTCGTCTTCCCATGCGAACCGGCAACCGCGACGGTGTGCGGCTTCAAACGCATCAGCTCTGCCAACATCTCCGCGCGTGGGATTACTGGTATGGAGCGTCGTTGCGCTTCGACGATCTCAGGGTTGTCATCACGCACGGCAGTCGAACGAACGACGACATGCGCGTCGCCAACGTTTGCACCGTCGTGACCTTCGGCAAAGTCAACACCCATCGCTTGCAGACGATCGGTCACGCTTGATTTTTTCGCGTCTGAGCCGGAGACGCGAAATCCCAAATTGATGAGCACTTCGGCAATCCCGGACATACCGATGCCGCCAATGCCTACAAAATGGACGTGTTGAATTCGCCTGAACATAAAAAGCGGTCAGTAGTCAGTGGTTAGTAGTCAGTCGTACTGTCTTCGGTCTTCG